>NZ_JBSGVW010000012.1:0-242283 GCF_053608645.1 Streptomyces sp. NPDC055013
CAGGCGCGTCCCTGCGCCGCCCGAGCCCTGCTCTCACATCAATGCGCCTGCTCTGGATATATCAGAGCTGGTTGCCGACGAAGACCGTGAGGTCGACGAGGCGGTTGGAGTAGCCCCACTCGTTGTCGTACCAGCCCAGGATCTTCACCGAGGTGCCCTCCTGGACCATGGTCAGGGAGGAGTCGAAGGTGCAGGACGACGGGTCGCTGACGATGTCCGAGGAGACGATCTCGTCCTCGGTGTAGGACAGGTAGCCCTGCAGCTCACCCTCGGCGGCCTTCTTGAACGCCGCGTTGACCTCGTCCTTGGTGACCTCGCGCGACAGCTCCACGACCAGGTCGGTGGCCGAGCCGGTCGGGACCGGGACACGCATCGCGATGCCGTCCAGCTTGCCCTTGAGCTGCGGCAGGACCAGGGCGGTGGCCTTGGCGGCACCGGTCGTGGTCGGGATGATGTTCTCCGCGGCGGCACGGGCGCGGCGCAGGTCCTTGTGCGGGAAGTCCAGGATGCGCTGGTCGTTGGTGTACGCGTGCACCGTCGTCATCAGACCCTTGACGATGCCGAAGTTCTCGTCGAGGACCTTGGCCATCGGCGCCACACAGTTGGTGGTGCAGGAGGCGTTGGAGATGACGTGGTGGTTCGCCGGGTCGTACTTGTTCTCGTTGACGCCCATCACGATGGTGATGTCCTCGTCCTTGGCCGGAGCCGAGATGAGGACCTTCTTGGCGCCGCCGGCGAGGTGCTTGGCGGCGTCGTCCTTCTTGGTGAAGATGCCGGTCGACTCGATGACGATGTCGACGCCCAGCTCACCCCAGGGGATGTCGGCCGGGTTGCGCTCGGACAGCACCTTGATGGTGTGGCCGTCGACGGTGATCGTGTCGGCGGTGTGGGTGACCTCGTGCTTGAGCCGACCCAGGATGGTGTCGTACTTCAGCAGGTGAGCCGTGGTCGCGGTGTCACCCAGGTCGTTGACAGCCACGATTTCGATGTCAGCACCCTGCTCCAGCAGCGCGCGGAAGTAGTTGCGACCGATACGACCGAAGCCGTTGATGCCTACGCGGATCGTCACGAACCGATCTCCTCGTTGGTACGCCGGCCATGCGGTGCCGGCGAGCTCTGTTTGGGATGTCCCCGACCGCCTACGACCCTACCTCCCTGGGACCTCCGTGGTGACATCCAGATGCCTCATACACGGCACGGCGGTCCGTACCCGCCAGTAGGGGTACGGACCGCCCCGCCCGGAAGCCGGGATCACTCGATTTGGTCACTGTGCGTTGTGCACGGTTGACCTCGGCGTGTCACTCGTCAAGTGAGTCGAGGGCCTTTCCGATGAGCGCCGTTCGATCGGCCGGCGCGGCGACGTGTTCCAGGCCGAAGCCCAGCAGCACCGTGTCGTCCGTGGTGATCGCACCGTATGTCTGGAACAGCGCCCCGGTGCGCGCCCAGTCCTTGAGGACGGCCGGACTGCCCGCGGGCGGTCCGGTCACGCTCCAGGCACCGAGCGACGTCTCGAAGTCCTCGGTCCCGGTGGCCGTGCCGCCGACGACGAGCGCGGCCTGGTCGGCAAGGACGCCGCGACCGCCGAAGCCCGGGTCGGAGACATAGCTGATCGAGATCTCGACCGAGTTGCCGGCATACGCGCTCAGGTCGAACTCCACCTGCTTCCAGCCCGCGGAGGCGCCGGTGAGGGCGTTCCACTGACCGCTGGTGCCGGACGCGGTGCAGCCTGCGGCAGACTGCGTCAGGTAGTGCTTGAGCCAGGGGTGCTCGGCCATGTAGAAGCCGGCCTCGCACTCCGCCGGCACGGCGTTGCTGCCGGCGCCGTTCTTCTCCGGGAGTGTCGTCCAGTCCTCGGCCCCGGTGGTGTGGGCCTCGATCAGGACGTTGTCGTAGCCGGGCTCGACGTCCCACAGCAATTGGGTGCGCAGGGTCGGCTGCTGTGCCGCGGTCACACCGGTGAGGTCGACGGTCCTGGAGAGCCGCTTGTAGGCGTCGTCGGTGTGCACGGCGGCCGCCATCCACGAACCCGCGTAGGGGCCGTACGGGTTGACCGTTCCGGCGAACTGGCCCGCGCCCGCGCTGGCGAACTGCGGGTAGGTGTCGACGGCCAGCTGGTCCGAAGTGACGCTGTAACTCCCGGCCTTGTCCAACGGGTTGCCGGTGGCGTCGCCGAGCGCTCCGGTGAAGCCGCCGAGCTCGCCGGAACCGGTGAAGCCGGTGGCGCCGGGGAGCGATGTACGGGAGTAGGCGCCCAGGTAGTACTGGCTGAAGTCGTTCGACAGGGTGCCGCCGCCGAGGTCGACGTTGCCACCGGCCTGCTCGCCCGCCTCCATCAGCTTGCCGCCCTCGTTGAGGTAGGCACGCAGCTGGAGCTGGGTGGCGTTACCGGGGACGTTCGCGCCGGTGTGGTGGACGACCGTGTCGAAGTGACCGAGCACGCCGAACGCGTCGGGCGCGCCCTGAGTGGCGACGTCCCAGACGATCGCCCGGTGACCGTTGGCCTTGAGCGCGTCGACGTACTTCTGCGCGTGGGCGGCGGTGGCGCCTTCTTCCGCGACCACGAGGACGTCCGCGCGCGGCCGTTCGGCCACGGTGTACGTGAAGTGCTCGCTGGAGACCTTCTTTCCGCTCCTGGTCTCGCCGGTGAACCACACCTCGACCTTGTCGCCCCGGTCGCCGTCGGCGACCTTGGCGCGGTACTCGTCGAAGTAGAGGTTGTCCTCACCGCCGTACGTCTCGCCGCCCTTCCAGGGCCTGAGTGCCATGTCGTGCGTACGGCCGCCGTTGACGCGGTACTTGAGCTCCTTGTCGCGCACGGACTTGCGTACGACGACGGAGACCTCCTGGTCGGCGCCGCGGGAGTACGACGTGGTGAAGGGGGCCGGGGTGAAGTCGGCGGCCTTCAGGCCGAGCGAGGAGGACGGCTGGTCGGGGTGCGCGGCGGACTCGGCGACGGAGAGCGCGAACGGGACGTTCTTGGCGAACTCCTGCTGGATCAGCTTCTCGTCGTCCGGGAAGTTGAAGACCGACTGGCAGTCCCTGGCGTTCCACTGGTCGTTCGGGTCGATGTTCGACGCGGTCTGGCAGGTCGACATCTCGGGCGTGAACATCGCGATGCCGTTGACGTTCGAGGCGTGGCCGTCCGTCTCGCCGTTCGTCGTGTAGAGCTCCGAGGAGACCTGCGGGTGGTAGCCCGGGATCGCGGGGTTGTCCGGCGTGCCGGCGAGGGCCTTGTAGAGGACGTCGTCCGGGGTGTTGGTGGCCACCTGCCAGCCGACCCCGTACAGGATCAGTTCGGCGGCGGAGTGGTAGTTGATGCCGTAGTCGAAGCCGATCCGGCGCTCCAAGCCATCCAGCGCCTTCGTCTCCGGCTCGGAGCCCGGGGCGGCGCCACGGTAGGTCTCGCTGGTGGGGTTCGGGGACGAACCCTCGTCGTCGTAACCCCACTTGTAGGGGAAGTTACGGTTGAGGTCGACGCCGTCGCCGGTGCTGATGGCACCGTCGCCGTTGATGTCGCGCAGGTTCTTGCGCCACAGGCGGGTGCTGGAGTCCCGGAAGGTGTAGTCGTAGCCGTCGGGGTTGGCCGAGAGGACGAACCACAGCTCGGTCGAGTCGACGATCTTCTTGACGCGCTTGTCCGTCCTGTAGTTGTCCAGGTAGTGGTGCATCAGGCGCCGGGTCATCTCCGGCGTGATCCACTCGCGCGCGTGCTGGTTGGACGCGTACAGGACGGAGGGCTTGGAGCCGTCCTTCGACTTCTTGGCGTTCTTGGTGAGCTTGAGCGCCAGGATGTCCTGGCCGCCCACCGTCTTGCCGATGGAGACGACCTTGGTGAGGCCGGGGTTCTCCTGCCCCGTCCGGACGATCTCCTCCTTGAGCCCCCCGCTACCGCTGTACGGGCGGTACACGCCCTCCGCGGCCTTGTCGGTACGGGCCTCGGCACTGGCGGAGAGCTCGTGCTCGGTGAGCTCGACGCCCTGCTTCTCCAGCTTCTCGGCCTGGTCGTCGGTGAGGTAGACCTCGACGGTGGCCTTGCCCTTCTCGGGCGCCTGCTCACTGAGTTCGTGGCCGTCCTGGCCGGCCGCCAGCAGCAGGGGTACCTGCTTCTTGGTGACTTCGGCGCGGAAGACCTTGACTTCGCTCGGGTCGCTATCTTGTGAACTTCCCGGTTGTGCCTGGGCGATCGGTGCGATACTCGCTCCGCCTATCAGGAGCGCACCGGCAGCGAGGATCGATCTCGCTCTGGGTCTCATGAACCCCCCTAGCAGTGTTTCGCCACAGTGACGAATGACTGCCAGGCTCATGCCACATCACGGTCCCGTCAAGAGTGCCGCAAAGACTGACAAATACCGGTGCCGACCTCCCAAGTGGACGTCGGCACCGGCTGGTTGATGATCCCTCACCTCACCCGACGAGGTTGTCCGCCAGCTCCTCGGAGAGGTTCGCCTCCGTGCCCGGGATGCCCAGGTCCTGGGCCCGCTTGTCGGCCATGGCCAGCAGTCGGCGGATACGGCCGGCGACGGCGTCCTTCGTCAGCGGCGGGTCGGCGAGGGCGCCCAGCTCTTCGAGGGAGGCCTGCTTGTGGTCCATGCGCAGCCGGCCGGCGGCCGCGAGGTGCTCGGGGACCTCCTCGCCGAGGATCTCCAGGGCCCGCTGGACACGGGCGCCGGCGGCGACGGCCGCACGGGCGGAGCGGCGGAGGTTGGCGTCGTCGAAGTTGGCGAGACGGTTCGCCGTGGCGCGCACCTCGCGGCGCATCCGGCGCTCCTCCCAGGCCAGCACGGACTCGTGCGCACCGAGGCGGGTCAGCAGGGCGCCGATCGCGTCGCCGTCCCGGACGACCACGCGGTCCACGCCGCGCACCTCGCGGGCCTTCGCCGCGATCGACAGCCGACGGGCCGCGCCGACCAGGGCGAGCGCGGCCTCGGGGCCCGGGCAGGTCACTTCCAGGGAGGAGGAGCGGCCGGGCTCGGTGAGTGAACCGTGCGCCAGGAACGCACCGCGCCAGGCCGCCTCGGCGTCACAGGTGGCCCCGGAGACCACCTGCGGGGGCAGGCCGCGGATCGGGCGGCCCCGGCCGTCGACCAGACCGGTCTGCCGGGCCAGCTGGTCACCGCCGGCGACCACCCGTACGACGTAGCGCGAACCGCGGCGCAGTCCGCCCGGCGCCATCACGATCAGCTCGGAGCTGTGCCCGAAGATCTCCAGGATGTCCCGCTTGAGCCGGCGCGCCGCCATCGCGGTGTCCAGCTCCGCCTCGATCACAATGCGCCCGCTCACCAGATGGAGGCCGCCGGCGAACCGCAGAATGGCGGAGACCTCCGCCTTCCTGCAGCAGGTCCGGGTGACGGGGAGCCGGGAGATCTCATCCTTCACCGCTGCCGTCATCGCCATGGGCCGATCCTTCCATGCATCCGAAAAATACGGTCGTACGCGGCGGCGAGCAGCTCCGGGTCGTGCCGGGGCGTCCCGTCCGTCCGGGCCACCGGGGCCAGCTCGACCGCGGCGCCGAGCCGCTTGGCCGCCTCGGTGAGCACATCGCGGTCGGGCACGGCAGCCTCGTCGGCCAGCACCACGTCCAGGGCGAGTTTAGGGGCGTGTCGTCCCAAAACCTCCAAATGACGCTGCGGTGAGAAGCCTTCGGTTTCTCCCGGCTGCGGCGCGAGGTTCAGGGAGAGTACCCGGCGCGCCTTCGTCTCGGTGACGGCGTCCAGGAGTTCCGGCACGAGCAGGTGCGGGATGACCGAGGAGAACCAGGACCCCGGGCCGAGCACCACCCAGTCCGCGTCCCGGACGGCGGCGACGGCCTCCGGAACGGCGGGCGGGTCGTGCGGCACCACGTGTACCGACTGCACCTCGCCGCAGGTGAGGGCGACGTTCGCCTGCCCGCGGACGGTGTCGACCTCCTCGGGTCGGTCCGGGTCGTGCCCCTTGACCAGGGCCTGCAGCTCCAGCGGCACGGCGGACATGGGCAGCACCCGCCCGTGCGCGCCGAGCAGCTTGCCGACCAGGTCGAGGGCCTGGACATGGTCGCCGAGCTGCTCCCACAGGGCGACGATCAGGAGGTTGCCGACCGCGTGGTCGTGCAGGTCGCCCTTGGAGTGGAAGCGGTGCTGGATGACGCGGGACCAGGTCTGGCCCCAGTCGTCGTCGCCGCACAGCGCGGCCAGCGCCTTGCGCAGGTCGCCGGGCGGCAGCACGCCCAGCTCGTCACGCAGGCGCCCGCTGGAGCCGCCGTCGTCCGCCACGGTGACCACGGCGGTGAGATCGCCGGTGATCCGGCGCAGCGCGGCGAGCGAGGCGGACAGGCCCATGCCGCCGCCGAGGGCGACGACCTTGGGCTGAGCGCCCCGGCGGCGTGGCCTGGCGCCACGGGCCTCGGCGGGTCGGGCGGCGCGTGACTCGGGCACCGCCCGGCGCAGCCTGCCCAGCCGCGGTGTACGTCCCGTCATTCCCGTCCCATGTCCCGGTGTACGACCACCGTCTCCACGCCCTGGGAGGCGAGGCGGGCGGCGAGCTTTTCGGAGGTGGCGACCGAGCGGTGCTTGCCGCCGGTGCAGCCGACCGCAATGGTCACGTACCGCTTGCCCTCACGGCGGTATCCGGCCGCGATGAGCTGGAGCAGCTCGGAGTAGCGGTCGATGAACTCCTTCGCGCCCGGCTGGTTGAAGACGTACGCCGCCACCTCCTCATTGAGGCCGGTGAAGGGGCGCAGCTCCGGGACCCAGTGCGGGTTGGGCAGGAAGCGCATGTCCACGACCAGGTCGGCGTCGACCGGGAGGCCGTACTTGAAGCCGAAGGACATGACCGTGGCCCGCAGCTCGGGCTCCTCGTCGCCGGCGAACTGGGCGTCCATCTTGGCCCGCAGCTCGTGCACGTTGAGGCTGGAGGTGTCGATCACCAGGTCGGCGTCACCGCGCAGCTCGCGCAGCAGCTCGCGCTCGGCGGCGATGCCGTCGACGATGCGGCCGTCGCCCTGGAGGGGGTGCGGACGGCGCACCGACTCGAAGCGGCGCACGAGGGCGTCGTCCGAGGACTCCAGGAAGACGATCCGGCGTGTCACACCCCGGGTGTCGAGGTCGGACAGCGACTCACGGAGGTTGTCGAAGAAGCGGCGGCCACGGACGTCGACGACCACCGCGATCCGCGCCACGTTGCCCTGGGAGCGGGCGCCGAGTTCCACCATGGTGGGGATCAGCGCCGGCGGGAGGTTGTCGACGACGAACCAGCCGAGGTCCTCCAGACACTTGGCGGCCGTCGAGCGGCCGGCCCCGGACATGCCGGAGATGATCACCAGCTCGGGGATGGCCGCCTCGGGGACCCCGGCTGCGTCGACGCCCGTACTCACCTGTGCTCCGTCGTCCTGGTTTGCGTCCTTCCGGGTGAGATCCTCGCCGTCCTTCCTGTGCGTGTCCTGAGCCTGTTGATCTCGCTCACCTGTGGGCTGTGTCTCGTGCTCGCTCATCTCTCCTGCCCCCGTCGTTCGTCCGGGGCGCCCGCGGACACGGGCTCCCCCGAGGTCTCCGCCGTCGTATCGGATTCCTCGTCTTCCATGATCTCTCCAGTCGCCGTGTTCACGGCGGGTGCGGCCGGGGCCGCCTGGGCGAAGGCGATGGCGATCGCCTCCGCCGTCTTGCGACCTATGCCCGGAACCTCGCAGATCTGGTCGATTGTCGCGGATCGCAGCCTCTTCACCGAACCGAAGTGCTTGATCAGCGCCTGTTTGCGGGTCTCACCGAGGCCGGGGACGTCGTCCAGCGGGCTGGACCGGAAACGCTTGGCGCGCTTGGCGCGCTGATAGGTGATCGCGAAGCGGTGCGCCTCGTCCCGGACGCGCTGGAGGAGATAGAGGCCCTCGCTGGTGCGGGGCAGGACGACCGGGTCGTCCTCGCCGGGCAGCCAGACCTCCTCCAGGCGCTTGGCGAGGCCGCAGACGGCGATGTCGTCGATGCCGAGCTCGTCCAGGGCCCGCTGGGCGGCCGCGACCTGCGGCCGTCCGCCGTCGACGACGACGAGCTGCGGCGGGTAGGCGAAGCGCTTGGGTCGGCCGTCGTCCTCCTTGAGGCTGTTGCCCCGGCCGTCGGTGACGTCGTCGTCGAGGCCGTCGGCGATGGGCGCGGCGGAGGTGTCGGTGAGGGGGCCGGTCGACGTGTCGCCGAGGCTGTTCTCACCGTCGGCCCACTCGCCCGTCTTCTCCTTCTCGGCGAGATAGCGCCTGAAGCGGCGGGTGATCACCTCGTGCATGGAGCGGACGTCGTCCTGGCCTTCGAAGCCCTTGATCTGGAAGCGGCGGTACTCGCTCTTGCGCTGCAGCCCGTCCTCGAAGACGACCATGGAGGCCACGACGTCGTCGCCCTGGAGGTGGGAGATGTCGTAGCACTCGATCCTGAGCGGGGCGCTGTCCAGCTCGAGGGCGTCAGAGATCTCTTCCAGGGCACGCGAGCGCGTGGTCAGGTCGGAGGCGCGCTTGGTCTTGTGCAGGACGAGCGCCTGCTGGGCGTTGCGCTCCACCGTCTCCATGAGGGCCCGCTTGTCGCCTCGCTGCGGGATGCGCAGCGAGACGCCCGAGCCGCGCCGGCCGGTCAGCCACTCCTGCACGGGCTCCACCGGGTCGGGCAGGGCCGGGACGAGGACCTCCTTGGGCACGGCGTCCCCGGTCTCCTCGCCGTAGAGCTGCTGGAGCGCGTGCTCGACGAGGGCGCCGGTGGTGATCTCCTCGACCTTGTCGGTCACCCAGCCGCGCTGGCCGCGCACCCGGCCGCCGCGGACGTGGAAGATCTGCACGGCCGCCTCGAGCTCGTCCTCGGCGACCGCGATGAGGTCGGCGTCGGTCGCGTCGGCGAGCACGACCGCGTTCTTCTCCATGGCCTTCTTCAGGGCCTCGATGTCGTCGCGCAGGCGGGCGGCCCGCTCGTACGCCATCTCGTCGGCCGCCTCCGTCATCTGCTTCTCCAGACGGCGCAGATAGGTGCTCGTGCGGCCGGTCATGAAGTCGCAGAACTCGTCGGCCAGTTCGCGGTGCTCCTCGGCGGAGACGCGGTCCACGCAGGGGGCGGAGCACTTGCCGATGTAGCCGAGCAGGCAGGGGCGGCCGGTGCGGCGGGCGTTCTTGAAGACGCCGGCCGAGCAGGTGCGCACAGGGAAGACGCGCAGCAGGAGGTCGACGGTGTCGCGGATCGCCCACGCGTGCGCGTACGGCCCGAAATACCTGACGCCCTTCTTCTTGTGACCGCGCATCACCTGCACGCGCGGGAACTCCTCGTTCATCGTCACCGCGAGGTACGGGTAGCTCTTGTCGTCGCGGTACTTGACGTTGAACCGGGGGTCGTACTCCTTGATCCAGGAGTACTCCAGCTGCAGGGCCTCGACCTCCGTGGACACCACTGTCCATTCCACGGACGCGGCCGTGGTGACCATCGAGCGGGTGCGCGGATGCAGGCCGGCGAGATCCTGGAAGTAGTTCGCCAGGCGCTGGCGCAGGCTCTTCGCCTTTCCGACGTAGATCACCCGGCGGTGCTCGTCACGGAACCTGTACACCCCGGGAGAGTCCGGGATCTGTCCCGGCTTGGGGCGGTAGCTGGAGGGGTCGGCCATGTCTCACACCCTACTGGCGCCCGCTGACACTCCGGCGAGGCTGTGGATAACCGGCCCGGCCGGTCGGCGGGACTCCAGGAAGGCGAGAACGGCCAGGACACGGCGGTGGTCGGCGCCGGCCCCCGGGAGCCGCGGCCCCGCCGGACCGACCGGTGGATCACCCTCGGCTGCGCGGTCCGCTTCACCGGCGTACGTGCGGTCCGTCCCACTGGCGTACATGCGGTCCGCCTCACTGGCGTACGTGACGACGAGCACACCGGTGCCGTGCGCGCGGAGGGCCGCCGTCGGCGTGAACGGACGGGAGGCCCTGGCCGCGGCACTCTCGCGGGGCAGGGCCGAAGGCGGAGCCGGGACCTGGTGAGCCAACGCGCCGACGTGGCCCCGTGCTGGTCACCGGGCCGAAACTCCGCCCGAGTGGGCAACACCAGGACCAACACAAGGACCGGCACGGCGACTTGAGAGGGCGGGACGGGCGGCGGCGTCGGGACTCGGCCAGGGTGCGCAGCTGTTGGGCGGCAGGTGTTGTCGGGACTGGGTCAACACGCTTCAATGCGGTGGAACTCGGGGCCCTGAACGACGGCGTACGGATGTGTAGACCCCCGCCACGCCGACGGGGTGGCCCCGACGATCCGCGCGACCGGTCTGACCAACCGTTGTGAACAGCCACAGAAAGGCCCCTGCATGCCGCACGCCACTCAGCACGCGGACGTCCCCACCGTCGCCGCCGCGGAACTGGACACGGCCCTGCGAGGCGGCCCCTTCCACGTGGCCCTGCGTGCGGCGATTGCCGCCCGGGGACTGCCGCTGCAGCGGGTGCAGCACCATCTGTCCCGTCGTGGGGTGAGGGTCGGCGTCACCAGCCTGAGCTACTGGCAGCAGGGGGCCCGTCGACCGCAGCGCCCCGAGTCACTGCGTGCGGTGCGGGCGTTGGAGGAGATACTCCAGCTGCCGGAGGAGTCCCTGATCCGGCTGCTCGCCGAGGCCGACGACCACTCCTCCCTCCAGCAGCCGGCGGCCCGCTCCTACCGCTCCCTCGTGGAGGCCTCGGGCGTCCTGGAACAGCTGCTGGCCGAACTGGACTGCCCGACCGACGGCGGCCTGCACACCCTCGCCCACCACGAGCGGGTACACATCGGGGGGCGCCGCGAACTGGCTGGGCGCGAGTCGCACCACATCGTGCGCGCCCACCGGGACGGTGTGGACCGCTTCGTCGCCGTCCACCACGGCGACCCGGGCTGTGTGCCGGAGCGCATGACAGTGCACGCCGTGGAGAACTGCCGTACGGGGCGCGTCCGTTGGCACCACGACACCGGCGTCCTGGTGACGGAGCTGCTCTTCGGTACCCGCCTGCGGGCGGGCGACACGTACCTCTTCCGTTACGGCGTCGAGGACGGCACGGCCGACGTGTCCCGCGAGTACGCCCGGGGCTTCCCGCTCGCGGGCGGCCAGTACGCCCTGCAGGTCCGGTTCGCCGAGAACGCCCTCCCGGTCCGCTGTCACCGGTTCTCCCAGCACTCGGCGGCAGCGCCGCGCAGCGGCCGTCAGGGGCTGGCCCTCAGCGGGCTGCACCGGTCCGTCCACCTGGTGGAGCCTCGGGTGCGGTCGGGGATCGTGGGCATCGGGTGGGAGTGGGAGTGAGCTGAGGCGTCTCCCAGCCCGTCGGCCGGGCTCGCCGGGCCCAGGCTCTTCGTGGAGGGGACGTAAACGATTGCGCAAGCGTTTACGTGCGGCGCCGAATGGGATACGTTCCCCGCCAGAACCCCGCGGCGCGCGGGTCGCGTGTCCCAGGGAGGGGCCGGCACAGGGAGGGGATCGTGATGGCAACCATGGCCGACGTCGCGCGGAGCGCCGGCGTGTCCGTGGCGACCGTCTCGCACGTGCTGAACGGCACCCGGCCGGTGCTGCCCCACACCCGCCAGGCGGTGCTGGACGCCATGGACGAGCTCGGCTACACGCCCAACACCCTCGCCCGTTCCCTCGTGACCTCTCGCACCCGGTCCATCGGGCTCGCGGTGTCGGCGATCAGCAACCCCTACTTCACCGAGATACTCCAGGGCGTCGAAGCGGGCGCCCTGGAACACGGCTACAGCCTTCTCATCGCCGACCCGCACGACGATCCCGTGCATGAACGCAAGGTCGTCCAGCTCCTGCACGAGCGCCGGGTGGACGGCATGATCGTCGCTCCTTCCGCCGAACCTCACGAGCTCCTCGCCTATCTCGGGCGCCACAAGGTGCCGACCGTCCTTCTCGACCGTGTGGTCGACGCCCCGGCGGACGGCGCGACGGGGTTCGACCAGGTCTGCGCCGACAGCGCCGCACCCATGGCCCGGCTGGTCACCCATCTCGCCGACCTCGGCCACCGTCGGATCGGCCTGGTCGCCGGCCTGCCGGGGCTCAGCACCACCAGCGAGCGGCTGACCGGCTACCGCGACGGTCTGACGGCGGCCGGGCTCGCGTACGACAAGCGCCTCGTCGTGCACGGCGACTCCGAGTCGGCCGCAGCCGAACGGGCCACCGCCGCGCTGCTGTCCCTCGCCGCGCCGCCCACCGCGCTCGTCACCGCCAACAACGCGATGACCATCGGTGCCCTTAGCGCCCTGCGTGACCACGGCCTGTCCGTGCCCGACGACATCGCGTTGTGCTGCTTCGACGACTTCGCCTGGGCCGACCTGTTCTCGCCCAGGCTCACCGCGATAGCCCAGCCCAGCAGGGACATCGGCGCTCAGGCCGTCCGCGTGCTCCTGGACCGCCTCGCCTCACCCGACGGGCCCGCCCGGACCGTGCGTCTCCCCTGCGCCTTCGTGCATCGCACCTCGTGCGGGTGCGCCGAAGAGCCGGGGCGGTCCGGGAGGTCCGCGAGGGGCGAGAAATCCGCGAGGTCCGAGGGCACCGCCAAGCCCCCGACTCCCGACAGCCCCGAACAGCCCCTGACGTCCGTGAAAGGAACCGTCTCGTGATCGTCGTCGCCGGTGAGGCCCTGATCGACCTGGTACCGCAGGGCACGGGCGCCCTCGCGAGCCTGAACCCGGCGCTCGGCGGCGGCCCCTACAACACCGCCGTGTCCCTCGGCCGCCTCGGCTCCCCCACCGCCTTCTGTTCCCGAACGTCCTATGACGCCTTCGGCGAGGCCCTGCTCGACGGGCTGCGGGCGGCCGGAGTGGACGTGTCGGCCGTGCAGCGCGGTATGGAGCCGACCACGCTCGCGGTCGCCACCATCGACACCAAGGGCTCTGCCGCCTACTCCTTCTATGTCGACGGCACCGCCGACCGGCTCTTCACGGCGGCTGCGGAGCTGCCAGCGGGAACCCGCGCTGTGTCCTTCGGTACATGTTCGCTCGTCCTGGAACCGGGAGCGAGCGCCTATGAGGAGCTGATGCGCAGCGCTGCCTCGCAAGGGATGTTCACCGCGCTCGACCCGAATATCCGGGCCGGGCTGATCCCCGACCCGGATGGATATCGGGCCCGGTTCAAGAGCTGGCTGCCGTCGGTGTCGCTGCTGAAGCTCTCCGAGGAGGACGCGCTGTGGCTGGGCGGCACACCGCGCGAGTGGCTGGCCGCGGGGCCTTCGGCCGTCGTGATCACTCGGGGCGGTGAGGGGCTGACCGCCTTCACGCGGGACGGCGCCGAGCACTCCGTGGCGGGTGAGGAGGTCGACGTCGTGGACACGATAGGTGCGGGCGACACCGTGAACGCGGCCCTGCTGCACGGCCTGGCCGCCCAGGACGCCTTGTCCGCCGAGGCGCTCGCGGGTCTGGGCGCCGACGGCTGGACACGGCTGTTGCGGTTCGCGACGCGGGCTGCCGCGATCACCTGTTCCCGGGCGGGCGCCGAGCCGCCGTATGCCTCTGAAGTGGGGGACTTCTGAGGGGCGTTCCGCTACGCGGCGTTCTGTCCATTCGAATTCGCTGTTGAGCAGTCAAGGTTCGTCGCAGCCACAGGGATCGGGCCGCTGATGATCCAACGTGCTGCGCCCCGCGGGGAGTTCCCGCGGGGCGCAGCACTTTTCAGGATGTGTCCGGGCTCGTCGCTCGTGAGCCTCAGGCCTTGCGGGCCCGCGTCGTCTTCTTCGCGGGCGTCGCCTTCTTCGCGGCAGCTGTCTTCTTCGTGGCCCCGGCCGCCTTGTCGGTGGCCTTGTTGTTGACCGTCTTCGCGGTCCTGGCCGTCGCCGTCTTCTTCGCCGTGGCTCCTGCCGCGACCGTCTTCTTGGCGGCCGTCCGACGTGGCGCCTTCACCGGGGCGGCGTCGCTGATCCGGTCGGCGTCGAGGATCTCGCGCAGGAACTTGCCGGTGTGGCTGGCGGGGACCGCGGCAACCTGCTCGGGGGTGCCCTCAGCGACGACGAGGCCACCGCCGGCGCCGCCCTCGGGACCCATGTCCACGACCCAGTCCGCGGTCTTGATCACGTCGAGGTTGTGCTCGATGACGATGACCGTGTTGCCCTTGTCGACCAGGCCGGACAGCACCCTCAGCAGCTTGCTGATGTCCTCGAAGTGCAGACCGGTGGTCGGCTCGTCGAGAACGTAGACCGTGCGGCCTGTGGAGCGCTTCTGCAGCTCGCTGGCGAGCTTCACCCGCTGGGCCTCACCGCCGGACAGGGTCGTCGCGGACTGACCGAGCCGGACATAGCCGAGACCGACGTCGTTCAGCGTCTTGAGGTGACGGTTGATCGACGGGACGGCCTCGAAGAAGTCCATGGCTTCCTCGATCGGCATGTTCAGGACCTCGGCGATGGACTTGCCCTTGAAGTGGACCTCCAGGGTCTCCCGGTTGTACCGGGCGCCGTGGCAGACCTCGCACGGGACGTAGACGTCCGGGAGGAAGTTCATCTCGATCTTGATGGTGCCGTCGCCCGCGCAGTTCTCGCAGCGGCCGCCCTTGACGTTGAAGGAGAAGCGGCCCGGCATGTAGCCGCGGACCTTCGCCTCGGTGGTCTCGGCGAACAGCTTGCGGATGTGGTCGAACACGCCGGTGTACGTCGCCGGGTTCGATCGCGGGGTGCGGCCGATGGGCGACTGGTCGACGTGCACGACCTTGTCGACGAGGTCGTCGCCGTCCACCCGCGTGTGCCGCCCGGGCACGCTGCGGGCGCCGTTCAGCTCGCGCGCGAGGTGCGTGTACAGGATGTCGTTGACCAGCGTGGACTTTCCGGAGCCGGACACACCGGTGACCGCGGTGAACACGCCCAGGGGGAACGAGACGTCGATGTCCTGGAGGTTGTTCTCGCGGGCGCCGTGCACCGTGAGCTGCCGGGACGGGTCGTGCGGGCGTCGGATGTCGGGCAGCGGGATCGACTTCTTGCCGGCCAGGTACTGACCGGTCTGCGACTCGGCGTTGGCGAGCAACTCCTTCAGGGAGCCGCTGTGCACGACCTTGCCGCCGTGCTCACCGGCGCCGGGGCCGATGTCGACGATCCAGTCGGCGACCTTGATGGTGTCCTCGTCGTGCTCGACGACGATGAGCGTGTTGCCCATGTCGCGCAGCCGGACCAGGGTCTCGATCAGCCGGTGGTTGTCGCGCTGGTGCAGACCGATGGACGGCTCGTCGAGCACGTACAGCACGCCGACGAGTCCGGAACCGATCTGGGTGGCCAGGCGGATGCGCTGGGCCTCGCCACCGGAGAGCGTGCCGGCCGCGCGGTTGAGTGAGAGGTAGTCCAGGCCGACGTCGACCAGGAACCGCAGCCGCTCGTTGACCTCCTTCAGCACACGCTCGGCGATCTTCTTGTCGCGGGCGTTGAGCTTCAGCTCGCCCAGGAACTCCGCGCAGTCGCTGATGGACATCGCGGAGACCTCGGCGATCGACTTCTCCATGATCGTGACCGCGAGGACGATCGGCTTCAGGCGCGTGCCCTCACAGGTGGGGCAGGGCACCTCGCGCATGTAGCCCTCGAAGCGCTCACGGCTGGCGTCGCTCTCCGCCTCGCTGTGCCGACGCTTGACGAAGGGGACGGCCCCTTCGAACGGCGTCGTGTACACGCGCTCGCGCCCGTAACGGTTGCGGTAGCGGACCTCGATCTGCGTCTTGTGGCCGTACAGCAGGGCCTTCCTGGCGCGCTGGGGCAGGCCCGCGAACGGGATGTCCGTGCGGAATCCCAAGGCGTCCGCGAGGGCGCCGATCAGTCGGCCGAAGTAGTCCTTGGTGTGGCCGTGCGACCAGGGGTGGATGGCGCCCTCGTCGAGGGACTTGTCCTCGTCCGGGACGATCAGCTCGGGGTCGACCTCCATGCGCGTGCCGATGCCGGTGCACTCGGGGCAGGCGCCGAAGGGCGAGTTGAAGGAGAAGGAGCGCGGCTCCAGCTCTTCGAAGGAGAGGTCGTCGTACGGGCAGTACAGGTGCTCCGAGTACATGCGCTCGCGCTCGGGGTCGTCCTCGGGAAGGTCGACGAAGTCGAGCACGACCATCCCGCCGGACAGGCCGAGGGCGGTCTCCACGGAGTCGGTGAGCCGGCGCTTGGCGGAGTCCTTCACCGTGAGGCGGTCGACTACCACCTCGATGGTGTGCTTCTCCTGCTTCTTCAGCGTGGGCGGGTTGGACAGCTGGATCGTCTCGCCGTCCACACGCGCGCGGGAGTAGCCCTTGGTCTGAAGATCGGCGAAGAGATCGACGAACTCGCCCTTGCGCTCGCGCACCAGCGGCGACAGGACCTGGAAGCGGCTCCCCTCCGGCAGCTCCAGGACCCTGTCGACGATGGCCTGCGGCGACTGGCGCGAGATCGGGCGGCCGCACTCGGGGCAGTGCGGCTTGCCGATCCGCGCGAAGAGCAGACGCAGATAGTCGTAGACCTCGGTGATGGTGCCGACCGTCGAGCGCGGGTTGCGCGAGGTCGACTTCTGGTCGATGGAGACCGCCGGGGACAGACCCTCGATGAAGTCGACGTCCGGCTTGTCCATCTGACCGAGGAACTGCCGGGCGTACGACGACAGCGACTCCACGTAACGCCGCTGTCCTTCGGCGAAGATCGTGTCGAAGGCCAGCGAGGACTTGCCCGACCCCGACAGGCCCGTGAAGACGATGAGCGAGTCGCGCGGCAGGTCGAGCGAGACATTCTTCAGGTTGTGCTCGCGCGCGCCACGGACGATGAGACGGTCGGCCACGCCGGTCCGCACCTTTCTTGAGAGAAGTGACAGGGGGGCGAGGCCCCCGTGTTTTCTCGGACTAGGCCCCCGTGTTCTTCAGACTAGGGGGAGCCACTGACAACGCCGGTCGGATTCCCGAATGGGACAACAATCCCGAGCCATCCAGCATGCCCGACGTCACGACCGACCCTATAGCACGCGCATTCGATTTACGGCACTCGTTCACCACCTTCACCCAAAGGTGTGGCGGGGCTAATGTCAGCACCATGATTGATCACGCTCGTGACCTGGTGTCTGTACGTGAAGCGACCGAAAGGCTGCTCACCGCAGCGGCCAAGCTGGACAACGCGTCGGCGACCGAGCCGTCACGGCTTCCCGGCTGGAGCCGCGGCCACGTCCTCGCCCATATCGCCCGCAACGCCGACGCCCTCGTGAACGTCCTCGAGGGGCGCCCCATGTACGCCTCCGCCGCCGCCCGGGACGCCGACATCGAGAGGGACGCCCCTCGGCCCCTCGATGCGCAGCTCACCGACGTGCGCGACAGCGGGGCCCGCTTCCAGGAGACGGGAGCGGTCCCCGCGGACTGGTCACGCACGGTGGAGCTGCGCAACGGGGTCACCGACGCGGCGGCCCGGGTGCCGTTCCGGCGCTGGGTCGAGGTGGAGCTGCACCATGTGGACCTCGGGATCGGGTACGAGCTGGAGGACGTGCCGTCGGAGTTCGTGGAGCGGGAGATCGACTTCCTCGCGGAGCGGTTCACCGGGCACCCCGATGTGCCGTCGACACGTCTCACGGACGGCACGCGCGCGTGGAGCACGGGCCGCGAGGCGAGCACTCCGGAGGTCACCGTCCAAGGTTCCGGTCCCGAACTCCTCGGGTGGCTCGCCGGACGCCGCGACGGCTCCGCGCTGACCGCGCAGGGCGGCACGCTGCCGTCGCTGCCCCCGCTGTAACAGCCGTACGGTCCCTGGGCCGCCCTGCCCATAACGTCCTGCCCGCTCCGGTGGCCCGAACGGCCCAGGGACCGCTCTGCCGCTATAGGCTGCCGACATGACGTACAGCGGACAGGTGACGGTCGGTGGCCCTGCCGACGTGCACGAGCTCAAGGACCTGATGATCACCAAGATCGCGGTCGGCCCGATGGACAACAACGCCTATCTGCTGCGCTGCCGGGCCACCGACGAGCAACTGCTGATCGACGCCGCCAACGAGGCGGAGACACTGCTGGGCATGATCGGCGACGACGGCATCGCGTCCCTCGTCACCACCCACCAGCACGGCGACCACTGGCAGGCGCTCGCCGCGGTCGTCGACGCCACCGGCGCGCGCACGTACGCCGGCCGCGACGACGCCGACGGCATCCCGGTGCCGACCGACGTCCTGGTCGACGACGGCGACATCATCCGGGTGGGGCGCGTGGAGCTCACCGCACGCCACCTGGTCGGGCACACGCCGGGGTCCATCGCTCTCGTCTACGACGACCCGCACGGACATCCCCATGTGTTCACCGGGGACTGTCTGTTCCCGGGCGGTGTGGGCAACACCCGTAAGGACCCTGCAGCGTTCGCCAGTCTGATCCACGACGTCGAGACGAAGATCTTCGACACCCTGCCGGACGAGACATGGGTCTACCCGGGGCACGGCAACGACACCTCGCTGGGCGCGGAACGGCCTCATCTGCCGGAGTGGCGCGCGCGGGGCTGGTGACGGCAGGGCTGGTCACCGCCCGGCGGGGCTTGGTGAGGGCCGCCCCGTCCAGTACGCGCGCCCTGCGCTCCCCGCGCACGCGCCCCGTGTGAACCGTTCACACACGTTGGTGTGCTGCGCGCGCTCCCGGGGCGCGTTGTTGCGCAGTCAACTGGAAGCAGCCCCGCGCAGGATGACGGCTCCTGAGCGGTACGGGCCGCCGGTCTTCAACCCCGCCCTCGACCGGCGGCCCCGGCGGCTGCTGCTGCCGTGGAAGTGCCGTGGAAGCGGGCTGTGTTCACAAGAACGCAACACCCCTTCCCACTATGCGGAAACTGACCGTCGTGACCTCGACAAACACGACGGCCCACTGCCAATCTCGCGCCATGCACCTTGCCCCTCGCGCACTGCGCCGCGCCGTCGTCGTCGCCACGACCGCCCTGCTCGCCACCGCTCTCGGCTGTGCTCCGCAGCCGGAGGAGAAAGCCGCCGGAACACCGTCGGGATCGGCGGGGAGCGCCTGCGCCAAGGGCGAGTTGGCCACCAATACCTCCGGCAAGCTCACGATCGCCACCGACGAGCCGGCATACGAGCCCTGGTTCAAGGACGACAAGCCGGCCAGTGGCGAGGGCTTCGAGTCGGCGGTCGCGTACGCCGTGGCCGAGCAACTCGGCTACGACAAGAGCGCCGTCGTCTGGCAGAGCGTGCCGTTCAACAAGGCCTTCGCACCCGGCGAGAAGACCTTCGACTTCGACATCAACCAGGTGTCGATCAGCGACGAGCGCAAGAAGGCCGTGGACTTCTCCTCCGGCTACTACGACGTCCGCCAGGCCGTCATCGCACTGAAGGGAACCAAGGCCGCCGAGGCGAAGAGCGTCGCGGACCTGAAGGGCCTCAAGCTCGGCGCCCAGGTCGGCACGACCAGCCTCGGCTACATCGACGACGTGGTGAAGCCGACCCAGGAGGCCGCCGCGTACGCCAAGAACGACCAGGCCAAGTCCGCGCTGAAGAACGGTCAGGTCGACGCCGTCGTCGTCGACCTGCCGACCGCCTTCTACATCACCGCCGCCGAGGTGACGGATGCGACGATCGTCGGCCAGTTCGAGAACCAGGGCGGTACGCCGGAGCAGTTCGGGCTCGTGCTCGACAAGGGCAGCGCGCTCACCGCGTGCGTGTCGGACGCCGTCGACGCGCTGCGTGAGGACGGCACTCTGGGCAAGCTCGAGCAGCAGTGGCTGTCGGACGCCGTCGACGCTCCGGTGCTCAAGTGACGGTCACGAAGGAGGAGTCCGGCCAGGAAGGCGCGGACGACGACGATGACATGTCCGGGGCGGGCGACGACGGCTACGTCCCCTCCCGGCGACGTCTCGACCGCGAGCGCTACAAGCGTGCCCGCGCCCGCCGAGCCACGGCCATCGCGGCGCTCTCCACGCTGGTCACGGGCGTCGTTCTCTACCTGGTCGTGGTCAACGCGCCTGGCTGGCCGCGCACCAAGGAGACGTTCTTCGACCGGCAGTACGCGCGCGAGGCGTTCCCGAAGATCCTCGAAGGGCTCTGGCTGAACGTCCGGCTGCTGCTGATCTGCGGCGCGGCCGTGCTGGTTCTAGGGATGCTCATCGCCGTCGCCCGCACGCTGCGCGGCCCGGTGTTCTTCCCGCTGCGGGCGCTGGCGGCCGCCTACACGGACTTCTTCCGGGGCCTTCCGCTCATCATTAACCTCATGATCGTCGTCCTCGGCGTCCCCGCGCTGCGGCTGCAGGGCGTGACCGTCGATCCCGTACTGCTGGGCGGTACGGCCCTGACACTGACGTATTCGGCGTACGTGGCCGAGGTGTTCCGCGCGGGCATCGAGTCCGTCCACCCCTCACAGCGGGCCGCGGCCCGCTCGCTCGGCCTCACCAACCGCCAGGCACTGCGGCACGTCGTCCTGCCCCAGGCCGTACGCCGTCAGGTGCCGCCCCTGCTGAATGACCTGGTGTCGCTGCAGAAGGACACCGGGCTGGTCTCGATCGGCGGTGCGGTGGACGCCGTGCGGGCCGCGGACATCATCGTGGGCCGCAGCCTCAACTACACGCCGTACATCGTCGCGGGCCTGGTCTTCGTGGCGCTGACCATCCCGATGACACGCTTCACGGACTGGGTGACGGCCCGGATGGACCGTCGGCGCGCCCAAGGAGGAGCCCTGTGAGCGACGTACCCGTGCTGCGCATGGAGTCCGTACGCAAGACCTTCGGCAGCTCGGTCGTCCTGCGGGACGTCGACCTGGAGGTCACCCCGCACACGGTGACCGCGCTGATCGGCGCCTCCGGCTCCGGCAAGTCCACGCTGCTGCGGTGCGCGAACCTGCTGGAGGACATCGACGACGGCGCGATCTGGCTGGACGGCGAGGAGATCACCGATCCACGCGTCGACCAGGACGCCGTACGGCGCCGTATCGGCGTGGTGTTCCAGGCGTACAACCTCTTCCCGCACATGACGGTCCTGGAGAACATCACCCTCGCACCGCGGCGCGTTCACGGCGTTTCCCGGGCGGAGGCCGAGGCACGCGCGCGTGAGCTGCTGGAGCGGCTCGGGCTGGCCGGCAAGGCCGGCGAGTACCCGGACCGGCTGAGCGGCGGTCAGCAGCAGCGGGTCGCGATCGTGCGCGCCCTGGCCGTACGCCCCCGGCTGCTGCTGCTCGACGAGATCACCGCCGCCCTCGACCCCGAGCTCGTCGGCGAAGTCCTCACCGTGGTCCGTGACTTGAAGGACGACGGGATGACGATGGTGCTGGCCACGCACGAGATGGGGTTCGCCCGCGAGGTGGCCGACCAGGTTTGTTTTCTGGACGGTGGCGTGGTGCTGGAGCACGGCACGGCCGAGCAGATCTTCGGCGATCCGCAGCAGGAGCGCACCCGGCGCTTCCTGCGGAGGATCGTGGAGGCGGGACGCCTGTAAGGCCGCCCAGGCATGTTCAGGCACTGTAGGCGCGTGTAAGGACCGCCCCGCCATGGAGGGCGGTCCTTACATCTGCGCCCCGCCCGCCCACATCACGTGTCCGCCTGCCCCGCCCCGGCCAGCGCCGCGACCCGCTCCACGCCGAACACGTACCCCTGCACACCGCACCCCGCGATGACCCCGTCGGCGCGCAGCGAGACGTACGAGTGGTGCCGGAACGTCTCGCGCTTGTGGATGTTGGAGATGTGGACCTCCAACACCGGAAGACCGTCACAGGTGTTGAGCGCATCCAGGATCGCCACGGAGGTGTGCGAGTAGGCACCGGGGTTGATCACGATCCCGCAGTGATTCAGCCGTGCCTCATGAATCCAGTCGACCAACTCCCCCTCGTGGTTGGACTGCCGGAAGTCGATCGTGCCGCCGTGCGCGGCAGCCGCCTTGACGCACAGAGCCTCGACATCGGCCAGGGTCTCGGAGCCGTAGATCTCCGGCTGGCGCTGGCCGAGCAGGTTCAGGTTGGGGCCATTGAGGATCATGATCGGGGCGTTGGCCAGGATGCGGGGCACGGTTCCTCCGGTCCGTTCGGGGTTGCGCGGTCCGTCGAAGACCGCTGCTCAGACCCCGGTTTATCACGGTGCACAAGGCACGCCGTGCGTCCTACCCTCCCGGTATGACCGTGATCTCGTACCCTCCCAAGCCCTCCCCCGGCGACAGCGTCGCCATCATCTCCCCCGGTGCGGGCCTGCCCGGGCTCTTCCCGCTCCCCTACGAGCTGGGTCTGGAGCGGCTGCGCAAGGAGTACGGGCTCGAACCTGTCGAGTACCCGGCGACCTGCAAGATGGGCTCCACGCCTCAGGAGCGGGCCGACGACATCCACGCCGCCTTCGCCGACCCGGACATCAAGGCGGTCATCGCGTCCATCGGCGGCGATGACCAGATCACCGTGCTGCCGCTGCTGGACCGGGAGTTGATCCGGGCGAACCCCAAGCCGTTCTTCGGAATGAGCGACAACACGAACCTGCTCATGTTCCTGAGCAACGCCGGAATCGTCGGCTATCACGGCGTGAGCGTGATGTGCGAGCTGGGTCGCCCCGGCGCCATGCACCCGCAGACCGCCGACTCGCTGCGGGCGGCCCTGTTCACCTCGGGCGAGTACGAACTCGGGCCCGCCGAGCGCTGGAACGACATCAATCGCGACTGGGCCGACCCCACGACCTTCGATGCGGAGCCGGAGACGCGGCCCGGAACCGGGTGGACCTGGGTGAACGCCGACCAGGTGGTGGAAGGCCGCACCTGGGGCGGCTGCCTGGAGATCGTCGGCTGGCTGCTGATGGCCGACCGGGAGATCGCGCGTGACCTCTCGGAGTACGACGGCGGGGTGCTGTTGCTGGAGACGTCGGAGGAGTTGCCGAGCGCCAACGAGGTCTTCTGGACCCTGCGCAACATGGGCGAACGCGGGCTGCTCCAGCGCTTCTCCGCGCTGCTGATGGGCCGCGCGAAGACGTGGTCCTTCGAACACCCCAATGGCCCGGAGGAGGCCGCTCGTTACGCCGCTGAGCAGCGTGAAGCCGTGCTGCGCGCCATGCGCATGTATGCCCCCACCACCCCGATCGTCTTCGACGTGGACCTCGGACACACCGACCCGCAACTCGTCATCCCTTACGGCGGCACCGTGCGTGTCGATGGCCCCGCCCGGCGCATCACCGTCACGTACTGAACGCGGCCGACCGCCCCCGCGCGCCCCCGTAACTCGTGGTCACCGTGGGTAGTTGACGCAGCATGCACGACGTACGCACCGTAAAGGCGCCCTCCATGCTGCGGCTCGCCGCCGCGTCGCTCGTCGGCACGGCCATCGAGTTCTACGACTTCTTCGTCTACGGGACGGCGGCGGCGCTGGTCCTCGGGCCGCTGTTCTTCCCGACGTTCTCGCCGGTGGCGGGAACCCTGGCCGTTTTCGCGACGTTCGGCGTGGGCTTCGTGGCGCGGCCACTGGGGTCGGTGCTGTTCGGGCACATCGGGGACCGGCACGGACGCCGGCCGGTCCTCGTCGCCTCGCTGCTGCTGACCGGCGCCTCCACGGTCGCGGTCGGCTGCGTGCCGACGTACGACACCATCGGGGTGACCGCTCCCCTGCTGCTGCTCCTGCTGCGCTTTCTGCAAGGGCTCGGGCTCGGCGGTGAGTGGGGCGGGGCCGTGCTGCTGACGGTGGAGCACGCGCCCGCCGGGCGGCGGGGCCTGTGGTCGAGCTTCCCGCAGGTCGGGCCCGCGCTGGGCTTCCTGCTCGCCAACGGTGTGGTGCTGGGGCTGTCGGCGACGCTGTCCGATGCGCAGTTCGCCGCGTGGGGATGGCGGGTGCCGTTCTGGGCGGCGGGAGTGCTCGCGTTGGTGGGGCTGTGGCTGCGGTCGTCGCTCACCGAGAGTCCTCGGTTCCTCGAAATCGACGAGCCCGCGCGTGTGCCGCTCGCCGAGGTCGCCCGCGACCACTGGCGGCTCGTTCTGCTGACGGCCGGGGCCCTGTCGATCGGATACGCGATCTTCTACACCGTGACGACCTGGTCGCTCGCCTACGCCACCGAACGGCTCGGCGTGGGCCGCGGCGTCATGCTGGTCTGCATCATGGGCGCGGTGGTGGTGAAGGGCTCGCTCACACCGGTGGTGGCGATTCTCGGCGACCGGTACGGCCGACGGCCCCTGTGTCTGATCGGGTGCGCTGCCTCCGCCCTGTGGATGTTCCCGTTGGTGGCGCTTCTCGCCACGGGCGAGCCGCTGCTGATGTTCCTCGGCTTCCTCGGGGCGATGCTCGCGTTCATCACGATGTTCGCGGTGATCGCCGCGTATCTGCCGGAATTGTACGAGCCCCGGGTGCGCTGCACGGGCGCCGCGGTGGGCTACAACCTCGGCGGCGTCCTCGGGGGCGCGCTCACGCCGATCGTGGCGACTGCGCTCGTCGAGCAGGGTGGTCGGGTGCCCTGGGGTGTGGGGGCGTATCTGACGGGGGTCGCGCTGCTCAGCCTGGGGTGCTTCGCGCTGCTGCCCGAGACGCGTCCGGTGGCTGCCGTGGCGGCGGAGCCCGCCACGGGGTGACGGGCTCCGGAACGCCATGACCACGGGACACCGGGTGCTGCCACACTCGGCAGCTACGGATTGAGCGCGAGCTCCAGGTAGGCCGCGAACAGCACCAGGTGGACGCCGCCTTGCAGCGGTGTCGCCCGCCCTGGCACCACCGTCAGCGCACTCACCACCACCGTCAGGGCGAGCAGCACCATGTGAGTGGGGCCGAGGCCGAGGACGAGCGGGCCGGAGAGCCAGATGGAGGCCAGGGCGACCGCGGGGATGGTCAGGCCGATGCTGGCCATCGCCGAGCCGAGTGCGAGGTTCAGACTGGTCTGCACACGGTCACGGCGGGCGGAGCGAAGCGCGGCGATCGTCTCGGGAAGCAGCACCAACAGAGCGATGATCACACCGACGACGGCATGCGGAAGGTCGGCCGCCACCACCCCTGACTCGATGGTGGGCGACACTCCCTTGGCCAGGCCGACCACGCCAACCAGGGCCAGGCCCAGCAGCCCCAGGCTGATCAGGGCGGTGCGGCGGGAGGGCGCGTCGGCGTGGGCGTCCGCGGTGATCACGTCGCCCTGCCGGGTGATGGGAAGGAAGTAGTCGCGGTGCCGCACGGTCTGGGTGGTCACGAAGAGGCCGTACAGGATCAGCGAGGAGACCGCGGCGAACGTCAGCTGCACGGTGGAGAACTCCGGGCCCGGCTTGCTCGTGGTGAACGTCGGCAGCACGAGGCTGAGCGTGGCCAGGGTGGCGACTGTTGCGAGGGCGGCGCCGGTGCCCTCGGGGTTGAAGACGGCCGTACGGTGCCGCAGTGAGGCGACCAGCAGGGACAGGCCGACGATGCCGTTACAGGTGATCATCACGGCCGCGAAGACCGTGTCCCGGGCGAGGGTGGCGCTCTTGTCTCCGCCGTCGACCATCAGGGTCACGATCAGGGCGACCTCGATGATCGTGACGGCCACGGCGAGGACGAGCGAGCCGAAGGGTTCGCCGACCCGGTGGGCGACCACTTCGGCGTGGTGGACGGCGGCCAGCACGGCGCCTGCGAGGACGAGGGTCACCAGCGCGACGACCGCGCCGGGCAGGTCTCGTCCCCAGGTGAAGACCAGCAGGACGATCGCGAGCACCGGCACGAGGAACGTCCACCCGGTGGTGAGCGGCCTGAGCCGAGCGATCATGGAGCGATCGTCGCAGAGGGCTTGAGGGTTCGCATTCCGGTCCGAGGGGTTGTCAGGTGGCCCCGCGCCCTCGGGTTGCGGGGCCCCTGTCTTTCGTATGTCGCTACGCGAAATCGGTCGTCTCCTGTACGTCGCAGTCCGTGAAGGACGGCGGCGCGGTGCACAGCGCGGCCATCTGCTCCGCGAACTTGGTCGTCTCGGGGTCGTCGCTGTTGCGCATCGCGTCCTCGTGGGAGGCGAACTCGATCACTACGAGGTAGCGGTTGGGCTGCCCCCGGTCCTTGAGGACGATGCGTCGCGTGGGGCCGCCTTCGCGGCCCGCCAGGCGCTGCTCCGTCTCGTGGGCCAGTTCCCGCATCTCGTCGATGCGCTCGGTCTCGAAGTCGATGATCTGTACGAACTTGATGGGTGCGTCCACAGGTGCCTCCACCCCCGGCCGTGGTGTCCCCGGACGGGGACACCAGCACCCAACGAAGCACCGGGAGCGGTGCTCGGCAATTCGCTCGGCACCACTCCCGGTGTTGGTTCTTTCTACGTCCGACGTGGTCAGACGTCGATGCTGTCCTTCGGAGCGCCTTCGCTCCGCTCCTGCGCCGCCTCGGCCTCCGCTTTCTTCTTGGAGGCCCTCAGGCTGGTGATCGTGGTGACGATCAGGACGGAGCAGATCACACCCAGCGAGACCGGAATGCTGATCTCGGGGACGTGCACCCCGGACTCGTGCAAAGCGTGCAGCACCAGCTTGACGCCGATGAAGCCGAGGATGATCGACAGGCCGTAGCTGAGGTGGACCAGCTTCTTCAGCAGGCCACCGATCAGGAAGTACAGCTGCCGCAGACCCATCAGCGCGAAGGCGTTGGCGGTGAACACGATGTACGGGTCCTGGGTCAGACCGAAGATCGCCGGGATGGAGTCGAGGGCGAAGAGCACGTCGGTGGTACCGATAGCCAGCATCACGACCAGCATCGGGGTCATGACCCGCTTGCCGTTCTCCTGGATCCACAGCTTGGTGCCGTGGTACCGGTCAGCGACACCGAACCTGCGCTCGGCCGCCTTCAGCAGCTTGTTCTCCTCGAACTCCTCTTCCTCATCGCCGGCCTTGGCCTCCTGGATGAGCTTCCAGGCGGTCCAGATCAGGAAGGCACCGAAGAGGTAGAACACCCACGCGAAGCTGGCGAGGATCGCGGCCCCCGCGGCGATGAAGATCGCCCGCAGCACCAGGGCTATGAGGACACCGACCAGCAGCACTCGCTGCTGGTACTGGGACGGCACCGCGAACTTCGCCATGATCAGGACGAAGACGAAGAGGTTGTCGACACTCAGTGACTTCTCGGTGATGAAGCCTGCGAAGAACTCACCGCCGGCCTGTCCGCCGCCGAAGATCAGCAGGCCGAGGCCGAAGAGGCCGGCCAGTGCGATCCAGACGACCGTCCAGATACCGGCTTCCTTGATCGAGACGTCGTGCGGCTTGCGGCCGATGAAGAAATCGACGGCGATCAGGGCGGCAAGGCCCACGATGGTCAGGACCCATAGGGTCGTGGAAACTTCCACTGCTGCGCCTCCGGCAGTCGTAACGGCAAATGTCAGCGTCGTCGCGCGCCGGAGGTCTCTTCCACCCACTATGGGCCGACGCCCCGGGATCTGGCCGGATCCGTATTGACGGGTACGTCGCAGCGACAGGGAGTACTCCCCTCCGTGCAATGAACAGTACCCCAATTGCCAAGGAAAGGTAAAGCGCTTGGCAAAAGAAGCGCCAAGTTTGCAGGTCAGAGGCGCTTTACCGGTACTTGGCCCGAGCTGCTGCGACCTGTGCGAGCACCTGCTGGAGCACCTGGCTGCCGGGCGGCACGAGCGGGGGCTCGTAGGTCCAGGCGTGTCCCACCCACGGGTCGGCGAGGTGATCGTCCGGCGTCGGGGTCAGTCGCATCAGCGAGCGCCACAGCGGGTCGAGCAACGGGCCGTAGGCGGCCGCCTCCTCGCGGTCCGCGACCATCATCAGGTGGACGCCGACGGCCGGACCCTCGTCCGCCAGGTAGCGCAGCTGGTTCACGGCGCGGTCGTCGAAGCCGTGCGGGAAGTCGTTGACGATCAACAGCTGCTCGGAGGTGTCGAAATCGGGCGGCAGAGAGTCGGGGGCACCTCCGCGCACCGCCATCTGCACCAGGTCGACACGCTGGGTGAGTCGTGCGAGGACCTCCGCGACACCGGTCGCGCCCACGGCGGGCGGGGCAGCGAGCACACCGGTCTGCACCAGCGGTACCAGCGCTTGTGCGCCCGAACCGGCGGGATCGATGACATGCACGGTGAACTCGCCCGCCGGATAGACGGCGAGCAGCCGTGCCGCGTGCGCCACCGCGGTCTCCATCGCGAGGCGCCGCAGGTCATGGGAGTCCGTGAACGAGCCGTCGAGCGAGCCGCTGCCTCCGCTGTCGATCCACAGGCCCCGCTCCAGCGGCAGCCGGACGAGCATCGGGATGCGCAACCGGTCGCTCTCGGGCAGGTGGAGGTCACCCAGGCGCAGGGCCATGGGGATCTCCATCGGTACGCGGTAGCCGTGCCAGACGGGGTTGTCCCAGCGCGCGAACGCAAGCGGCAGCGCGGGTTCGACGACCTCGGACTCGGCGGTGAGCTGGGCGATGTCCCGGTCGAGCGATGCCCTGGCCTGGTTGACGAGCTGTGTGTGCTTGACCTGGGCCGCCTCGCGCGCGGCGTCGCCCTGACCGCCGATCCGGCTGCGCGGGTCCGACAGGACCTGGTCGAGTTCCTTCTCCATGCGCGATTCGGCGAAGTCCACCGCGCTGCGGTAGGCGGCTGTGGTGCGGGCCAGGTCCTCGAACATGCCCCACACCTGGTTGTAGAGCCGCTCGTCCATGGACCAGCCGGTGGCGTCGCCCGCGACGGGCTGCGCCGGTTGCCCGGGCTGTGCCGGGGGTGCGGCCGGTGGGGGCGGCGGCGGAGCCGCGGTCTGACGGCCCGGGTGGCTGTAGTTGATGGGGCCGCCCGAGGTGGGAGCGGACGGCTGAGCCGGGTCGGTGGCGCCGGTTCCGCCCTGGTACGACGGCTGCGGCGCGGGCTGGCCCGGGAGGCCGGGCGCCTGCGTGCCGTACGGGGACGTCGGCGGGGGTGTCGGCTGGCCGGGCGCGTCCGGCGTCTGCGTGCCGTACGGCGACGCGGGGCCTGATGTGCCCTGCGATGCGGGGCCGCCCTGGTCCGAGCCGTGGGCCGGCGCGGCCGCCTGCCGGGAGCGGTCGCCGTCCGTGCGTGGCGGGGGTGCCGGCACCGAGCGGGCCATGCCCTGGGCCACCGCTTCGTTGATGCTGCCGGCGAGTTGCTGGGCCTGGGGCAGGCCTTGGTCGGTCAAGAGGTCGGCGAGGCCACCGGCGTACCCCTGGCCGATGGCGCGTACCTTCCAGGCGTCCTGGCGGCGGTAGAGCTCCAGCGCCACGACGGCCGACTCGGCCTCCAGGCCGGTGACGGTGTAGCTGGCGACCTCGGTGCCGTCGAGGCCGGTGACCGCGACGAAGGGGGTCGCGACGGCGCCGAACCGGGTTGGGCCGCCGGCCCCCGTCGGCAGGGCGAGCAGCACACTGACACGGTGGACGGCCTCCGGCATGGCGTCCAGGTCCACCGCGAGGCGATGGGCGGCGGCCGCCTGCCGGGAGACCTCGAGGCCAGGCAGGGTGGGTGTGCCGGGATGGGCCACCCACTCGACGCCGTGGATCCTGCCCTGCTCGTCGCCGAGCGTGGCTGCGGCCACGATCGGTGTGCCGGCCGAGATCCGGATCTCCAGACGGGCCTGGGAGAGCGGGTGGTTCTGCCCCCGCACCAGCTCGGCCGTCATGCCTTCGTCCCCCTGTGTCGCTTGTCGTGTCGTGTGCCGCTCGCCGGGCGGGCCTACAGGTGCGGCAGGATCGCCGGCATCAGGTCCTGGAAGGTACGGCCGTTGGCCGGGGTGCCGATGGCGGTCATCGACCAGCCCGGACCCGAGCGGTGCACCTTCGCCATGATCTGCGCCGTGTACTGGCCGCCGCCGGCCAGCGTGTAGCGGGCGAGCTCCTGGCCGTTGGTCTCGTCGACCAGGCGGCAGAAGGCGTTCTGCACCTCCTGGAAGGTCTGGCCCGTGAATGAGTTCACGGTGAAGACGATCTGATCGATGTGGACCGGGAGGCGCGCGAGGTCGACGAGGATCGCCTCGTCGTCGCCGCCCTGGCCGACACCGCCGACGAGGTTGTCACCGGTGTGGCGAACCGAGCCGTCGTCGCTCACCAGGTGGCGGAAGAAGACGACGTCGACCGGCTGCTTGTCCGCGAACAGGACGGCGGAGGCGTCGAGGTCGACCTCCCGCGTACGCGAGCCGAACAGGCCGCGCCGGGGAGCCGCCTGCCAGCCGAGACCCATGCGCACCGCGGTCAGGCTGCCGCCGTCGTTCTTCTGCAGACTGATGGCCTGACCCTTGGTCATGTTGACGGTCACGTGCTGATTCCCCTCTCGAGCTGTCCCCTGTTGGCCGCGGAGTCCGCGGATGACGAGAACCCTACGCAGGGGCACTGACAGTGACGTACCCCGGTCCCCACTTTGTGTCGGTCTTGCAACACAGCGAGTACCGGGAGTTCGGCCGACGACCGTTCGAGCAGCCTCTCAGGCCAGGCCCGCCTCCTTCATCTGGCGCAACTCCTTCTTCATCTCGGACACCTCGTCGCGCAGCCGGGCCGCGATCTCGAACTGCAGATCCGCGGCCGCGGCACGCATACGCTCCGTCAACTCCTCGATCTGCTCGGCGAGATCGGCCGCCGGGCGGTCGGTCGGCACCGTCTCCTTCGCCTTGCCCTTGGCGGCCTTGCCCGCCTTCGCGCCCTTGGCCTTGTCGCCGAGGGAGGGCACGGGGGCCTTGGTGCCCCGGCCGTCCTTCTTGGCGCGGTAGCCGGTGCCGAGCAACTGCTCGGTGTCGACGTCCTCGCGGGCGATCTGCGCGACGATGTCGTTGATCTTCTTGCGCAGCGGCTGGGGGTCGATGCCCCTCTCCGTGTTGTACGCGACCTGCTTCTCCCGGCGGCGGTTGGTCTCGTCGATGGCCTTCTCCATCGCCGGGGTGATCTTGTCGGCGTACATATGAACCTGGCCGGAGACATTGCGCGCCGCGCGGCCGATGGTCTGGATGAGGGAGGTGCCGGAGCGCAGGAAGCCCTCCTTGTCGGCGTCGAGGATCGCCACGAGTGACACCTCGGGCAGGTCGAGACCCTCGCGAAGGAGGTTGATGCCGACGAGGACGTCGAACTCGCCGGCGCGCAGCTCGCGCAGCAGCTCGACGCGGCGCAGTGTGTCGACGTCACTGTGCAGATAACGCACCTGGATGCCGAGCTCCAGGAAGTAGGCGGTGAGGTCCTCGGCCATCTTCTTGGTGAGGGTGGTGACCAGGACGCGCTCGTCCTTCTCGACACGCTCCCGGATCTCATGCACCAGGTCGTCGATCTGCCCCTCGGTGGGCTTGACGACGACCTCCGGGTCGACCAGGCCGGTGGGGCGGATGATCTGCTCGACGTGACCGTCCCCGCGGGAGAGTTCGTAATTGCCCGGGGTCGCCGACAGGTAGACCGTCTGCCCGATGCGCCCTTGGAACTCCTCCCACTTCAGGGGGCGGTTGTCGAGGGCGGAGGGCAGGCGGAAGCCGTGGTCGACGAGGGTGCGCTTGCGGGAGGCGTCGCCCTCGTACATGGCTCCGATCTGCGGCACGGTGACGTGCGACTCGTCGATGACGAGCAGGAAGTCGTCCGGGAAGTAGTCCAGCAGGGTGTTCGGCGGGGAGCCGGGCGAGCGGCCGTCGAAGTGCATCGAGTAGTTCTCGACGCCGGAGCAGCTGCCGATCTGACGGAGCATCTCGAGGTCGTAGGTCGTACGCATCCGCAGGCGCTGGGCCTCCAGGAGCTTTCCCTGGTTCTCCAGCTCGGAGAGGCGCTCGCCGAGCTCCTTCTCGATGTCGTTGGCTGCCCGCTCCAGGCGCTCGGGGCCCGCGACGTAGTGGGTGGCCGGGAAGACGTACAGCTGCTCGTCGTCGCTGATGATCTCGCCGGTGAGGGGGTGGAGCGTGGACAGTGCCTCGATCTCGTCGCCGAACATCTCGATGCGGACGGCGAGCTCCTCGTAGACCGGGAAGATCTCGATGGTGTCGCCACGCACGCGGAAGGTGCCGCGGCTGAAGGCGAGGTCGTTGCGCGTGTACTGGATGTCCACGAAACGGCGCAGCAGCTGGTCCCGGTCGACCTCGTCGCCGACCTTGAGGGGGACCATGCGGTCCACGTACTCCTGCGGGGTGCCGAGGCCGTAGATGCAGGAGACCGAGGCGACCACGACGACGTCGCGGCGGGTGAGCAGCGAGTTGGTCGCGGAGTGCCGCAGACGCTCGACCTCCTCGTTGATCGAGGAGTCCTTCTCGATGTAGGTGTCCGACTGCGGGACGTAGGCCTCGGGCTGGTAGTAGTCGTAGTACGAGACGAAGTACTCGACGGCGTTGTTCGGCAGCAGCTCGCGGAACTCGTTCGCCAGCTGGGCGGCCAGCGTCTTGTTCGGCGCCATCACCAAGGTGGGGCGCTGGAGCTTCTCGATCATCCACGCGGTGGTGGCGGACTTGCCGGTGCCGGTCGCGCCGAGCAGGACGACGTCCTTCTCGCCGGCTTCGACACGCCGGGCGAGATCGGCGATGGCCTGCGGCTGGTCGCCGCTGGGCTGGTAGGGGCTGACGACCTCGAAGGGCGCCACCGTGCGTTCGATGCTGGAAACGGGCCGCATGAAGTCAACCGTACGACCCCCCACTGACAACGCGGTCCGATCAGTGGTTTTGCGGGGTCCGGGAGCCTCGGTGGTCCTGGTTGCGGCGGGTGCGCAGCTGCGGGCGGCGGGCCTGGTGCTGGACGATCGTGTGGGCCGGGACGCCCGGCTTGGGCTCGGAGGGGACCACTGCGGGTTTCCCCATGATCATGTGCGGGTCGAACAGTACGACGGCACCGGCCAGCAGCAGGAAGGCGAGCGGGCCGACCAGCATCGGCGCGAGCAGGCCGGCGGGTGAGTCGCCGGTCGCGGGCGTGTCCGTGCTGTGCAGATGGACACTGAGGGCGGCCATGCCGGTGTAGTGCATGCCGCTGACGGCGAGGCCCATGACGAGGCTGGCGCCGACGCTCCACATGAGCCCTCTGACCTGTCCGGCGGCCCACAGCGCGGCGGTGGCAGCCACCATCGCTATGGCGACGGAGATGCCGACGGTGAGCGTGTTGTATTCCAGCTTGCCGTTGAGCCGCATGCCGGCCATGCCCAGGTAGTGCATGGAGGCGATGCCCAGACCGGTGATGGTGCCGCCGGTGAACAGAGCCGTTCCGCGGGCGCCTTTGTAACCGACGATGAAGATCCCGACGCCGACCATGAGGATGGCGACGGCGAGACTCGCGAACGTCATCGGCTTGTCGTAGTGGATCGGTGTCCCCTCGACCGTGAACCCCATCATCGCGACGAAGTGCATGGTCCATATGCCGGAGCCGATGGCCGCCGAGCCCAGGGCGAGCCAGCCCGGGCGCCAGGACTGCGAGACGAGCATCGATCTGGTGGTGCAGCGCAGGCCGAGCGCACCGCCGAGGCAGGCCATGAGGTAGGCCACCAGCGGGGTGACGAGTCCGTAGCTGAATCCGTCGATCGTGCCCTGCATACGCAGCTGCCCTTCCCGCCCTGGTACGTCCCGGAATGCCGTGAAAAAACGCGCCCCCTCCCAGGACCGCCCGAGCGGTTCAGGGTTGAGGCAGAGAGTAACTCCCACCGGAATGGTCGAACGATTTTCCGGCAAAGAAACACGGGCTTACCCCAGTTGTGCGGCATGAGTGAGCGGGCCCGGACCACTCCATTCAATCTGTGGCCATTCTGTACTCCTCCAGCGTTGACCCTCTGCTGCCACAGTGGTGCTGTCCGTGATCGTTCGACGCGAGGAGTACGCATGCACGCGCGCGTTGTAGCCGCCACGACGACCGCAGTCCTGGGAACCGCCGCGCTTCTGCTTCCCGCGCCCCATGCCCGGGCCGGCGCCGAGCGGCCCACGGTCATCGCGCACCGAGGGGCCTCCACCTACGCACCCGAGAACACGCTGGCCGCTGTCGACAAGGCCGCCGAACTGGGCATCAGCTGGGTCGAGAACGACGTGCAGCGCACCAAGGATGGGGAGCTGGTCGTCCTCCACGACGACAACCTGAAGCGCACGACCGATGTGGAGCAGGTCTTCCCCAGCCGGGCGCCCTGGAAGGTGAAGGACTTCACCGCCGCCGAGATCGCCCGTCTGGACGCGGGCAGCTGGTTCGGCCCCACATACGCGGGCGCGCGCGTGCCGACGCTGGGGCAGTTCATGGAGCGGGTGGAACTGCACCACCAGAAGCTGCTCCTGGAGATCAAGAACCCTGACCTGTATCCGGGCATCGAGCAGCAGACCCTCAAGGCCCTGGACAACGGGGGCTGGCTCGACGCGCCCCACCTGGCCCGGCTGATCGTGCAGAGCTTCAGCGCCGACAGCGTGCGGACCGTCCACGAACTGAAGCCGGCGGTGAAGACCGGCTTCCTCGGGACGCCGCCCGTCTCGGACCTGTCCTGGTACGCGACCTTCGCCGACCAGATCAACCCCTCGTACACCTCCATCTCCACGGGTTACGTCAACTCCGTCCAGGCGTTCGAGGGGCCGCACGGCAGGCCGCTGGAGGTGTTCACCTGGACCGTGAACGACGCGGACACCGCCCGGCTGGTCGCCGGGTACGGCGTCGACGGGATCATCACCAACAGCCCCGACGTGGTGCGGGACGCCCTGCCCGAGGAGTGAATGGCGCCGGGCTGCGGTGCCCGACGCCCGTTCGCGGGGCGTTGTCAGTGGTGGGTCGTACGGTTGGCGCATGGACAGCCATGGGCAGTACGAGCAGCAGATCGTGTGGGCCGTCGTCGGTACCGACATCGGTCCGCTGATGCTGGCCGCGACCCGCGACGGACTGGTCAGCGTCGTGTTCCACGCCACGGAGGAGGTGCGCGAGAAGACGCTCGCCCGACTGGCGTCCCGACTGGGCACCGAGCCGGTCGAGGCACCCGACTCCCCGCTGCTGGCCGAGGCGATACGTCAGATGGAGGAGTACTTCGCGGGTGCGCGCCGCGACTTCGAGCTGCCGCTGGACTGGTCGCTGATCTCCGGATTCAACCGGCAGGTGCTGCACGAGCTGGCCTCCGGTGTCCCATTCGGCAGTGTCGTCGGCTACGGCGATCTGGCCGGGCGGGTCGGCCAGCCGGGTGCGGCCCAGGCGGTGGGGATGGCGATGGGCGCCAATCCGCTGCCGGTCGTCGTGCCCTGTCACCGGGTCGTGGAGAGCGACGGCGGCATCGGAGGGTTCGGGGGCGGGCTGGAGACGAAGCGGAAGCTGCTCGCGCTGGAGGGGGTCCTGCCGGAGCCGCTCTTCTGATCTCCTGATGATCTTCCGAGGGCTTCACATTCTTCACACTGTGAAGGCTCCTCGGTCCCTCGCAGGGTTGGGCGGGCGGGAGATGAGGGGGAGACTGCGCCTGTGACGACACCTTTCACCCACTTGTATGCGGCCCATTCGATGTGTTGTCCCCTGCCGACCCGCCGGACGGGCCGTACAGCCGGGTGCGCGTCGTGACCGCCGTGGAGCGGCAGGCCGTCGTTCCCGTCCCGCCCGATCGGTTGCCTGCACTGCGGCGCCGCATCTCGGGCGTACTGATCACCACGCAGATCCTGGGCGGCCTGGGCGTCGCCACCGGCATCGCGCTCGCTGCGGTCCTGGCCCAGGAGGTCAGCGGCACCGAGTCGCTGTCCGGGCTCGCGCCCACCGCGACCGTCGCCGGTACGGCGGTGTTGTCGATGCCGCTCGCCGCGCTGATGACCGCGCGAGGGCGAAGGCCGGGACTCGTCCTGGCCTATCTCATCGGGGCCGTGGGAGCGGGTGTCACGGTGCTCGCGGCAAGCATCGGGAGCTTTCCGCTGCTGCTGTGCGGGATGGCGGCGTTCGGCGCGGCCTCGTCGGCGAATCTGCAGGCGCGGTTCGCCGCCGCGGATCTGGCCGAGCCGGAGCATCGGGCCCGGGCGATCTCGCTCGTCGTGTGGGCGACCACGATCGGCGCGGTCCTCGGCCCGAACATCGCCGCGCCCGCCGGTCGTAGCGTCACGGGACTCGGGATACCCGCCGCGGCGGGTCCGTTCCTGTGGGCGGCGGGGATCTTCCTGATATCCGCGGTCGTGGTGGCCGTACTTTTGCGGCCGGACCCGCTGCTGACGGCACGTGCGCTCGCACCGGCCGAGGAGCAGTCGCCCGCGGCCCGTTCGCTGCGCGCCGGGATGGCAGCCGTGGCCGCCTCGCCGCGGGCGCGGCTCGCGGTGGTGACGGTGGCCGTCGCGCACACGGCGATGGTCTCGGTGATGTCGATGACCCCGGTCGACCTCGCGCACCACGGCGCGGGCATCGATCTGATCGGGCTGGTCATCAGCGGGCACATCGCCGGCATGTACGCGTTCGCGCCGCTCATGGGGCGACTGTCGGACCGGCTGGGGCGGCTGTCCGGGATCGGGCTCGCCGGGGGGCTGCTGGCGTGCGCGGTGTTCGTCGCCGGTACGGCGGGCGGCAGTCATGGGCAGACGGCCTTCGGGCTCTTCGTGCTGGGGCTCGGCTGGTCGGCGGCGCTCGTCTCCGGTTCCGCGCTGCTCACGGACTCCGTGCCGCAGCCGGCCCGGGCCGCCGCGCAGGGGCTGTCGGACCTCGTCATGAACGCCTCCGCGGGCATCGGCGGGGCTGCCGCCGGGCTGGTCGTCGCGCAGGCGAGCTACGCCTGGCTGAACTTCGCCGCCGCGTGCCTGTTGCTGCCGTTGGCGGGGCTGGCTCTGTTCACCCGGGGCAGGCGGACGGAGAAGGCTCTGCCCGGCGACTGACGCCATGCCCCCGGGGCGCTCGGTCCGCCACGAGGGACACCCGTCGGCCGGCCAGGGCCACAGGGAAGGCAGGGAACTCACGGCCAGCCCGTACGCGGCGCCCATTCCGGTTCCCCCGGGCCGTCGGCTGTGCTCGTCCAGACGCCCGGTCCGCGCCCTCTGCTCATCCGGGGCGCCCCCCGCCCCGCTCGCCCTCCGCCCGTCCGCCCGGGCCGCAAGCCCTGCCCGCCTTGCTCCCGCAGAGCCCGAGCAGACCGGACGCTTCCGGTAGCCGAGAGGACTGGCCGGAGCCCATCCGCAGGAGCAGACTCGGCCATACGCACAGCCGCTGGCATCCGACTGGCATCCGGAAGACCCGGGCCGAAGGGACGGCGATCACGCATGAGCGGAAACAGGGCAGTGGCGTATCTCAAGCCGGGCACGGTGGAGGTCAGGTCCATCGACTACCCCACGCTCGAGCTCCAGGACGGACCGGGAGTCGCCCCCGACAACGTCGGCCGCAAGTGCCGGCACGGGGTGATCCTCAAGGTCCTCGCGACCAACATCTGCGGAAGTGACCAGCACATGGTGCGCGGGCGGACGACCGCGCCGGAGGGGCTGGTCCTAGGACACGAGATCACCGGAGAGGTCGTCGAACGGGGTCCGGACGTCGAGACCATCGACGTCGGCGACATCGTCTCCGTACCGTTCAACATCGCCTGCGGGCGGTGCCGTAACTGCAAGGAGCGCAAGACCGGCATCTGTCTGAACGTGAACCCGGCCCGGCCCGGGGCCGCGTACGGCTATGTCGACATGGGCGGCTGGGTCGGCGGACAGGCCGAGTTCGCCATGATCCCCTACGCGGACTTCAACCTGCTGAAGTTCCCCGACCCGGACCAGGCGCGCGCGAAGCTGCTCGATCTGACGATGCTGTCGGACATCTTCCCGACCGGCTTCCACGGCGTGGTCAGCTCGGGTGCGGGCGTCGGCTCGACGGTGTACGTCGCCGGGGCGGGCCCGGTCGGGCTCGCGGCGGCCGCTTCGGCGCATCTGCTGGGCGCCGCCGTCGTCATCGTCGGCGACCTGAACCCCGAACGCCTCGCCCAGGCGCGCAGCTTCGGCTGCGAGACCGTCGACGTCTCGCAGGGCAGTGTGGAGGAGCAGATCGCGCAGATCCTCGGGGAACCCGAGGTGGACGCCGCGGTCGACGCGGTCGGCTTCGAAGCGCGGGCTCACGGCCCGAACGCCCAGGAGGCGCCCGCGACGGTCCTCAACTCGCTGATGGGTGTCACGCGCGCGGGCGGTGCCCTCGGCATCCCCGGCCTGTACGTCACGGACGACCCCGGAGGGATCGACCAGGACGCCAAGTCCGGGACGCTGAAGGTGCGGCTGGGCCTCGGCTGGGCCAAGAGCCACCGCTTCACGACCGGACAGTGCCCGGTCATGCAGTACCACCGGGGCCTGATGATGGCGATCCTGCACGACCGGGTGCACATCGCCAAGGCGGTCAACGCGACCGTGATCGGCATCGAGGACGCGCCACAGGGCTACGCCGAGTTCGACCAGGGCGCCAGCCGCAAGTATGTGCTGAATCCGCACGGGGCGCTGGACGCCGCACGGGCGGCCTGACGTCCCCGGCTCCGACGTTCCCGGCTCCGACGTCCCGAGAAACGGGGGCCACGCTCGCGTGGCCCCCTGCTCGGCGCCCTAGTCGTAGTGCCGGGCCTCGAAGATGTTGCCGTCGGGGTCGCGGAAGTAGAAGCTGCGCTTGGCCTTGCCGCGGGCGCCGAAGGAGTCGTACGAGTACTCCGAGACCGGTACGTCCTGCTCCTCCAGGTGGCTGCGCAGCCCGTGGAAGTCGGCCTCCGGCAGGGACAGGCAGACGTGATTGACCGGGTGTCCCGCGCTGCGGGCGGCGTCGGGGAGCATCTTCATGCGCTCCGCCATGGTCATCGGCATGAGGTCGAGGATGGTCTCGTCGTTGACGCGCACCGAGGGGAACGGCGCCTCGCCCGCGATGAAGTCCGTGAGCCTGACGGGCACCATGCCGAGCGTCTTCTCGTAGAACGCGGCCGACGCGGCCGGGTCGCTCACCCAGAGAACCACGTGGTCGAGGCGTGTCGTGTTGTCGGTCATGCATTCAAGGCTGGTGGTGTCTCACACATGCCGCAAGGGTTTGACCCGGTGCGCCGCCCGCCAGAGATGAGGGAAGACCGACGGACAGGAGGCAGGCGCGTGGTGCTGGTGGTGTCGGAAGAGGTACGGAACGCGGTCGACGCGCGTCGACCTGTGGTGGCCCTGGAGTCCACGATCATCGCGCACGGGCTGCCACGCCCCCGCAATCTGCAGGTGGCGCTGGAGCTGGAGGACGTCGTACGGCAGGAGGGTGCCGTTCCCGCGACGATCGCCGTGCTCGACGGGCGACCGCACGTCGGCCTGGACAAGGAGCAGCTGGAGCGGATCGCGAACGAGGACGGTATCCGCAAACTGGGGCACCGGGATCTGCCGCTCGCGGTGGCCTCCGGGGCGAGCGGGGCGACCACGGTGTCGGCGACGGCTCTGCTGGCTGCTCTGGCGGGCGTACGCGTGTTTGCGACGGGCGGGCTCGGCGGTGTGCACCGGGAGTGGACGGTGACGCAGGACGAGTCGGCCGACCTGGGGCTGCTGGCGCGGGCGCGGATCACGGTGGTGTGCGCCGGCGTGAAGTCGATCCTGGATGTTCCGGCGACCCTGCAGCGGCTGGAGACGCTCGGCGTCGCCGTCGCCGGCTACCGGACGGAACGCTTCCCCGGCTTCTACCTGTCCGACTCGGGGCATCCGGTGGACTGGACACTTGGGTCGCCGCGGGAGGTGGCCGAGGTGATGCGCGCTCAGGACGCGCTCGACGGGCCGGAGTCGGCGCTGATCGTCGCCAATCCGGTGCCGGAGGAGGAGCAGCTGGATCCCGAGCTGCACGCGCGTGTGCTCGCCGACGCGCTGCATGCGTGCGAGGAGCAGGGCATCACGGGTCAGGCGGTCACGCCCTTCCTGCTGGACTACTTGGTACGGCACACGGACGGTGCCTCTCTGGGCGCCAATCTCGCGGCGGTGCGCGGCAACGTACGGCTGGCGGGGCGCATCGCGGCGGCCTGGGCCGGGGCGTGAGCGAGCCGGAGAGGGGGCCCGCCCCGGCCGAGCGGCGCGACGGCGCACTGCTCGTCGTCGGCGACGTGGTCACGGACGTCATAGCCCGGCACCGGGGACCGCTGGCCTCGGGTACGGACACCACGGCGGCCGTCCGCACGGTGCCGGGCGGCGCCGGGGCCAATGTGGCCTGCTGGGCGGCGTATTGGGGCGCCACGGACGTGCGGCTGCTGGGGCGCGTAGGAGCGGACGCTGCCGCGTGGCACGAGCGCGCGCTGACCGCGAGCGGAGTACAGCCCTGTCTCGTCGTGGATTCGCAGGCGCCGACCGGGACGGTGATCTGCCTGGTCGACACGGGCGCGGCTGCCGAGCGGACGTTCCTCACCGACAGCGGGGCGTCCCTGCGGCTCGACCCCGGCGACTGGTCGGATGCCCTGCTCGACGGTGTCGCGTGGCTGCATCTCTCGGGCTACCTGTTGTTCTCCGAGTCGAGCCGCGCCCTGGTGGCGGCGGCGTTGGTGTCCGCACGCGCGCGTGGAGTGCCGGTGAGCCTGGACCCGGCGTCGGCGGGCTTCCTCGTGAAGCTGGGCGTCGGCCGTTTCCTGACTCTGGTGGAGGGCCTGGACGTCCTGCTGCCGAGCCGTGACGAGGCGTGTCTGCTCACAGGGCTGCCCGATGCGGTGGACGCGGCGGCCAAGTTGAGTCGCCATGTCCCGCTGGTGGTCGCCAAGCAGGGCGGGGACGGCGCCATGGTGGCCAGGTCGGGCTCCGTGAGCGCCCACGTCCCGGCCATGCCGACGGCGCCGAGGGACACCACGGGAGCCGGCGACGCCTTCACCGGTGCCTTTCTCGCGGCCCTGCTCGCGGGCGCCCGGCCCGAGGACGCCGCGCGGGAGGGGTGCCGGGCAGGTGCGCTGGCGGTGGAGCGGGTGGGCGGACGGCCGCCCGCGCCGGAGTGACGGCAGCCGACGTCGGCTGAAGCGATGCCGGTTTCCCGACACCTGAAGCGATGTCAGCCCTCCGACACCTGAAGCGATGTCAGCTTCCGGTGACTGAAGGGACCTCAGCTCTCCGGTGGCGGAGGCGATGCCGGCTCTCCGATGTCCGAGGCGATGTCCGAGACGATGTCAGCTCCGTTCTCCTCCGGCGCCCTGCGCCCCCACGCCGAGATCATCGGGGCGGTGGCCAGGTCCATGCCCCCGGCGGCGACGTTGGCGAGGTGGCGGTCGATGTCCTGGTCGGTGGCGATGCCCTCGGCGACGAGCTGGTCGCGGATCTGGCGGACGGTGGCGGACTCCAGGGCGGCGCAGGCGGGCGAGGTGATCGGGAAGTACGCGTCGGCCTCCACCCTGCGCAGACCCGCCTCGCGGAGCAGACGCGGGAGCCGGCGGCCGTAGGACAGGTCGGCGCCGCGGTCGGCGAGCAGCTTGCGGAAGCCGTTCCGGAGGCGGTTCGCGAGCTGCTGGTCGGGGCCGGACTCGTCGGGGCAGAGCAGGGGCTGCAGAGCGGGGTCGGCGTCCTCGATCAGGAGTCGGCCGCCGGGGCGCAGGGCCTCGATCATCGACCGCAACGCCCGTTCGCGGTCCGGCACATGCACGAGCACGAGCCGGGCGTGCACGAGGTCGAACCCCTCCCCCGGCGGCTCGTCCGCGCCCACGTCGTGTGCGCGGACCTCGACCGGAGGGCGGGCGGCCGGGGTGAGCAGTGAGGTGTCGATGTCGGTTGCGACGACCCGTCCGGTGGGGCCGACCTTCTTGGCCAGCCAGGACACCACCGAGGTGCCGCCGGCGCCCACCTCCCAGCAGCGCCAGCCGGGTCCGATGCCGAACCGTTCGAAATGCCGGAACGTCGTGGGGTCGAAGAGTGTGGCGAACGCGTCGAAGCGCTCGGCCGCCTCCGCCTGCCGGTTGTCGAGGAGATACCCGTCGGTTCGCGTCATGATGCGATCATCCCAGTTGCCCGGCTTGTCCGGATGGGGCGACGCTCGGCAGGACGGCCCCGAATTTGGTACGGCCCCGGCCCCGAATTCGGTACGGCCCCTTTGTCCACAGCCGGGAACCAAGCGGAACCACCTGTTCCCACAGGCTTACCCACCTCTCACGCCCACCTGGCAAACTGGCGAGCCAGGGCGCAAAGATGCAGCGCAGCGCGAGCGAGCCGACGGGGCTGGACGACCCGGAGGTGAGCCACGCGTCAAGAGGGGATCCACGCAAGGAGATCCAATGTCCATGGCAGGGAATCTGCGGAAGGTCACGGGCCTCGGCAGGGTCGGCGGCCTCCGCAAGGTGGCACGGCTGGCTCGACGGCGTCCCCGCGTCGACCTCAGCCACCCCGCCCGGTCCCCGCTGGGCTCCTCGGTGGTGAACTGCGTGACGTACCGGGACGGTGTGCGGGTCCCGGAGAGCGGCGATCTGGTCGACGTCGTGCAGAAGGTGCGCAAGCGCGGTGGCGGGTTCGTCTGGCTCGGTCTCCATGAGCCGACGGACCAGGAGTTCGCGGGCATCGCCGAGTTGTTCGCACTTCACCCGCTGGCGGTCGAGGACGCGATCGAAGCACATCAGCGGCCGAAGCTGGAGCGCTACGACGAGACGCTGTTCGCGGTGTTCAAGACGGTCTGTTACGTCGAGCACGAGGAGCTCACGGCGACGAGCGAGGTCGTCAACACCGGCGAGATCATGGTGTTCGTCGGCCAGGACTTCGTAATCACCGTGCGGCACGGGCGGCATGGCTCACTGGGCCCGTTGCGCGAGGAGCTGGAGTCGAGCCCCGAGCAGCTCTCCAAGGGACCGGCAGCGGTGCTGCACGCGCTCGCGGACCACGTCGTCGACGACTATCTGAGCGTCATCGACTCGGTGCAGGAGGACATCGACGAGGTCGAGACGGAGGTGTTCGCAGCGAACGGCGCGCGGGCCGATCCGGGCCGGATCTACCAGCTCAAGCGTGAACTGCTGGAGCTGAAGCGGGCCGTGGTTCCACTGAGCCGCCCGCTCGAGGACCTGGCCTCACTATCCATCAGGGTGGTGGAGCCGGAGATACAGGCCTACTTCCGTGACGTCTCCGACCATCTGCTGCGGGCCAAGGAGCAGATAGCCGCCTTCGACGAACTGCTCAACTCCATCCTGCAGGCCCACCTGGCACAGGTCACCGTCTCGCAGAACGAGGACATGCGGAAGATCACGGCTTGGGCCGCGATCATCGCCGTGCCGACGATGGTGTGCGGGGTGTACGGCATGAACTTCGAGCACATGCCCGAGCTGCGCTGGACGTTCGGCTATCCGCTGGTCCTGGGCGTGATATCCGTCGCGTGTGTGGTGCTGTACCGCGGATTCCGGCGCAACGGTTGGCTCTGACGCGGCCGATCGGCCGGCTCCGGTGCGCCCCCGTCCGCCGGGGTGGGCCGGACGAGGACGGTAGACGGAGTGGGTCGGGCATGCGCCGGGTCAGTGCGTCGTCGGCGTTCCGGTCCTGGCGTAGACGCTCTCGGCCCAGTGGGCGACGTCGCCCTGACGCAGGTTCAGGACCAGATCGGCCTCGCTGATCATGCCGACCAGGCGCTTGTTCTCGATCACGGGGAGCCGACGGATCTGGTGGTCCTGCATCTCCCGGAGCACGTCGCTGATGTCGGCGTTCGACTCGATCCAGCGCGGGGTGCCCTGGGCCATGTCGCCGGCGGTGACCTTGCTCGGGTCGCGGCCCATGGCCACGCACCCGATGACGATGTCTCGGTCGGTGAGGATGCCGCAGAGCCTTTCGTTCTCGTCACTGATGGGAAGGGCACCGACGCCCAGCTCGCGCATCAGCTGGGCGGCGCGGTCCAGGGTCTCGTGAGCGGGGATCCACTGGGCGCCACGGTGCATGATGTCTCCGGCAGTGGTCATGAAGTACCTCCCGGTGCCGGACGGCCGGCGCGGCGCGGGACGCACCGCTAGTCCCGGCGCCCTTCATTCTCGCCGTGACACCTGGCCGACGCACCCGGAGCAGAGCGATACGGCCACCGGCTGCGACCACCGGTCGGGGAGACGGCCCGGGAGACGCCCGGGAGACCGCCGGGGAGGCGGCAGGGGGCGCCGATCAGGCCGAGAAGCGCACGATCTTCCGCGGGACGACACGGATGATCACTCGGACCTCGTCGTCCTTCTCGGCGGGCGGATCGATGCCGAGGTACTTGTGCGAGAGCTCGAACGGCAACCGCTTGGCCTCGTCCGGGACGATCTCGGCGGTGCCGCGGATCTCGACGGAGGAGTAGGGGTTGGCGAGGTCGTAGACCGAGAGGCTGATGCGGGGGTCGCGGCGGAGGTTGCGCACCTTCTGGCGGGCGTCGACGGAGGAGAAGAGCACGGTGTCGCCCTCGCGCTTGATCCAGACCACCGAGTTCTGCGGGGCGCCGTCGGGCCCGAGGGTGGCCACGCCGGCGAAGTTCTTGCCGTCGAGCAGGGAGCGGACGGAGTCGTCGAAGGAGACCGGATCACTCGTGGAGGACGTCATGGCTTCAGCGTAGTTAAATGCACGTGCATGCAAAAGGCGTTTGGGGAAAGTGGGACCGCCGCCTCCTGTCCCCGCTCCTCTCACCCGCTCCACGCCGGATGCCGTGGGTCGTCGGCGCGAACCAGGACATCGGCTGTGCCGGCCGGGTCGGTCTCCTGGTCGTAGCGCTCGAAGGCGGGAAGGGTCCAGTGCTCGGCCTCGGGGGTGCGGCGGCGCAGGGCGCCGGGTGAGAGCAGGACGTGGGTGCTCAGGTCGAAGGGGAACCAGTGACGCAGCAGGAGGGGGCCGTGCAGCAACAGGAAGCCGCCGGGCGGGAGTCGGACGTAGGGGCTGCGGGTGGCCCGGTCGGTGGCCGGGTCCCACAGATCGGGCAGGACGCGGCCGTCACCGCCGGGTTCGAGGGGGCCGAAGACCTCGCGCCACAGGGCGCCGGTGTCGAACCAGCCGTCGTAGTAGGCCTCCACGTCCCGGTGGCCGTACTCCAGGCGGACCGAGGCCGGGCGCAGAAACCCCTGCGTGCCGACGGTGAGCGACGGGCGGCCGCGTATGCGCAGTGCCTCCCCGACCCGCTCGGCGAGGTCTCCCGGATGGGCTGCCGGAGCCCCGTCGAAGGCGATGCGCGGCCAGGAGCTGCCGTCGGCCGGCTTCAGGTCGAGCAGTCGCTCGGCCAGCAGGTCGCCGAGCCGTTCCCAGGAGATCGCTTCGAGTCGCACAGGCCCCATGATGCGACAGGAGGGGGCGGTCACGGGCGTCGCGCTTGGGCGGCAGCGGGTTCCGGCGCGGGGTTGGGAGGCGTATCTGGCGCGTCCGCCTCGCGGGGGCCGGCGGGCCTGATCAGGGACCGTCCGAGGGCCTGCCTGGTAGTTCCCCGGATAGTTCCGCGGACCGGCTCCGAGGGGAATGAACCTCGTATGGCACCTCTCGCAACTCCCCCGCCTCGTACCGGCCTTCTGGTCATCCAGCCCCTCAAGCGGCGGCGCTGTGCGGCGTGTCATGCGGGACCGTTGCAGATGCTCGTGCTGGAGGACGGTGCGCCGCGGTGTCTCAACTGTGCCGACCTCGGGCATCTGGTGTTCCTGCCGCGTGGCGACACGGCGTTGACGCGCCGGGCGCGGGAGGAGAGTGCGCTGTCGGCGGTGGTCGTACGGTTCAACCGGCGCAAGAGCCGTTACGAGCGGCAGGGCGTCCTGGTGGAGGAGACAGGGCTCGGCCGGGCGGAGCAGCGGTGTCTGGCCGACGCGGAGGCCCGGCGGCGGCGCCGGGCGCGGGACGCCCGGCGGCGGGCGCGGGAGGACGTGCGGTTCGCGGAGGCGTTCGCGGCGGAGATCCGACGGCTGTTCCCGGGGTGTCCGGCGGACCGGGCACGGGACATCGCCGCGCATGCGTCGGCGCGGGGCAGTGGACGAGTGGGGCGGAGTGCGGCGGGGCGGGCGTTGTCCGAGGGGGCCGTGGCATGGGCGGTCATGGCGTCCGTACGGCACCTGGACACGGCGTACGACCAGCTGCTGATGAGCGGGGTGCCGCGGCACGAGGCGCGGCGGCGGATCGCTGCGGCGGTGGAGACGACGTTGCGGGCCTGGCGGGTGGAGGTGTCGGAGGTCGGCTGACATGGCTCTGCCTCGTCCGAGCAGCACCCACCGGCTGGTCCGAGCAGGGCCCACTGGCCGGCCCGAGCAGGGCCCACTGGCTGGTCCGAGCGGCGCGCGTGGCGCGTCCGGGTCACGCCCATGGACGCTCACGTATGGGCTCGCGCCGCTCGGCCATGGTCACGGTTCTCGTACAGGATTTCACTTGAGGTGACGGATGGGGCCGGGAGGGATCTCGGCGGGATGCGGGAGTTGACGTTGACATGATCGATGGGCCGTACTTCGTACTGGTTGTGATCGGTGTGGTCGGGACCGGCCTGGTGGCCGGGGTGTTCTGCGCCTTCTCCACGTTCGTGATGCGTGGGCTCGCCGCGCTGCCGCCCGCGCAGGGCGTCGCCGCGATGAAGGCGATCAACGTGACCGCGCTGATGCCGGCATTCATGCTGCTGTTCATCGGGTCGGCGGTGCTGTGCGCGGTGATCGCGGTGGTGACGTTCGTGCTCTGGCCGGACGAGGGCAGGGTGGAGCTGTTGCTGGGCAGCGGGCTGTATCTGTTCGGCACGTTCGGCGTGACGATAGCGGCGAACGTGCCCCGCAACGAAGCGCTGGTCAAGCTGGACGCGGGCACCGCGGAGGCGGCCGCCTACTGGCCGACGTATGTGCGCGAGTGGACGGCGTGGAACCACGTCCGGACGGTCGCCTCGGCCGCCGCGACGGTGTCGTTCGTGCTGGCCGTCAGCTGACCGCCCGCGCCCGCCCAGGAATCCGCGGGGCGACTCGCGGAGCAACCCGCGGAGCAACCGAGGAGCAGGCGCTGTCAGCCACTCTGCGCAGGTGGCCGGTGGGACGTATCGTTGCGGGGAGGGTGCCGCCCCATGACGCAGGGCTCCGGGACGTCGCACGCGCACGCGAGGAAGACGGCCATGGCCGATCCCAAGGGTTTCATGACCACCCCCCGCCAGGACTGGCCGCGCCGGCCCGTGGACGAGCGGGTCCAGGACTGGGACGAGGTCTACGTCCCCGGGGCGCTGCTGCCCATCATCAGCAAGCAGGCGGACCGTTGCATGGACTGCGGCATCCCCTTCTGCCACGACGCCTGTCCGCTGGGCAATCTGATCCCCGACTGGAACGACCTGGTGTCCCGGGAGGACTGGCGGGCGGCCGCCGACCGGCTGCACGCGACGAACAACTTCCCCGAGTTCACGGGGCGGTTGTGTCCGGCGCCGTGCGAGGCGGGGTGCGTGCTGGCGATCAACCAGCCGGCCGTCACCATCAAGAACGTCGAGTGCGCCATCGCCGATCGGGCGTGGGAGGACGGCTTCGCGCCGCCGCGCCCGCCGGACCGGCTGTCCGGGCGGACCGTCGCGGTGATCGGGTCGGGGCCGACGGGGCTCGCCGCGGCGCAGCAGCTGACGCGGGCGGGGCACACGGTCGCGGTGTACGAGAAGGACGACCGGATCGGCGGGTTGATGCGGTACGGCATCCCCAGTTTCAAGATGGAGAAGCACCATCTGGAGCGGCGGATCGAGCAGATGCGGGCCGAGGGGACCAAGTTCCGTACGTCCAACGCCGTCGGGCGGGACATCGGGGCCGCCGAACTGCGGTCGCGCTACGACGCGGTCGTCATCGCCACCGGGGCCACGGCGTGGCGTGAACTTCCCGTACCAGGACGGGAGTTGACCGGCATCCAGCAGGCGATGGAGTATCTGCCGCTGGCCAACCGGGTGTGCGAGGGGGACCTGGAGGCGTCCCCCATGTCCGCCGCCGGGAAGCATGTCGTCATCGTCGGCGGCGGGGACACGGGGGCCGACTGTCTGGGCACCGCCGTGCGGGACGGCGCCGCGTCCGTCACCCAGCTGGACATCTACGCCCAGCCCGGCGCCGAGCGGGACGAGGACGCCGAGCCCTGGCCGACGTACCCGAAGATCTACCGTCTCTCGGCCGCGCACGAGGAGGCGCGAGATCTGGTGACGGCACCCGCGGCGGACGCGGACGCCCGGCTGTTCGCGGCGTCCACGCTCCGCTTCACGGGCGACGCCGACGGGCACGTACGGTCGCTGCACCTGACCGAGGTGGACGTGCAGCGGCGCCCGCTGCCGGAAACCGGGCGGACGCTGCCTGCCGACCTGGTGCTGCTCGCCCTCGGCTTCTCCGGGCCCGACCGGGGGGACGGGCTGATCGAGCAGCTGGGACTGGAGCTGGAGCCTCGCGGCACGATCACCCGCGATGCCGGATTCGCCACGAACGTGGCCGGCGTGTTCGCCGCGGGGGATGCCGCCCGGGGGCAGTCGCTCATCGTGTGGGCGATCGCCGAGGGGCGGGCGGTGGCGGCGGCCGTCGACCGCTATCTGACGGGGAGTTCGCGACTGCCGACGCCGATCTCGCCGTACGACCGGCCCATGACGGTTTGACGGGGCGGCGGTCGCGGCGAGCGGCCGGGGGCCGGCGGGGCGGGCAGCGGCCTCGCCACGTACCCTGCCTCCCCTCCCCTAGCGCCGCTCGTCCGTCCCCGCCACCTTGCCCGTCGCCAGCGCCACCCTGTTCCAGGTGTTGATCGTGAGGATCAGGGCCAGCACATGGGCCAGCTCCTGATCGTCGAAGTGTGCCGCGGCCCGGGCGTAGACCTCGTCGGGGACACCGCCGTCGGCCACCAGGGTCACCGCCTCCGTCAGGGCCAGGGCCGCTTGCTCCTTCTCGGTGTAGAAGTGGCGGGCCTCGCGCCACACGGCGACCAGGTGCAGCCGGTCCTCGTGCTCGCCGGCCTTGCGGGCATCGTTGGTGTGCATGTGGAGGCAGTAGGCGCAGTGGTTGAGGTGCGAGGCGCGGATCTGGATCAGCTCGACCAGTGCGGGGTCCAGGCCCTCGCGGGCGGCGGCGTCGAAGCCGACGATGGCGCGGAAGACCTTCGGGGCGGACTTCGCGAGGTCCAGGCGGGTCCGCGCGGCCTCGGCCGTGGCGATGGCGGAGTCGAAGCCGGAGTCGGAGTCGATGTCGGAGTCGATGCCGGAAGTTCCCTGCGTGGCAGTCGTGTTCGTCGTCATGTGCTTCAAGTTACGGCCCCGAAAGACCCACTGTAGGGTGCATTTCCATGGCGAGATCGTGGGTCAATTATGCGGAGCGGATCGGCGCCGACCTGCACCTGGACCTCTCGGAGTCATCCGGGTCGTCCGAGGCGTCCGGGCCCGGGGGCCGGCGGGCCGCGCTGGCCCGTGCGCTGCGCGAGGCGGTGCGCGACGGGCGGCTCGCGCCCGGTACCCGGCTGCCGCCGTACCGCTCGCTCGCCGCGGACCTCGGGATCGCCCGCAACACCGTGGCCGACGCGTACGCGGAGCTGGTGGCCGAGGGCTGGCTCACCGCCCGGCAGGGCTCGGGGACACGGGTGGCCGAGCGCGCCGAGCCCCTGCGGCGCGCCGAGCGGGCGCCCCGTAAGGCACCGCCACGCGCGCGTGGGCCCCGGCACGACCTGCGGCAGGGCACGCCGGACGCGTCGGCGTTCCCTCGTGCGGCATGGCTGGCCTCCTATCGGCGGGCCCTCCAGCAGGCGCCGAACGAGGTCTTCGGGCCCGGTGATCCCGCCGGACGGATCGAACTGCGGGAGGCCCTCACCGAATACCTGGCCCGCGCGCGGGGCGTGCGCACCGAGCCGGGTCGGATCGTGATCTGCTCCGGGTTCGCGCACGCCCTGCGCCTGCTGTTCTCCCAGGGCGGGGGCGGCGGCGTGCTGCGCGGTCCGCTGGCCGTGGAGGCGTACGGTCTGGGCTTCCACCGAGAGCTGCTCAGCGCCGCGGGCGTACGGACCGTACCGCTCCCCCTCGACGAGGACGGCGCTCGCGTCGACCGGCTGGCGCGTGAGCGGGCCGTGCTGCTCACGCCCGCGCACCAGTTCCCGACCGGCGGCCCGCTGCACGCGGAGCGCCGGGCCGCCGTCGTCGACTGGGCACGCGCGCGTGGGGGCGTCGTGCTGGAGGACGACTACGACGGCGAGTTCCGCTACGACCGCAAGCCCGTCGGTGCCGTCCAGGGCCTCGATCCCGAGCGGGTGATCTTCATCGGCTCGGTGAGCAAGAGCCTGTCGCCGGCGGTGCGGCTGGGGTGGATGGTGCTGCCGCAGCGGTACGTCGACGACGTCCTCGCGGCCAAGGGCGAGCGCGAGGCGTGGGCGAGCGTCCTCGATCAGCTGAGCCTCGCCGATTTCATCGTCTCCGGTGCGTACGACCGTCATGTACGGCGTATGCGGCAGCGGTACCGGAGCCGCCGCGACCGGCTCGTCGCGGCCCTCGCCGCGCAGGCGCCGCACATCGAGGTCACCGGTGTCGCCGCCGGACTCCACGCGGTGCTGCGGCTGCCGCCGGGCAGCGAGCGGTCCGCGGTCAAGGCGGCCGTCTGGCAGGGCATCGCCCTGGACGGCCTCGCCGAGTTCCGGCACCCGGAGGCGGCGGAGCCGGACATGCCGGTCCGTGACGGCATCGTCGTGGGATACGCGACACCCTCGGAACACGCGTACGCAGCGGCGCTGGAGGCGCTGTGCGGGGTGCTGCCGCCGGGCCCGTAGCAAAGGCCGGCCGGGGCGCCCTCCCGTACCGGGTGCGGATCCACTACGGGCTGAACCTCAGCCCGGCCGAGACGGCGCATCCGCCGCTGCCGGTCGTGGTCCTCGGCCGCCTGGCGGACGCCCCGCGCCGCCTGATGTCGTACCTGTGAGCACGCAGGCCGGTTACGGCTTGCGGCCCACCGCCCCGTACCCGGGAATGACCCCGTCGTCCTGACCGGGTACCGGCTCCCCCAGTTCGGGGTGCCACAGGTGCGGCACCTCGACGCCGGGCTCGACGAGTTCGAGGCCGTCGAAGAACCGGGCGAACTCCGCGCGGGAGCGCAGGGCCAGCGTGACGCCGGCCGCCTTGAGTTTCTCGGTCGCCGCCTTCGACTCCTCGGGAGTGAAGTCGGCGGTCGCGTGGGTCACCACCAGGTAGCTGCCGGAGGGGAGTTCGGACAGCAGTCGGCCGACCAGTTCGTGCGCGCCGTCCTCGTCGGAGACGAAGTGCAGCAGCGCGACCAGGGAAAGGGCCACCGGGCGGCTGAAGTCCAGTATCTTCCGGGCGCCTTCGACGATGGCGTCCGGGTCGCGCACATCTGCCTGCAGGTACTCGGTGGCGCCCTCGTCCGTGCCGCGCAGCAGGGCCGCCGCGTGGGCCAGCACGATGGGGTCGTTGTCGCAGTAGACGACGCGTGCGTCGGGGGTGATCCCCTGGGCGATCTGGTGCAGGTTCGGCTCGGTGGGGATGCCGGTGCCGACGTCCAGGAACTGACGTACGCCGTTCTTGGCGAGCCAGCGAGTCGTGCGGTGCATGAACGCACGGTTGACCCGCGCCATCACCGGGACGCGCGGGTCGAGGGCGAGCATCTGCCGCCCCATGGCCTCGTCGACCGGGTAGTTGTCCTTGCCGCCGAGGTACCAGTCGTACATCCGCGCGGGATGCGGCTTGCTGGTGTCGATCTCGACGAAACGATTCCGCCCGGTCATGACGAACTCCATAAGGGTCTGCGGCAGTCGGTGGTCATCAACTCATCAACTCAGTGTCAAAATAAGGGAATTGACTGAAAAACAAAGTCCGCTCACGACAGCAGGAAGTCCGCCTCCCCCGCCTTGGCACCCTCGATGAACGCCGTCATCTCGTCCGTGGTGTAGATCAGCGCCGGCCCGTCCGGGTCGGTCGACTGCCGGACGGCGATACGACCGTCGGCGAGCTTCATCGCCTCCAGGCAGTTTCCTCCGTTGCCGCCGCTCCACGGCTTGTGCCAGCCTTCGCTGCCCAAGTCCCGCGCGGGCATGCCGTTGTAGACGCGTATGCGCGGCTTGATGCGATCCATTCACAGCTCCTTGCGGAGATCCCGGAGGATCTCCTTCGTGCGATGTGCCGTAGCGGCCTGCGCCGCCATGCGGTCCATGACCTCGAGGTGGGTCGCCACCTCGGTGCGCGCGTCGAGGTAGACGGCGCCGGTCAGGTACTCGCTGTAGACCATGTCCGGCAGTTCTGACATGGCAAATCGGAACAACACGAAGGGCCCGTACGTGCCGGGGTGCGGCCCGTTCGCGAACGGGGCCACCTGCAGGGTCACGTTGGGCAGCCTCGTGGCCTGGAGCAGCCGGTCGATCTGGGCACGCATCACCTCCGGACCGCCGACCTGGCGGCGCAGCACGGTCTCGTCCATCACGACCCACAGCCGCGGCGCGTCCTCCCGGGTGAGCAGCTGCTGGCGTTGCATGCGCAGCGCGACATGGCGCTCGATGTCGTCGGGGCTGGTCTGGCCGATGGCGCCCGACTGCAGCACGCCGCGCGCGTAGTCCTCGGTCTGCAACAGGCCGGGCACGAAGTGGGGTTCGTACGACCGGATGAGCGCGGCGGCGCCCTCCAGACTGACGTACATCGAGAACCAGCCGGGCAGGATGTCGTGGAAGCGCTGCCACCAGCCCGGCCTGTTGGCCTCCTCCGCCAGTTGCACGAAGGCGTCGGCTTCGTCGTCGGAGATGCCGTAGGCCTTCAGGAGCAGTTGGAGGTACGGGATCTTCAGCCCGACCTCGGCCATCTCCATGCGGCGGACCGTCGCGGGAGCGACCCGGAGCACCCGGGCCGCCTCCTCGCGCTTGAGCCCGGCGCGTTCGCGCAGGTCGAGCAGGCGGCGGCCGAGGACGACCTGGCCGACCGTAGGTGCGGACCGCGGTTCGCTCACGCTCCACCTCCACGTATGAATCCCGACAGGTCGATTGAATCCTGACAGGCCGACGGCGCCATTCGAAGACCTATTCGAAGATCCCGGTGGATCTTCGGTGATCTCAACTGGCGCCGTTCGACATGCTGTTGCGAGCAGTGTGCCACGGCCTTCCAGAGAGTCACACAGCACTCTGCAACTTTCAGAGTGACACTTGCCAAGTGTTCACGCCGGGGAGATAGTGGCAAGCGTGATTCCGTCCCCGCCCTTAGGAACAGACGCCACCGTGGTCCCCCACGACCTCGGTGCCGCCCCGACAGTGGGACCCCAGCGGGGCACCGGCGCCGAGCGCCGGTTCCGTTTCGAACTGGCCGCGCATCCCGGTTCTCCCGCGCAGGCCAGACGCCTGACGAGGGCACGGCTGAACGGCTGGGCGGTGTGCGAGGACACCTGCGACACGGCGGCTCTCGTCGTGTCGGAACTGGTCACCAACGCGATCGTGCACACCGCCAGCGAGCACATAGTGTGCGAGCTGCACGACGGTGCCGACCTGGTGCGCATAGCCGTGCGCGACGAAGGATGCGCGCCGGGTGAGCCGCATCCGCTGTCGGCGCGACCCGAGGAGGAGCACGGGAGGGGACTGCTCCTCATAGACGCCCTCTGCCAGGCCTGGGGTGCGGGCGAGGACGGGTCCGGGCTGGTGGTCTGGGCCGATCTGCCACGGGTGGCCGGATTCCAGGACGCCTCCCGCGGTGACACCGGGCCGTACAACGATCTCGGGTGGGGGTCCCGGCCCAAGCCGGGTCCGCCCGGGGGTTCGGGCGACGAGGACGAGGCGCAGGCTCGGTACGGCAGGGGAACGGGGTCCGCATGGCTGTGAGGGGCGCGTCCGGCGGCGGTCAGGTGCTGAGCCTGGACACGCTGGTCCGCCTTCGCCGCGACATGCCGACGGCCGGGGAGCCGCGACGGCTGCCGGTCCCCGAGGGGATGACGGCGCCGCTGGGCTTCGACGCGGTGGCGGTTCCCGCCCGCTACGGGCCTCTGATCCTGCCTCGGCTGCCTCGGGTCGGGTGTGTGTACGCGGATGAGGCGCACTGGTGGTGGATCGTGCCGGCCGACTCGGACTACGCGCTGGACTGGCCGGCGTCCGTGCGGTACATGACGGGCGCGGTGGTGCCGGACACGCCTCGCCTGATCCATCGGCCCGACGGGCCCGTGCCGTACACGCCGCCGATTCCGCTGTACCTGGCGTTGTGCAGGGTTACGGGGACCACGCCCACCTGGCAGCGGCAGATCTCTGCGTGAGGCTCCGCCGGTTGGGCGGGGTTTGGGGGCGGTGGGTTGGCCGGCGCCGCCTGTTGCTGTGCCGTACCAAGGGGCTGCCGCCCCCTGGACCCCCGCTTCGGCCCTGCGGGCCTCGTCCTCAAACGCCGGACGGGCTTAGGTCTACGGACCGGCGCCGGGGAGTGACCGGTCGTCCCGGCATCGCAGGCCCGCCCTCGCCGCGTACGCCCGCGCGCACCCCGCACCCCCACTCACGCCCTCCCCCGAACCCGCCCGCCCGGCCATAGTGGCCCTCCGTCGCGAGGGCGGTCGGGGGAGGGTGGACGGTGGGGAAGAAACGCGCTGCTGGTGGGCCCGAGGTGTCCGAGTCGGAGCAGCTGCTCTTCGGGGGGCCGTTGCGGTACGACATGGGGTGGAACCGGCATCGGGACGCCTTTCTGGAGCTGAACTTCCGGGCGATGGTGACGCGGCTGCCGTCCCTGCTGTCGTCGAGCTTCCGGCTCGCCCGGCAGGCCGACCGGCGGGCCGCGCGGACCGTGCTGGTGGCCGAGGTGGGGCGCGGCCTCGCACAGGCGGTCGGGCTGCTTGCCGTGAACAGTGTGCTGGGGCGACTGATCGGGGGCGGTGCCCTGGAGGAGCGGTTACGGGGTGCCGTTCCCGCGCTGGTCACCATGGCCGCCGTGATGGTGGTCTCGACGCTGCTGCGGGCCGCGTCGACGTACGCCACCGGGCGCCTGGAGCCCAAGGTGGAGCGGGTGGCGACCGAGCTGTATCTGGAGCGGGCGGCGGCGGTGGAGCTCGCCGCGATCGAGGACCACGCCTTCCACAAGCTGCTGGACACCGCGCAGTACGGCGCCGGAGCCGCCCGCCGCATGATCTCGTACAGCACGCGGGTCGTGAACGCGGCCATCTCGCTCATCGCGGCGGCGGGCGTGCTCACCGTGCTGCATCCCGCCCTGCTGCCTCTGCTCGCCACGATGACGCTGCCCAGCGCCTGGAGCGCCCTGACCAACGCCCGGCGCCGCTACCAGTCCTTCCACACCTGGGTGCAGCACTCCCGGGCCGGCCATCTGATCAGCGGGCTGCTGACCGAGCCCGCCGCCGCGCCCGAGATCCGGGTGCACGGGGTCGGGCCGTTCCTCCTGCGCCACTACCGGGCGATGTCGGAGACGGCGGAGGCCGAGCAGGCGCGGCTGGCCAGGCTGGCGGCGCGTACCGGGCTCATCGCGGCGGCGTGGACGGGACTCGCGACCGTCGCGACCTACGCCACGCTGGGCGGGCTGCTGCTCGCCGGTGCCATGGCGCTGTCCGTGGCGGGTACGGCCGTCATCGCGATCCGCACGGGCTCGTCGAGCCTCGACAGCCTGGTCCTGGAGGTGAACGCGCTCCACGAGGAGGCGCTCTTCGTGGGCGATCTGCAACGGCTGTACGTCGAGGCGGCCGAACGGGCGATTCCGGCCGGCGGCGCCCCGCTGCCCGAGGACCCGCGGGAGGTCCGGTTCGAGAAGGTCAGCTTCGGCTACCCGGGTGAATCGGCCCGCCCCGCCCTCGACGACGTCACGCTCACGCTCCCCCTCGGCCGGATCATCGCGCTGGTCGGCGAGAACGGCTCCGGCAAGACCACCCTGGTCAAGCTGCTGGCCGGGCTCTACACCCCGGACTCCGGCCGCATCCTCTGGGACGACGTCGACGCGGCCGGCGCCGACCGGCACCAACTCGCCGAGCGGATCGCGATGGTGGCCCAGGACTTCAAGCGCTGGCCGTTCACCGCCCGGGTCAATGTCGCCGTCGGCCGCTCCTCCGCGCCCCTCACCGAGGAGCGCCTGGCCGCCTCGGTCGCCGAGGCCGGGGCCGGTGACGTGGTGGCCGATCTGCCGCGGGGCCTGGACACCCTGCTGGCCCGTCAGTTCAACGGCGGGCACGAGCTGTCCGGCGGTCAGTGGCAGCGGCTCGGAATCGCCCGGGCCGCCTACCGGCGTGGCCGCATCCTGATCGTGGACGAGCCGACCGCGGCCCTGGACGCACGGGCCGAACTGGAGGTCTTCGAGAAGATCCGCGCCCTGGCCTCCACCGGCCAGACGGTCGTCCTCATCACCCACCGGCTGGCGTCGGTACGCCACGCCGATCTGGTGCATGTCCTCGACCAGGGCAAGCTCGTGGAGTCCGGTACGCCCGACGAGCTGCTGGCCACGGGCGGTGTCTTCGCGGAGCTGTACTCGCTTCAGGCGGGGCAGTTCACGACGCGGGTGCCCGCGCCGAAGGCGGGCTGACCCTCGTCCGACGCGCCCTCACGTCACGCGGCGGCGTCGACCATGTCACCGCGGACGATGACGAGGAACGCGTCCGTGGCGAGGTCCATGACGACCTCCGCGGGCAGACCTTCCATCCGCCGCGCGTGTGCGAACTCCTCCGCCGGCCACGATCCTCGCGGCCCTCCCGCGGGAAAGCGTTCGAGCACTGTTCGCCCGTTCACCATCCTGCACCTCCCGAAAGCGTCGTACTTGTAGGAGTTAACGCTTGCCGGAGGTGAATCGCCTCGCCCGGTGACGGGACTGAGACGTAGTTGACACTCGTTCACCGCGATGTGTGAGCTTCTGATCACTCTCGATGATCAATCGCTACTTCACGTGTCAGTCGTCGTACTCGTCGTGATATCGGATACGTTCACTGCCCGCCGGCGCCCCGAGAGCCGACGCACGCCCCTTGGGCTCCTCCCACTCCTCCTGCCGACCCAGCGCGGTGAGGTCCAGGAAGCCGGTGGTCGAGCCCAGTCCGTCGAGACCGCGCCCGTACGTCGAGTAGGTGTGGAAGACACGATCCCGGTCCCGCAGGAAGCAGCTCACGCCGGGCCGTTCCAGCAGCTCGCCCTCGTGCTCCAGGGTCGCCTCGAAGTCACGGTTGAAGTCACTGCCGCAGGACGAGTACCAAGGCACCGTCCACCCCATGCGCGCCTTGAACGGCAGGAGCTTCGTGTACGGCGCCCTGGAGACGGCGACGAGAGTCGTGCCCCGCGCCTTGAGGTGCGCCAGATGCCCGACCTGATCCAGGAACCCGGAGCAGCCGCGGCATCCGGCGTCCCAGTCCGGGGCGAACATGAAGTGGTGGACGACGAGTTGGTGGCGGCCCTCGAAGAGGTCGAGCAGGGTGGCCTTGCCGTCGCCGCCCTCGAAGACGTACTCCTCGTCGACCTCCACCATGGGCAGTCTGCGCCGCTCGGCGTTGAGCGCGTCACGCGCGCGTGTGGCTGCCTTCTCCCTGACCAGCAGTTCCTCGCGCGCCACGCGCCACTGCTCGCGCGAGACGATCTCCGGAAGCGACATGGGACGCCCCTCCTGTGCAACGGTCCGTTCCGGGTGGTGACCGGCGCGAGGGGCGTAACTCATCGCCCGCCCGGAGAATTTCAGGAGATTTTCTCGGAGTACGTCACCGGCAGCGCGAGCAGGCCACGGGCGCGCAGCGAGCGGCGCCACCGGAGGTCGTCGTCCGCGAGGGCGAGTTCGGGGAACCGGTCCAGGAGGGCGGCCACGGCGATCTCGGTCTCGGCGCGGGCCAGCGGGGCGCCGAGGCAGTAGTGGATGCCGTGTCCGAGCGCAAGGTGACCGGAGGCGTCGCGGCCGAGGTCGAGGCGGTCGGCGTCGGGGAAGCGGGCGGGGTCGCGGTTGGCGGCGGAGAGGGAGAGCAGGACGGTGTCCCCGGCGGGGACGGTCACGCCGCCGATGGTCACCTCCTCGGTCGGGAAGCGCCGGATGGCGAGCAGTGCGGGGCCGTCGTAGCGGGCGAACTCCTCCACCGCGGAGGGTATGCGGGACGGGTCCTCACGCAGGGCCGCGAGCTGTTCGGGGTGGTCCAGCAGAGCGAGCACGGCGTTGCCGATGAGCTGCACGGTGTTCTCGTACCCGGCGAACAGGATGAGGAAGGCGAGGGACATCAGCTCGTCCTCGCCCAGCCGGTCGCCGTCGGTGTCGCGGACCGCGATGAGGTCGCAGAGCAGGTCGTCGGCGGGTTCCCTGCGCTTGTCGGCGAGGAGCCGGGTGAAGAACCCGAGCATCGCCACGACTGCCTCCTTCGCGGCGTGCGGTCGCGCCGGGTCGGGGGCGACCAGGGCGTCGGTCCACTCCCGGAAGTCCCGTCGGTGCTCGTCCGGGACGCCGAGGAGGTCGCAGATGACGGTGACGGGGAGCGGGGCGGCGTAGGAGGCGATCAGGTCGGTGGTGCCGTGCGGGCCGAGGGCGTCGAGGAGACGGTCGGCGGTCCGCCGTACGGGCGTGCGGAGCTGTTCGACGCGGCGCGGGGTGAAGGCACGGCCGACCAGGCGGCGGATCCGGGTGTGGTCGGGCGGGTCCATGTTGAGGAGGTTGGCGTCGAGGGCGGGCGGCAGCGCGAGGCCGCGGTAGGTGCCGGGCGCCGCATGCCGTTTGTCCAGGGACAGCCGTGGGTCTGCGAGGGCCTCGCGGACGTCGTCGTACCGGGTGACGAGCCAGGCGGGACTGCCGTCGGGGCCGGCGATGCGGTGCACCGGGGCGGTGTCGCGCAGGCGCCGGTACACGTCGTACGGGTGATCGAGGAGGCCGTCGGCGAGATCCATGGACCTCAGACTATGTACCTCCGGCCGGCGGCGCCTCGGGCTAGGTGTCGTACTCCTGGATGCGCTTGCCGTGACTGCGGTCCAGGAGTGCGGGCATCCGCTCCCCCAACTCCCGTACGACGGCGGGCACATCGATGGTCAGTAGCTCCCGGTCACGCATCAGCACGCGCCCGTCCACGATCGTCGTGCGGACGTCGGAGGAGCGGGCGCTGTGCACCAGTGTGGCGGCGAGGTCGTGGACGGGCTGGGTGTGCGGGCCGGTGAGGTCGACCAGGATGATGTCGGCGCGCCGGCCGGGTGCGATGCTGCCGACCACCTCGCCGAGTCCGACGGCACGGGAGCTCTGAAGCGTGGCGTGATGCAGGGCTTGACGGGCCGTCAGCCAGCGTGGGTCGCCGGTGGCCGACTTCTGGATGAGGGCGGTGAGGGCCATCGACTCCCATACGTCGAGGGAGTTGTTGGAGGCGGCGCCGTCCGTGGCGAGGCCGACGGGAATGCCGAGGTCGTGCAGGGCGCGTACGGGTGTCGTGGTGGGCCAGGCGAACTTGAGGTAGCCGCGGGGGGCGCTGGCGACGGCGATGCGACCGGAGGTGTTCCGCAGGATCGGCAGGTCGCGGTCGAGGATGCCGGTGCCGTGCGCGATGAGGACGTCGACGTCGAGGAGGCCGGTGCGCCGGAGCACCTCGATGGGCGTGACGCCGTGGCGGGCGAGGCTCGCCTCGGCCTGGTCGCGGTTCTCGGAGGCGTGCAGGTGGACGGGCAGGCCGTGCTCGCGGGCGAGTTCGGCGGTTGCGGCCAGGTCGGCGTCGTCGACGGTGTAGGGGGCGTGCGGGGCGAGAGTGGTGGTGATACGGCCGCCCGCGCCGCCGCGATTCCGTAGCGCGAACTCCAGTGACCGCTCCCGCCCTTGAGGGCCCTGGGAGGAGAAGTAGGCCTCGCCGAGGTGGGCACGGATGCCGCACTCCTCGACCACGGCGGCGACGGCGTCCATCGAGAAGTAGTGGTCGGCGAAACAGGTGACCCCGCCGCGGATCATCTCGGCGCAGGCGAGCCGCGCCCCCGACTCCACGTCCTTCTCGGTGAGGTTGGACTCGACGGGCCACACGACGTCGTTGAACCACTCCTCGGTGGGCAGGTCCTCGGCGACCCCGCGCAGGGCGACCATGGGGGCGTGGGTGTGGCAGTTGACCAGGCCGGGGAGGGCGATCTGGCCATCGGCGTCGATCCGCTCGGTCGCGGTCAGCCCCTCGGCCTCCGCGCTGCCGACCACCGCTTCGACGACCCCGTCCCGTACGACGATCGCGGCGTCCTCGGCGAACCCGATCCCCTCATGATCGTCGTGCGTGAGCACCGTGCACCGGGTGATGATGAGACCGGCGGGAGAAGGCGTCATGCAGTCACCGTACGACGCGGTCGTGTCCCCGGACGGGGTGAACCGCGTTTCCCGTCGGCGCACTGTCCCGGCGGCGTGGGCACGTGCACTCTGGCCTCACCACCGCCCGTCGCACGGCTTCCGGAAAGGGGCCCGACATGCTTCTCGGTACCTGGAATCTCGAGAATCTGATGTTGCCGGGCAGCGGTGACGGCGCGCCGGACACCGATGCCGAGTACGCGGCGAAAGTGGAGTCCCTCGCCTCGGTGATCACCGCACTCGACCCGATGCTGCTGGGTGTCCAGGAGGTCAAGCAGGAGCAGGCGCTCGACGACCTGGTCCGGGCGGTGGGCGGGGAGTGGCACACCGCGCTCTCCCGGCACCGGGACGCCCGCGGTATCGGTGTCGGCTTCATCAGCCGTACGCCGATGCGGGTGCTTCGGGACACGCGTGTGTTCGTGCAGAAGCTGCGCCCCGTGCAGAGCGACGACGGCGCACAGCCCGGCGACCACGACCGGGAGGCGAGCCGCGGCTTCCTGGCGGTGGAGGTCGACACTCCGGACGGGCCCGTGCGGGCGGCTGTGGCGCACCTCAAGTCGAAGCTGCTTTCGTACCCGGGCAATGGCAGCAAGTCGCGCTTCCACCCGCACGACGAGGCCGAACGGGCCCGCTTCGGCGCCTATGCCCTGTACCGCCGGGCCGCCGAGGCGGCAACCCTGCGCGGCCTCGCGGACTTTCTGCTCGATGACGACGGGCGCGAGCGGGACGTGGCAGTCCTCGGCGACATGAACGACGTGGTGAACGCCGCGACGACGCAGATCCTGCTCGGCCCGCCGGGGTCCGAGCTCGACAGGGAACGCGCGTTCAAGGACCCCGATCTTGGCGATGCGTTCCGGCTGTGGAACGTGGCCCCGCTGATACCCCTGAAGCGGCGCTTCTCCCGGGTCAACTTCGGCCGCGGGGAGCTGATCGACCACGTCCTGACCAGCCACCGGTTGGTCCACCGCGTCTCGGAGGCGGGCACGGGCCTGCCCGACCAGCAGGGCCGGGCCCTCGAACTGCCGTCGGTCGGCGACGACCCGATGGAGCGGGTCGGGACGCCGGGGTCGGACCACGCGCCGGTGTGGATACGGTTCGGCGGCTGACAGCGCTGTGCCACGGGGGCCGGTCCCGGAGCGCCTGACCTGGGCGGTGGAGAACCTCGACCCCACTCCCGGCGACCGGGTGCTGGAGATCGGCTGCGGCCGGGGAGTCGCGGCCGCCCTGATCTGCGAACGGCTCACCTCGGGCACGGTGACGGCGATCGACCGCTCGGCAACGGCGGTGGAGGCGGCGCGGCGCCGCAACGAGGAGCGCGTGGCTGCGGGCAGGGCGGTCTTCCAGACGGCCTCCCTGGAGGAGTCCGCCTTCCCCGACGCGTCCTTCGACAGGATCCTCGCCGTCAACGTGAACCTCTTCTGGGTGCGCGTTCCCGACAGGGAGTTGGCCGCGCTGAGGGGCTGGCTGGCGCCGGGCGGGGCCCTGTCTCTGTGCTGGGAGCCGCCGGACACGCGCCGGGCCGAGGAGATCGCCGGGAAGGTGGCGGCGGCCGTGGCGGCGCAGGGGTTCGTGACGGAGGTGCGGGTGGGGGTGACCGGGGCGGGCGGCAGGTTGGTGTGCGTGCGGGCACGGGGCTGACGGGCATCACCCGGCGAGAGGTACGTCAGGGGCCTCGGGACCCCGTAGCCCGGGCAGCCCGGCCCGGTCGCGCTCCTGCGCGAGTTGCTCCTGCAACTCGGTGAGCTGGGCCCTGTGCCAGGGCGTGAGCCGGCCCGAGTCGTCGAGGTGCACGGCGCAGGCGGTGGTCGTGTCGACGAGCTGTTCGAGGGTGGCGACGATTTCGTCCGCGCCCTCCGTGTGCCGGGCGAGCGCGGGAAGTTCGGCGGCGGAGAGGGCGATGGCGGTACGGGCCTCGGCGAGCGCACGGTAGGCCTCGCGGCGGAGGGTCCAGCGGACGGCACGGGGGTCGGTGCGGGGCGGGGTGGGTTCGTACGGCATCCGGGGCGCGTCGGCCGCGCGCCTCGCGGAGGTGGCCTCGGACTCCCGCAGCACATGCGCGAGGTAGGCACGTGCCGCCCGGTCGGCCGTCGCGAGTCGGGACCGTACGCCCCCGCCCCGCTGCCCCGGCATCGGCAGGTGCCCCACGACCAGCACGATCGCGCAGGCCAGCAGCGTCTCGCCGATCCTGCTCACGGAGGCCTGCGGCTCGCCGCCCACCATGACCAGGGCGAGCACGAGGACGGTCACGACGGCGGTCTGGGCGGCGAAGTGCCGGGTGGCCACGGGAATCAGGGCGCCGCTGAGAGCCACGAGCGCGATGAGCCCTTCCGGCCGGGGCAGCACGGCCGCGAACCCGGCGAAGAGCAGGGCTCCCAGCACGGTGCCGGCGGCCCGGCACAGCACCCGGGACGCGAGCGGCCCCAGGTCGGGCTTGACGAGGAAGACGGCGGTGGCGGGGAGCCAGTACCAGTGCTCGTGCTGCCCGTACCACCGGGTGTGGTGCAGCGCCTGGGCGATGGCGGCGCTGGCCCCGAAGCAGAGGGCGACGCGCAGGCCGTACTCCCGCCCGCCGGCCCCGAATACGGATCGGGCGAGATCGGCGGCCGTACGACGCCGGCTGTGCAGGTCGCGGTTGCCCCGGTCCCGGTCGAACGCCTCGGCGGCGTGCAGCAGGGCATCGTCCAGGGCGCGCAGGGCGGGCGCGGAGCGGGACGGCGCCGGGAGGGGGCCGGTGTGGGTGTTGCCACGGACGGCGGCGGCGAGGCGTCGGGGGCCTTCGGAGGCCCGCACGGGCACCGCTTCCCCGGCCCAGGCGAGCGCGGTGGCGGCCTCGGCGAGGGGCAGTGCGGCCGCGTACTGCGCGTGCAGCCGCCGCTCGGTGGACGAGGAGGCGTACCGCCGCAGCCGGGGCCCGGTGAGCGCGTCCTGCGCATGGTCGAGGGCGGCGGTGAGCGCGACGCGACGGGCGGTGGCGTCGCGGGTGCCGACGGCGTCGAGGAGGTCCGCGACGGCGTCGTACACATCGGCGACGGCGTCGCGCTCGCCGTCGAACCGGAAGTCTCCGACGAGGGAGCCGGGCGTGGGGAGGGCCAACCGGAGACCCAGCAGCCAGGCGGCACCGCCGAGATAGGCGAGCGCCCGCAGCCACCCGCTCTCCGGCAACGGCATCCCCGCCCCGATGGCGGAGGCGACGAGCAGCTGCGTACCGGCGGCGGAGGCAACGGGCCCGACGGCGCTGATCCCTCCCGCGAAGAGCCCGAGCCCGGTGAGGAGGAGGGTGAGCGGAACGGCCCCGAGGCGATCCCCGGCCGTCGTCCCGACGAGGAGCCCGAGCGCCCCCGCCAGCGCGGGAACCCCGAGCCGATGGACGGAGACACGACGGCTGCCGGGACGGTCGTTGATACCGGCGAGCATGGCGGCGATGGCGGCCACGACACCGAGGGAGGCGCGGCCGGCGAGCACGGCGACGAGGAGGAGCGGCCCGGCGGCCAGGGCTCCCCGGACCACCGCGCTCCAGGGGACGGGGCCACGCTGGGCGCGGAGGGTGTGGGCGAGCCAGGGCGGAAGAGCGAGGACCGGACGTGCGGGGCGGGACACAGGGCTCCTGTCGGGGCGAGGGCGGGGGTGTGCCTTCGGGCGACGGTGGCCGGGCTTGGGCTGGGCTGTGGTGTCCACGGTAGGGCGAGCTCTTGGAGGCTGTGGGACGCCGAGGTTTCGGGGATGTGACGATGCGTGGAAACGCCATGTTCTTTATGAACGCAACTACGGGCGGTGAGTTCTGCTGTACCCGGCGGTCGGCGGTCGTACTGTCGACCCGTCAGCGAGGAGGACTTCTGATGCGCAGCGTGACCTACTCGATGGGCGTCTCGCTCGACGGCTACATCGTGGGGCCGGACGGCGGCTTCAACTGGACGGCCGTCACCGAGGACGTCTTCCGTCTCTCCGTCGACGAGATCCGTGGGGTCGGCGTCCATCTGCTGGGCCGCCGGCTGTACGAGACGATGCTGTACTGGGAGACCGCCGACCAGCACCCGGCGCTCGAGTTCTCCACGCTGGATTTTGCCGCGCTCTGGAAGGCGCTCCCGAAGGTGGTGTTCTCCACCACGCTGTCGGCGGTGCAGGGCAACGCCCGTCTGGCCTCCGGCAGTCTGGCGGAGGAGATCGAGCGGTTGCGGGCCGAGCCCGGGGAGGGCGACATCGCGATCGGCGGGGCGACGCTCGCCGCCGAGGCGGCCGCGGCGGATCTGATCGACGAGTACCGGGCCCGGGTCCACCCGGTACTGGTCGGCGGTGGCATTCCGTTCTTTCCCCAGCACGAACGCCGGGTGGATCTGGAACTCGCCGAGACCCGCACCTTCAACTCGAAGGTCGTCTACCTCCGCTACCGCGTGGCGCGGTAGCCGGGGAGCTCCCTCGCTCTCCCCGGAGAACCGATCCCGCCCCATGTGCGTGATACCGGAGAACGCGTTGGCATGCACACGAGGGCGGGGGAACGCGAGTGGGGTTCACAGCACGCGCGAGAACGGCGGCACTGGCCGCCGTGGTTGCCGGGACGCTGGTCACGGGGGCGTTATCGGCTGGCGGTCAGCCGGCGCAGGCCGTCGGGTCCGCCGCGCAGGACGGGACGAAGGCCCGGGCGAAGGCGAAGCCATCGGCGACCGTCACGTTGATCACCGGCGACCGCGTGGTCGTCGGCTCCGACGGTCAGGTGGTCCGGCTCGTGCGGGGCAAGGGCCGCGAGAAGATCGGCTTCTCGGTGCGGCGCGAGGCCGGCCACACGTACGTCGTCCCGCAGGATGCCCTGCGCCTGGTCGCCGACGGCGTGCTCGACCGGCAGCTCTTCGACGTCGCCCAGCTGGTCAAGGACGGGTACGACGACGCACACCGCACCACGCTGCCGCTGATCGTCGGCTACCGGCAGGACGGTGCAAGGGACTTGGCGGCCGGCGACCCGTTCGCGGCCGTCGCCGTCCGCGAGCGCCGTGCCCTGCCCGCGGTGGGCGGCGAGGCCTTCGCGGCGGTCAAGACCGGTGCCCCGGCACTGTGGGCGGCCGTCACAAACCGCTCTGCGGCGCGTACGGCAGGCGGTACGGCCACCCCCGCGCGACCCATCGCCCACGTCTGGCTGGACGCGAGGGTCCGGGGCGCCCTGGCCGAGAGCGTGCCGCAGATCGGTGCGCCCGCCATGTGGAAGTCGGGCTTCACCGGCAAGGGCGTCACGGTGGCGGTCCTGGACTCGGGCGTGGACGAGACCCACCCGGACCTCAAGGGCGTCGAGACAGCCCAGAGGAACTTCAGCGACTCCCCCGACGTCAAGGACCGCTTCGGGCACGGTACGCACGTAGCCTCCATCATCGCCGGGAGCGGCGCGAAGTCCGGCGGCCGCCACACGGGCGTGGCGCCCGGTGTGAAGCTGCTGGACGGCAAGGTGCTGGACGACGACAACCTGGGATCCACCTCGAGCATCGTCGCCGGCATGCAATGGGCCGTCGACCAGGGCGCGAAGATCGTCAACCTGAGTCTGGGCTCCGTCGACACCCCGGGGGTCGACCCGAAGGAGGAAGCCATCGCCCGGCTCTCCGACAAGGCCCTGTTCGTGGCGGCGGCGGGTAACTCGGGCGACGGGCCCCACACGGTCTGGTCGCCCGGCAGCGCCTCCGCGGCGCTCACCGTCGGCGCCGTGGACAAACAGGAACAGATCGCCGACTTCTCCAGCCGCGGCCCGAACCTCGACGGCACACCCAAGCCGGACATCACCGGCCCCGGCGTGGACATCACCGCCGCCCTGACCACGCAGAGCGAGCTGCCCCCGGGTGAGGACTACGTTCCGAACTCCGGCACGTCGATGGCCACCCCACACGTCGCGGGCGCCGCCGCGCTGGTGCTCCAGCAGCACCCGGACTGGAGCGGGGCCCGGCTGAAGGGGCTCCTGACCGGTTCGGCAACGCCGAACCCGCAGCTGAACGCCCACCAGCAGGGCGCAGGCCGGGTGGACTTGGCACGCGCCGCCACGGCCACCATCGTCGCCCAGCCCGGCTCCCTCGGCTTCGGCACGCACGCCTGGCCGCACGCCGACGACAAGCCGGCCTCCAAGACCCTCACTTACCGCAACTACGGCACCCAGGCCGTCACCCTGCGGCTGAGTGCTTCCGGGGTCGACCCGGCGGGCCGCCCGGCCCCGGACGGCATGTTCACCGTCAAGGACGCCCAGCTCACCGTTCCGGCCGGCGGCACCGCGAAAACCACCGTCACCGCCGACACCCGCAAGGGCACCGTCGACGGCGTCTTCGGCGGCACCGTACTGGCGTCGGGAGCCGGCCAGGAGGTACGCACCGGTCTGGTGGTCGACCGGGAGGTGGAGTCGTACGACGTCAGGGTGCGGCACATCGATGCCGACGGGGCGGCCCCGGGCACCTACTCGACGCTGATCGCCCCCATCGGCGGGCCCGGCGACCGCGTGGAGCTCCCGTACAGCGCGAACGGCACGGTGGTCCAGCGGCTCCCCAAGGGCTCCTACCAGCTGGAGAGCCTGGTCTTCGCCGAGGACAACGAGGTGGGCTTCTTCGTCCAGCCGGTTCTGAAGGTGGCCGGGGACGTCACGGTCACCCTCGACTCCCGCAAGGCGAAGCCCTTCGCCGTGAAGGCCCCGGACCCGGCCGCGAAGCTCGTCACCTCCACCGTCGGGTACGACGACGAGGCCGCAGACGTGTCCAACGCCTGGTCCAGCAGCGGCGTACCGCCGATGCGCACCGCCGCCCTCGGCCCGGCGTCCGACACGATGCGTGCCCAGTTCATCGGGGTGTGGAAGAACCCCGGCGCGGCAGGCAAGAACGTCGACTACCGGTTCGCCTTCAACCGCAAGGGCACCTTCTTCACCGGCCTGACCCGCTCCGTCACCAGGGCCGACGTCGCCGAGGTGAAGCTCGGCTTCGGCGCCTCCGTCACCGGGACCAGAGGCCAGGTCCACATCACGCCGATGGACGAGCGCGGACGGACCGTCAGCACACCGGAACCGCTGGAGCTGAAGCTGCCGCAGGCCGGCACGCAGTACCTCAGCACGACCGGCGTGCGATGGTCCTGGACCGCCACGCAGCTCAACGCCCGCGGCGAGGAGCGCATGCAGTACACGAAGGAGTGGGTGGCCTACAAACCGGGCTCCAGCCACACGCTGAGGTTCAACACCGGTGTGGTCGGCCCCGATCTCGCGGCGGGGAGCCCCGAACAGCAGGGCGCCGAGCGGACCGGCGACTACATCAGCGCCAGGGTCCCGCTGTTCAACGACGGCAGCGGCAACCCGGGGTCCTCGATCGTCACCGGCGGCTTCGCCCGGCTGGAATCCGGCGGCCGGATCCTCGCCGAGGCCCCGCCCACGGACCATGTGGGCGCCGAGGTTCCCGCCGCCTCCGCCCCGTACCGCCTGACGGTCGAGGCGAGCCGCTCCGCCGAGGACACCTCCACCAGCACGAAGGTGGCCGGGGTGTGGACGTTCACCTCGGCGCGGCCGGCATCGGACGGCACGGCGAGACTGCCGCTGTCGACGGTACGGCTCGCGCCGAAGCTGAGCCTGAAGGGGACCGCTCCGGCGGGCAGCACGCTCACGGTGCCGCTGAAGGTGAGCGGCGCGGCCGCCACCGCCGGGCAGGTCGCCGCGCTGACCGTGCACGTCTCCTACGACGGCGGCCGGACCTGGAAGCCGCTCACCGTGACGACGGGCGCGAACGGAGCGCGCTCGGTGAGCGTGAAGCACCCGGCGACCGCCAAGGCCGTGTCCTTCCGGGTGGACTTGAAGGACAGGGGCGGCAACACCATGCGCGAGACGATCACGAACGCCTACCGGCTCGCTCCATGAGGTGACGGCGCGGACGCGGGGATATTCGGATGCGACGAGGGGCGGGGGCGCGCATGATCGGCAGATTGACCGCCGACCGCGCAGCACCCGCCCAGGAGCTCCCATGATCCGACGCGTCACCTCCCCCGCCCTCTTCCCACCCCCCACCTACTCCCACGCCTCCGTCGTCGAAGCCGGCACGAGGCTCGCCTTCCTCGCCGGTTCCGTGCCTCTCGACCGCGACGGGAACCTCGTCGGTGCAGGAGACCCGGTGCGGCAGGCCGAGCAGGTGATCGCGAACCTCGAGGTGCAACTGGAGTCGATCGGGAGCGACTTGGCGCACGTCCTGGCGGCCGAGGTGTACGTCGTGAGCGGGGAGCCGGCTGTGCTGTCCGCCGTCTGGGAGGTCGTCGAGGCATCCGGGTTGAGCGTCGGTCCGCACTCATCGACGCTGCTCGGGGTGGCCTGCCTCGGATACACGGGGCAGTTGGTGGAGATCACGGCCACGGCCACCGTTCCGGAGGGGCCGCTCTCATGACTCCCGTAGCGCTCCGCCGTGCCAGGCCCACCGATGCCGGTGCCGTGGCCGACGTCTGGCTGCGGTCGTTCGCCGCCGCGCTGCCGACGGTCGTCCGGCCGCGCTCCGACGACGACGTGCGGACCTACTTCCGGGAGGTGGTGGTGCTGCTCAGGGAGACCTGGGTCGCCGAGGCCGCCGACCGGGTCGTCGGCCTCATGGTCCTCGACGCCGGCCAGCTCTCCCAGCTCTACCTGGACCCCGACTGGCGCGGCCGGGGCATCGGCGACCGTCTCGTCGACCTCGCCAAGCGGCGCCGACCGGACGGGCTGAGCCTGTGGACCTTCCAGGTCAACAAGCCCGCCCACCGCTTCTACGAGCGCCACGGCTTCGTCGCCGCCGAGTACACGGACGGCAGCGGGAACGAGGAGCAGGAGCCGGACGTGCGGTACGTCTGGCAGCCCGGCCGACCCGATTCCCGGTGATCACTCCTGCGTCCGCCCCCACACCCGCCGCTTGGGCAACGGCCGCGCATATCCCCCGACCCGGCTCGTCCTCAACCCCAACTCCACCAGCGACTCGGCGAGTTTCACAGCCGCTCCCACCCCGTCGACCACCGGAACCCCCAGCTTCTCCCCCATGACCCGCTGCAGCCCGGTCATCCCGGCACAGCCCAGCACCAACACCTCCGCACCCGCGTCCCGCGCCCGTTCGGCGGCCGCCAGGAAGGCGGACTCGGTGCGTTCGGCGTCCTCCAGTTCCAGCACTCCGAGCCCCGTACCGATCACGGCGACGCAGTTGCGGCCCACCCCGGCCGTCTCGAGACTGTCCTCGATCTGCCCGCACGAGCGCTCCAGCGTGGTCACCACCCCGTACCGGCGCCCGAGCAGACAGGCCAGGTGCGCGGCCGCCTCCGTGATGTCGACGACCGGTACGTCCACCAGCTCCCGGACGCCTTCGCGCCCGTGCTCCCCGAAACCGGCCATGACGACCGCGTCGTAGGCGGGACCCTCGTACCTCCGCAGCGCGTCCATCACCGCCGCGGCCGAGAGGTAGCTGTCGAGCCAGCCCTCGGCCGACGCGGGCCCCCACCCGGGGGTCAGTCCGAGCACGGTGGTGCCCGGGCCTGCGGCGGCCCGGGCACCTCTTACGATTTCCTCGGTCATCTCCTGCGTGGTGTTGCAGTTGGTGACGACGATCCGCACGTCCTTCAGACCTCCCGCGCCACGGACCCCGCGGCGGCCTCGGACTCGGCCCGCTCATCGCGGCACAGCACCAGATACAGCACCGCCGCCATCGCCGTCCCGATGAACCAGGAGTACGGCGCCACATCGCTGAACGCCTTCACCAGCGCCAGCACCGCCGCGACCCCCGCCGCCGGCAGGAACGCCCACAGCGCCTTGGGATTGACGCCCTTGCGGTAGTAGTAGCGCGAACCCGGCTCGGCGGAGAACAGCTCGTTCACATCCACCCGGCCGTGCTTCACCAGGTAGTAGTCGACCATGATCACACCGAACAGCGGGCCCAGAAAGGCGCCGAGACCGCCCAGGAAGTAGTTGACGACCGTGGGGTTCGAGAAGAGATTCCACGGCGTGACCACGAGCGCAGCCACCGTGCTGATCATGCCGCCGACCTTGAAGGTGATCTTCTGCGGCCAGACGTTGGCGAGGTCGTACGCCGGCGAGACGAAGTTGGCGACGATGTTGACGCCCATCGTGGCGATGGCGAACGTCAGGGCGGCAAGCACGAGGACCCAGGTGTTGCCGACCTTCGCCACCAGCTCCGCCGGATCCGTGATGGCCTCGCCGAACACCTCCAGCGAACCGGCCGTGACGATCACCGAGACGACCACGAAGGCGGTGGAGTTGATGGGCAGGCCCCAGAAGTTGCCCTTCCGCACCGTCCGGTAGTCCGGTGCGAAGCGCGAGAAGTCGCAGAAGTTGAGCATCAGCGTGCCGTACGTGGCGAGGATCAGGCCGATCGCGCCGAACCACTGCCGCCACTGCTCTCCGACGGAGACCGGGTGCGGGGTGCTGGTGAGCGAGATCGTCCAGCCGGCCTTGGCCAGGATCCAGACCGCCAGCGCGATCATCACCACCCAGATCGCCGGGCCGCAGAAGTCCTGGAACTTGCGCACCGACTCCATGCCCCGGCTGATGATCAGCGCCTGGATCAGCCACAGGGAAAGGAACGACACCCAGCCGAGCGCGTGCAGGCCCAGGAAGGAGCTGTGCGTCCAGGACTCCAGGCCGGGCCAGGCGGCCAGCAGCATCACGTTCACGGCGACAGAGGCGAGATAGGTCTGGATGCCGTACCACATGATGGCGATCACGGCCCTGATCAGCGCCGGGATGTTGGCGCCCCAGACGCCGAAGCTGATGCGGCTGACGACGGGGAACGGGACGCCATGGCGCTGGCCGATCTTCCCCATCCAGTTCATGCCGACGTAGATGAGGACGAAGCCGACGAGCAGGGAGGTGAAGACCTGCCAAACATTCATGCCGAGGACCAGCAGACCGGCCGCGAAGGTGTAGTTGCCGAGGTTGTGGACGTCGGACATCCACAGGGCGAAGAGGTCGAAGACCTTCCAGTTGCGCTTGCCGGCGGGCGCGAGGTCTTCGTTGGTGAGCCGGGGATCGGGGACGAACGCTGGTGTGCCGGTGGCTTCGGCACGGTCGGCGAGGGACACGGGGCCTCCAGGAGGGAGGGGACGGGAGGAGGGCTGCTTTCCGGTCGCTTGGCTATTTTCCGGTCACTTGGCAACGCGTTTGGTATACCAAACTGCGCTCATGGTCCTCCCGTCAACCGTTCGGACAGATATCGCTGCTGTTAACGCTCCGTAAAACAGCCTCGGAGTCGGCGAAGATGGGCCCATGACGAAGATCGAACCGCTCGGGGCGGTCCGCGAGCGCGTCCTGGCCACGCTGCGGCAGGACATCATCGCGGGCCGCCTGCTTCCGGGCGATCGACTGGTCGAGCGCGAGCTGGCCGACCGCTTCGGGGTCTCCCGGGTGCCGGTCCGCGAGGCGATCCGCGCGTTGGTCGCCGAGGGGTTCGTCCACTTCGAGACACCCCGCCGGACAGTCGTACGGCGGTTGAGCCCCGCCGACGTCAAGGAACTCTTCGAGCTGCGCGAGGCGCTGGAGGTGTACGCGGCCGGACTTGCGGCGTCACGGGCGACGCCGGAGGACCTCGCCGATCTGCGGGAACTGCTGCGCGCCGCGGCGAGCGCGACCGAGGCCGGGGACGCCGAGAAGATCACCGACGTCAACACCCGGTTCCACAACCGGATCCTCGCCATGGCGGGCAACAGCCTGCTGACCTCGGTCATGGAACCGGTCGACGGCCGCCTGCGCTGGCTCACCCGGCAGAACGAGGAGTGGCCCCAGCTCCTCACCGAACACCAGGACCTGTACGAGGCCATCGCCTCCGGCGACCCCGAGCGCGCCCGCGCCCACACGCTCACCCATGTGCAGGCCAACTACCGCTCGACGGTCCGCCACCTCTTCGGAGAGGCCGAGGGCGGCAAGGCCCGCTAGCGTCCCGCGTACTTGTCCGTCGCCGCCACCAGCGCCGCCACCACGGTCGGTGCCCCCGCGTCGTGCCCCACGTCGTGGATGACGGCCAACTCGCTGCCGGACCAGGCCTGATGGAGCCGCCACACGGTCCCGAGCAGGTTGCCGAAGTCGAGGCTGCCCTGGACGAGGGTGCCGGGGATGCCCTTCAGCTGCGGGGCGTCCCGCAGGACGACACCCTCGTCGTTGTCCTCCCCCAGGAAGTGGTCGTTGCCGAAGTAGTGCGTGACGGTACGGGCGAAACCCATACGGAACCGCTCGTCCTCGTACCGCGGGACCGACCGGGGCGGGGCGGGGACGCACGCCGTCTCCCAGTCCGTCCAGGCCCGCGCCGCACGCGCCCGCATGCCGGGGTCGGGCGACTCGATCAGCCTGTTGTACGCCGCGGCGAGGTTGCCCTTGCGCTCCCCGGGCGGCAGCTCACCCACGAACCGCTCGAACGCCGCCGGGAAGATCCGCCCCAATCCCCTGGTCAGCAGGGCCACTTCAGGGTTCGAACCGGTGGCGACCCCGGTCAGCACCAGCTCGGACACGGCCCCCGGATGCGTCTGCGCATACCGCAGCCCCAGCACGGACCCCCACGACACGCCCCACACCAGCCACCGATCAACCCCCAGGTGCCCGCGCAGCAGCTCCAGGTCGGCGATGAGATGGGCCGTCGTGTTCACGCTCATGTCGGTCTCGTACGCGCTGGCGTGCGGTGTCGAACGCCCGCACCCGCGCTGGTCCAGCAGCACGATCCGGTAGGCGGCCGGATCGAACAGCCGCCGGAAGTACGGGGTGCAGCCGGAGCCCGGCCCGCCGTGCAGCACGAGCGCGGGCTTGCCGTGCGGGTTCCCGCAGGTCTCCCAGTGGACGTGGTTGCCGTCGCCGACGTCGAGCATGCCGTGGTCGTACGGTTCGATCTCCGGGTAGAGCGTCATCCGGGCACCGTATCGACGGCCCGACCGGCCCCGCCCCTCATTTCAGGCCGGCCGCCTCCGCCGCCGCACGCAGCACGTCCCGCAGCATCTCGGGTGTGAGTCTGCCGGTGAAGGTGTTGCGCTGGCTGACGTGGAAGCATCCGAAGAGGTCGAGCCCGTCGCGCCCGCCGGCGCCGTCCAGCGGGACCCGCGCCCCGTGCGCGAACGCCGGCCGCGGCCTGGGCACGCTCCACCCCGCCTCCACCAGCGCGGGCAGGGTCGCCTGCCAGCCGAAGGCGCCCAGTACGACGACAGCCCGCACGGTCGGGCGCAGCAGCCTCAGCTCCCGCACCAGCCAGGAACGGCAGGTCTCGCGCTCATCGGGCGTGGGTTTGTTGGCGGGCGGCGCACAGTGCACGGGGGCCGTGACGCGCACGCCGTACAGTTCGAGGCCGTCGTCGACGGCGACCGACGTGGGCTGCGAGGCGAGGCCCACGTCGTACAACGCCTGGTAGAGCACGTCTCCGGAGCGGTCCCCGGTGAACATCCGGCCGGTGCGGTTGCCCCCGTGCGCGGCCGGGGCGAGCCCGATGATCAGCAGCCGGGCGTCCGGCGGGCCGAAGCCGGGCACCGGGCGGCCCCAGTACGTCTGGTCGGCGAAGGCGGCGCGCTTCGTGCGGGCCACTTCCTCACGCCAGTCGACCAGCCGTGGGCAGGCCCGGCAGCCCGCGATGGTGCGGTCGAGATCGGCCAGTGCGTCCACAGCTCCACCGTAAAGCCGCCGCGGCCCCGTACGGGGACTGCGGGCGGGGACTGCGTGCGGGCACTGCGGGCGCCGGGACGGGACTAAGGTCGAGGCATGGCTTCCGAGGATGACGAGGAGAAGGCCGGCGGCACGGCCGAGGGGCAGCCGGACACGGCCGACACGCAGCAGGCCGTCGACCCGCAGATCGCCGCCGCCGTGGCCGCGGCCGAGGCCGCCGGTGCGCAGAGCGGCGAGTCCGTACGGATCGACAGCTGGATCTGGGCCGTACGCCTGGTCAAGACCCGCTCCATGGGCGCCACCGCCTGCAAGGGCGGGCATGTGCGCGTGAACGGCCAGAACGTGAAGCCCTCGCACTCCCTGCGCATCGGCGACGAGGTTCGCCTGCGCCAGGAGAACCGGGAGCGGATCGTCATCGTCAAGCATCTGATCCGCAAGCGGGTCGGCGCACCGGTGGCGCTTCAGTGCTACGTCGACAACTCGCCCCCTCCCCCGCCGCGCGAGGCCGTCGCCCCGGCGGGCATCCGCGACCGCGGCACGGGCCGCCCGACCAAGCGGGACCGCCGCGAGCTGGAACGACTCCGCGGACTCATGGGCGGCGGCGCGGAAGGACCGCGCGGACGGTGACAGACGACGGTGGCGTCCGGCAGGCCGGGAAGGCCGGGCCGGACGCCACCGAGGTCGTTGCGCGCGGGTGCACAGCCAACCCGTCAGGCGCGTCGTCGTACCAGCCGCAGCAGATCCGCGTTCGAACGCCGCCGGGCCCAGGCGATCAGGGCGAGGGGCACGATGAGGATGACCGGTGTCGCCGCGTTCTCGCCGCCGAAGGCGGTGATCGTGACAACGAACGCGCCGACCATCAGCGCGCTCAGCGCCATCGCCGCCACCGACTGCAGCACCGGGATCAACAGCGCTATGGCCCCGGCCAGTTCGAGCGCGCCGATGGTGTACATCCCCGCGCTGCCCCAGCCGAGCTCGTCGAAGCCTTCGGTGGCCGACGGGTGCGCGATCAGCTTGGGCAGCGCGCTCGCGATCCCGTAGAACAGGGCGAGCAGGATCTGCAGGCCGCGCAGGGCGATGCGGGCGCGGCGGCCGCGCGGGGTCGCGGACTCGGCGATGACGGTGCCGGACGTGGGGGCCGTGGCGGAGGCGGCGGTGGTGACGGAGGCGGCGGTCTGGGACATGGGGGTCTCCTGGGTGAAGCGTTCCGTGATGCTGTCGGAGAGGTAGACCGGGCCCGATTGCGGAACTCATCGCCGTAGGACGGCAATTCGTCATCGCCGTACGAAGAATTTCACCCGCACCCGTCGAACGGCAGCCACCCATGCCCCACGTACCAGTGACCGCCCGCCCGCAGGTGGTCCCCGACGGCCCGCTCCACGGCCGTGCGCCGCGGCAGGCTCTCGACCGACAGCTCCGGGTCGCCGAAGACGAACTGGACCGGCTCGCTGTCGGCCTGCTCCCGGTCCTCGTGGGCGATGCGGAAACGCTCCTGGAAGCGCACGATGTTGGAGTCCCCGGGCAGGTACTTCCTGAGCTGCGGGTCCAGCAGCCAGGAGTGGCAGGTCGCCACCTCGTACCGCTCCTGCGGAAAGTGCACGGCGAAGAACTCCCGGGCCAGTGACAGGGACCGGTCGACCGCGGCCGGTGACAGCGGCCCGAGGAAGTCGGGGATGTGCACGTTGAGACAGCCCGAGTCGGGGCCCACGTCGAGCCCGGCCGCCGCGAGCCGCGTCCCCGCACGCTGTCCGAGCCGTGCCCGCTCGAACTGCAGCCGCCCCAGCTGGTACAGCTCGCCCCGGAAGTGGTGGACGAGCCACCACGGTGCCTGCACACCCGTCCGGCCATGCCGTCTGCGGTGCACGGCCATGTTCCGCCCGAGGTCCGCGAGGGTGCGCCGGGAGACATCGGCGGGGATGCCTCGCTCCCGGTGGTAGGCACGTGTGGACGGCAGCGCCGCGACGAACACGTACACGGGGATGCAGCGCCGCAGGGGCCCCGAGGCCCAGTCGAGGTCCGGCAGGTCGACCGGGCCGCCGACCTCCCCGATCCCCCGGACGAGCTCGTCGACGGACCGCTCCAGGAACTGCCGCAGCTCCGGGTCGTCCGTCACCCGTCGGCCCATCCGTACCAGGTCGTTGATGTCCTCGTGGGGCACCCCGAGGTCTAGCAGGCTTTCGGCCAGTTCATCGGTGTCCGGCAGCACGAGGCCCCCTTCGTGGAGTACGAGGAGTACGTTTCAGGAAGGAGCGATGATCCCGATGCGTACGGGCAGTGAGCCCAGGACAGCGCGCAGTGCACTGCGGGCCCGCTTCTGGCTGTGCGTGTGGGGCGTGGTGTGGGCGATCTTCGGTACCGCCGCCTTTGCGCTCGCGGGACGCCCCGGCTGGGCGGCGGCTTTCGGGGCGCTGTGGCTGGTGATCACGATCGACATGGCCATGGTCCTCAGACACATCCGCCAGGGCCCGCACTACCAGCCGGGACGTGACATACCGCCGTACCGGCCGCCCGAGAATCCCCACCCCTAGTTGCCGCTCACGCTTCGAACCGTGCCGCCTTGAGGTACTGCGGGTTCGGGTCGAGCGCGGCCGCCAGCCGGAAGTGGCGCTTGGCCTCGTCGGGCCGGCCCCGGCGCTCGTAGGTCCGGGCGAGCGCGAAGTGCGCGAACGCGTTGTCCGGCTCGCGCTCCAGGACGATGGTGAACTCCAGCTCGGCGGGCCGCAGTTGCGCGGCGGCGAAGAAGGCACGCGCGCGCAGCAGCCGGGCGGCGGTGTTCTCCGGGTGCGCGGCGATGACTCCGTCGAGCAGCTTCACCGCGCCCCGCGGATCCCGCGCGGCGAGCAGATGCTCGGCGGCGCGGAAGTCGATGACGTGCGTCTCCGGAGTACGTCCGGGCGATCCGCTGGTCTCGGGCACGGCAAAGTCCTTCCCTCACTGGAAGGGTTCAACGCGCGATCGCGCCGGGGCTATTCCTGCGGCGAGGGGGGCGGAGGGCTCGCCTGGGCCCCGTGGGCTCTGCGCACGAGCTCGTCCCACACGTCCTTCACGCGTCGCTGAAGTTCTTCCAGTGGTACGTCGTTGTCGATGACGATGTCCGCGATCTCCAGGCGCTTGTCACGCGTCGCCTGCGCGGCCATGCGCGCACGTGCGTCCTCCTCGGTCATACCGCGCAGCCGGACGAGCCGGTCGAGCTGGGTCTCGGGGCCGGCGTCGACGACGACCACCACGTCGTACAGCGGCGCCAGGCCGTTCTCCGTGAGGAGCGGGACGTCGTGGACGACGACGGCGTCCTCGGCGGCGGCCTCTTCGAGCTCTCGGGAGCGGGCGCCGACGAGGGGGTGCACGATCGAGTTCAGTACGGCGAGCCGGTCGGGGTCGGCGAAGACGATCGAGCCCAGCCTGGGCCGGTCCAGGCTGCCGTCCTCGGTGAGCACGTCCTCGCCGAAGGCGTCGACGACCGCGGCTAGGCCGGGGCTGCCGGGAGCGACGACCTCGCGCGCGATCCGGTCCGCGTCGATCAGCACGGCCCCGTGGCCCACGAGCAGCCGCGACACCTCGCTCTTACCGGCTCCGATGCCCCCGGTCAGGCCCACCTTCAGCATGCCCCGAAGCTTAGGGCCTGCCTCTGACAAAGCACCGGGCAGGCCGACTTTCCCCTCGACCGACGTCGCCGACGGCCCTCAGTTGTCGCCTTCCCGCTCCGCCAGGAACCGCTCGAACTCCCGCCCGATCTCGTCCGCCGACGGGATGTCCACCGGCTCGGCGAGCATGTTGCCCCGGCTCTCCGCGCCCGCGACCGCGTCGTACTGGTGCTCCAGGCCCTCCACGAGGTTGGTGAGCTCCTCGTCGCCCTCGCGGATCTGCCGGTCGATCTCGTTCTGCGTGCGGTGGGCGTCCGTGCGCAGGGAGTGCGCGATGCCGGGCAGGACCAGCCCGGTCGCCGCGGTGACCGCCTCCAGGACGGTGAGCGCCGCGTCCGGGTACGGGGAGCGGGCGATGTAGTGCGGGACGTGCGCGGCGACGCCCAGGACGTCGTGCCCGGCCTCCATCAGCCGGTACTCGACCAGGGACTCGGCACTGCCCGGCACCTGTGCCTCGTCGAAGGGGCTGCGGTGGCCGGGGACGAGGTCGACGCGGTTGCCGTGCGGGGTGACGCCGACCGGGCGGGTGTGCGGGACGCCCATCGGGATGCCGTGGAAGTTCACCGAGAGGCGCACCCCGAGCCGCTCCACGATCTCCTTGACGGCCGCGGCGAAGCGCTCCCACTCCACGTCCGGCTCGGGCCCGGACAACAGCAGGAACGGCGCGCCGGTGGCGTCCTGGACGAGCCGCACCTCGATGGTGGGATCCTCGTACTCGGCCCAGCGGTCGCGCTTGAACGTCAGCAGCGGGCGACGGGCGCGGTAGTCCACCAGCCGGTCGTGGTCGAAGCGGGCGACGACCTGGTGGGGCAGCGAGTCCAGGAGCCCGTCGACGATCTGGTCGCCGGTCTCACCCGCGTCGATGTATCCGTCGAAGTGGTAGAGCATGACAAGGCCGGCCGACTCCTGGGCAAGCGCCATGTCGACAACGGCGAGGCCCTTCGGCTCCCATGCGTACAAACCCTGCGGATCAAGCACTGTGACCGCTCCTCCTCGTGTTCATACGCCACAACACCCGTACGGGCATGGGCATTCCCGAAGAAGCAGCTCATTGATCTTGCCGGTCCGGGCAACGCCCTTTCAGGGGCGCGGGGAACTGCGCGACAAGCCCCCACCGACCTGCAGCCGAAGGACGAGCCTTCCGCGCAGCACTGAGGGGCCGCACCTCGAAAGGTACGGCCCCTCAGTCAACTGCTAGGCCTCAGCGAGCAAGCGTTCAGCTCTGGCCGCCCGCCAGCTTCTCGCGCAGCGCGGCAAGCGCCTCGTCCGAGGCAAGCGCGCCGGAGTTGTCCGGGCCCTCGGAGGAGTACGAACCGCCACCGGACGCGGCCGGAGCCGCACCCTGCGCGTCGCCACCCTCGGCGGCAGCCGCAGCGTCCGCCTCGCGGGACTTGATGACCTGGGCCTGGTGCTGCTCGAAGCGCTGCTGCGCCTCGGCGTACTGGCCCTCCCAAGCCTCGCGCTGGGTCTCGTAGCCCTCGAGCCAGTCGTTGGTCTCGGGGTCGAAGCCCTCGGGGTAGATGTAGTTGCCCTGGTCGTCGTAGGACGCGGCCATGCCGTACAGGGTCGGGTCGAACTCGACCGAGGCCGGGTCGGCACCGAAGGACTCGTTGGCCTGCTTCAGCGAGAGGCTGATGCGGCGGCGCTCGAGGTCGATGTCGATGACCTTGACGAAGATCTCGTCGTTGACCTGGACGACCTGCTCCGGGATCTCCACGTGGCGCTCGGCCAGCTCGGAGATGTGGACCAGACCCTCGATGCCCTCGTCCACGCGGACGAACGCACCGAACGGAACCAGCTTGGTGACCTTACCCGGGACGACCTGACCGATCTGGTGGGTCCGGGCGAACTGCTGCCACGGGTCCTCCTGCGTCGCCTTCAGCGACAGGGAGACACGCTCGCGGTCCATGTCGACGTCGAGAACCTCGACGGTGACTTCCTGGCCGACCTCGACAACCTCGGACGGGTGGTCGATGTGCTTCCAGGAGAGCTCGGAGACGTGGACCAGACCGTCGACGCCACCCAGGTCCACGAAGGCACCGAAGTTGACGATCGAGGAGACGACGCCGGAACGGACCTGACCCTTCTGGAGGGTCGTGAGGAACGTCTGGCGGACCTCGGACTGGGTCTGCTCCAGCCAGGCACGGCGGGACAGGACCACGTTGTTGCGGTTCTTGTCCAGCTCGATGATCTTGGCCTCGAGCTCCTTGCCCACGTAGGGCTGGAGGTCGCGAACGCGGCGCATCTCGACCAGGGAGGCCGGGAGGAAGCCACGGAGGCCGATGTCGAGGATGAGACCACCCTTGACGACCTCGATGACGGTACCGGTGACGATGCCGTCCTCTTCCTTGATCTTCTCGATGGTGCCCCAGGCGCGCTCGTACTGGGCACGCTTCTTCGAGAGGATCAGGCGGCCTTCCTTGTCCTCCTTCTGGAGAACAAGGGCTTCGATCTCGTCACCGACGGCGACGACCTCGTTGGGGTCGACGTCGTGCTTGATCGAGAGCTCTCGGCTCGGGATGACACCTTCGGTCTTGTAACCGATGTCGAGCAGGACCTCGTCCCGGTCGACCTTCACGATGACGCCGTCGACGATGTCGCCGTCGTTGAAGTACTTGATCGTCTCGTCGATCGCGGCGAGGAATGCTTCCTCGTTACCGATGTCGTTGACCGCAACCTGCGGGGTGGTGGCGGTGGTCTCGGTGCTGCTCGTCATGTGGGAAAGGGCTCCGGTACGGACATTGAAGTCGTAGGTACTGCTACGCCGGGAGCCCGTATCGCTCTGAAGAAGCCGGACAGCCAAGGAAGCGCCTCACCAGGGAAAGGTGATGGCGCCTCGAAAACCGAGGGGACATACAACAGATGCGAGCGCAGCCTGCTACGTCTGAGGTGCGCAGGCCCGCAGCGCAACTTGTAGCATACGGGGGCAGCCGGACAGGGTCAATGCGCGAAGCCGCCCACCCGGGGCGGATCGCCGCATACCCGGCACAAAACCTGTCTCCTGAGGCCACGCAGGCCTTGGAACACCCCTCACGTGACACGACCGCGAGGGCCCGTGCCGTTCGGGTGACGGAAGAGTACGACGAGGGAGCCGATCATCCAAGAGTACGAACCGGAGGCCACGCGCCGTGAGTCCGGCGTAGCGGAGAGCTCGCACGCCAACCGTGGCTGGTGGGACCGGAACGCGGACGAGTACCAGACCGAGCACGGCACCTTCCTCGGCGACGACCGATTCGTCTGGGGTCCCGAGGGCCTCGACGAGGTGGAGGCCGAGCTGCTCGGTCCGCCGGAGGACCTCAAGGGCAAGGACGTCCTGGAGATCGGCGCCGGCGCGGCCCAGTGCTCGCGCTGGCTGACCGCGCAGGGGGCCCGCCCGGTCGCCCTGGACATCTCGCACCGCCAGCTCCAGCACGCGCTGCGCATCGGCGGCGCGTTCCCCCTGGTGTGCGCGGACGCGGGCGCGCTCCCCTTCGCCGACACCTCGTTCGACCTGGTGTGCTCGGCGTACGGCGCGCTGCCGTTCGTCGCCGACCCGGTGCTGGTGCTGAAGGAGGTGCGCCGGGTGCTGCGGCCGGGAGGGCGTCTCGTCTTCTCGGTGACCCACCCCATCCGCTGGGCGTTCCCCGACGAGCCGGGCCCGGAGGGGCTGTCCGTCTCGGCTTCCTACTTCGACCGCACTCCTTACGTCGAGCAGGACGACGAGGGCCGCGCGGTCTACGTCGAGCACCACAGGACGATCGGCGACCGGGTCCGCGACGTCGTGGCCGCGGGCTTCCGGCTGGTGGACCTGGTGGAGCCGGAGTGGCCGGCCTGGAACACCTCGGAGTGGGGCGGCTGGTCGCCGCTGCGCGGGAACCTGATCCCGGGGACGGCGATCTTCGTGTGCGAGCGAAGCGAGATGGGGGCACCCCCGGCCGGAGGCCGGGGGAGAGACTGAGGGCGTGATCCGTTACGACGCCCTGGACGCGCTGCCGGTACGCAGCGCCCTGCCCGGTCTGAACGACGCCCTGGACACGCACGGCACCGCGGTGCTCGTCGCGCCGCCCGGCACCGGCAAGACCACCCTGGTGCCGCTGGTGCTGGCCGGGCTGCTCGGCGAGGGACCGGCGCGGCGGGTCGTCGTGGCCGAGCCACGGCGGATCGCCGCTCGCGCCGCCGCCCGGCGGATGGCGTGGCTGCTCGGCGAGAAGGCCGGCGAGAGCGTCGGTTACACCGTGCGTGGCGAACGGGTCGTCGGGCGCCACGCGCGCGTGGAGGTCGTCACGACCGGTGTGCTGTTGCAGCGTTTGCAGCGCGACCAGGAGCTGGCGGGTGTGGACGTCGTCGTGCTCGACGAGTGCCACGAGCGGCATCTGGACGCGGACACGGTGGCGGCGTTCCTGTGGGACGTACGTCAGGCGCTGCGGCCGGAGCTGCGGCTGGTGGCCGCGTCCGCGACGACGGACGCGCAGGGGTGGGCGCGGCTGCTGGGCGATGCGCCGGTGGTGGAGGCGGAGGGCGTCTCGCACCCCGTGGAGGTGGTGTGGGCACCGCCGACGCGTCCCGTACGGCCCCCGCACGGCATGCGGGTCGACCCGGCGCTGCTGACGCACGTGGCGTCGACGGTCCGGCGGGCGCTGGCCGAGTGGGCGGGGGACGTGCTGTGTTTCCTGCCGGGTGTCGGCGAGATCGCGCGGGTGGCCGGGCAGCTGGGGGATCTCGGGGACGTCGAGGTTCTGCAGGTGCACGGGCGGGCGTCGGCCACCGTGCAGGACGCGGTGCTGACCGGCGGGCAGCGGCGCCGGGTGGTGCTGGCGACGTCCGTCGCGGAGTCGTCGCTGACGGTTCCCGGGGTACGTGTGGTCGTCGACTCCGGCCTGGCGCGGGAGCCGCGGGTCGATCACGCGCGCGGGCTGAGCGCGCTGACGACGGTACGGGCCTCGCAGGCGGCCGGCCGGCAGCGGGCGGGGCGGGCCGGGCGGGAGGCGCCGGGTGCGGTGTACCGGTGCTGGGCGGAGGCGGAGGACGTGCGGCTGCCGCGGTTCCCGTCGCCGGAGATCAAGGTGGCCGACCTGACGGCGTTCGCGTTGCAGGCGGCGTGCTGGGGCGATCCGGACGCTACCGGGCTGGCGTTGCTGGATCCGCCGCCCAGTGGGGCGATGGCTGCGGCGCGGAACGTACTGACGGCCATCGGGGCGGTGGACCGCGACGGGCGGGCCACGGATCGGGGCATCGCGCTGTCCCGGCTGGGGCTGCATCCCCGACTGGGCCGGGCGCTGCTGGACACCTCCGGTGCGGGTGCCGAGGCGGTCGCGCTGCTCAGCGAGGAGGCCCCGAGGGAGTACGGGGACGACCTGGCTGCCGCCGTGCGGGCGGCTCGGCGTGGCGGTGACGCCTATGCGGGGCGCTGGCGGGCGGAGGTCCGGCGTTTGCGGGCGAACAGCGAGAACTCTGCCGCGCGGAGTGCGGACGACCGCACCGCGGGCCTCGTCGCCGCCCTCGCCTTCCCCGAGCGTGTCGCCAGAGCCGACGGCGGCTCCTACCTCATGGCCTCCGGCACTCGCGCCGAACTCGGTGCGGGAAGCCCGCTGCGCGGCGCCCCGTGGATCGCCGTGGCCGTCGCGGACCGTCCCGTCGGCAAGGGGCACGCGCGCGTGCAGCTCGCCGCCGTGTCGGACGAGGACACGGCCCGGTCCGCGGCGGCCTCGCTGTACTCCGAGAGCCAGGAGGTCCACTGGGCCGACGGGGACGTCGTCGCCCGGCGGGTCGAGCGGCTCGGGGCGATCGAGCTCGCGGTGCGGCCCTTGCGGGACGCCGACCCCGTACTCGTACGCGATGCGCTTCTGGAAGGGCTGCGTCAGGAAGGGCTCGCCCTGTTGCGGTGGTCGCCCGACGCGGGCGTACTGCGGCAGCGGCTCGCCTTCCTTCACCTCCACCTCGGTGCGCCCTGGCCCGATGTCTCCGACGACGCGCTGCACGCGCGCGTGGACGAATGGCTGGAGCCGGAGCTGAGCCGGGCGCGGCGGCGGGCCGAGCTGGCGCGGATCGACGCCGGGCAGGCGCTCACCAGGCTGCTGCCGTGGGCCTCCGGAGAGGCCGGGCGGCTCGACGAGCTGGCGCCCGAGCGGATGGGCGTACCCAGTGGGTCCAGAATCCGGATCGACTACGGCAACCCCGAACAGCCCGTCCTCGCCGTGAAGTTGCAGGAGATGTTCGGACTGCACGAGTCGCCGTCCGTCGCCGGCGTGCCGCTCCTCGTCCACCTGCTCTCCCCCGCCGGCCGGCCCGCCGCCGTCACGGCCGACCTCGCCTCCTTCTGGAGGGACGGCTACAAGGGCGTACGGGCGGAGCTGCGCGGGCGCTATCCGAAGCATCCGTGGCCCGAGGACCCGGCCTCCGCCGAGCCGACCCGGCACACGAACGCCAGGCTCAGGCGCTGACCGGTTCCGGTTCGGTGTCCTTCGTCGGTTCCGGGTCGCCGGGGCGGCGGCTGCGTGCCTCCAGGTAGAGGGACAGCGCCAGGAGCAGCAGGCCCAGGGCCAGGAAGCCCCAGGGGAGATACGACGTCAGCAGCAGGACCAGCGTGCGGTTGGACTTGACCAGGTCCACCGTGGAGGCGATGTAGTCCTCGCGCATCTTCACGTGGCCTGCGAACGCCGTCACCTTGTCGCGGTCCCCGAGCAGGGTGCCGCCGCGCAGTTCCTCCTTGTGGATCTCCTCGCCGTAGACGGGTGCTCCGGTGAGCGGTTCGACCCAGAACTTGCGGACGGTGGTGTACCAGCGGGTCGTGCCGGTCTTGGCGACCGACTCCGGGGTGATGCCCTCGACCGGCATGGTCCTGGGGAACCTGACCTCGGTCCACGGGATGGTCTGTTCGAAGTAGTAGACCTCGACGCCGCGGAAGTCCTGGGTGCCCTTGTAGTGGATGGGAGCGGTGATCCGGGCCTGCGCGTCGAAGTACTCGTAGTCCCGTTTCTCCGTCAGGAAGGGCCACTTGAACTCGATGCCCTGCCGCTTGACCGGGTCGCCGTCGACCATCTCGCCGGTGGCGTGGACGGGTTCCTGGGTGTGGGCGTCGAAGATGTAGCGCTCGGGGATCTTGGAGACCATCTTGCCGTCGGGGCCGACGACGTAGGACAGGCCGTCCCAGACCACGACGTCCTTGCCGGCCGTCCGCTCGATCTTCTCCGAGGCTTCGACGTTGCCCTTGAGCGTCTGCACGATGGTGACCTTGGAGACCTTGCGGGCCTTCATCGTGCCGTAGTCGAGGAGGGTCGCGTCCTTCGCCTCCAGGACCATGTCCTGGTACTGGTTGGCCGGGATCTTGGCCAGGCGCGGGAAGGCGTACCAGCGCAGCAGCGGGGACAGCGCCGCGAAGAACACGGCGAGGGCGAGCAGGACCAGGCCGGCCTTGCGGCGCATCTCGGCCTCCCTCCCGGACGGGCGGTTACGGGTGTGTGGGCACCGTCGTCAGCAGCGGCTTGGGGGATGTCTCACCCGCGGGTGAGCCCATCGCGGTCATTGCGAGGACCAGGGCGAGCGCGGCGACGAGACCGGTCGCGGCGGCGATCAGGGCGCGCATACGGGCCTCCCGAATCCCGGACTGTGACACTCCGGGACTGCGACATCTGATACAGCGTCAGTTTCGGCACCGTAGCAACGGGCGGGCGAGATGAGAACAGGTTGAGCGCATGAACAAAGGGCGCCCCGTCCGCCGTGGCGGAGGGGGCGCCCTTCGGTGGACTCTGCGGCGCCTACGCGCTCGGGCTCGGCGATGCCGATCCGGACGCCGATTCCGACGGCGTCGGGCTGGGCGACGTCTCGGCCGCCGCCACCTTCAGCTCGACGGTCAGCGTCGCGCCGCCCGCGGTGTTGATGCGGAGCAGGAACGTGCCGGTGGCGTCGTCGGCGTACAGCTTCGGCAGCTTGAGCAGGCCCTTCGCGTCCGTCGTCAGACCGGTCAGGGTGCGTACGGCCTTGCCGTCGGCGTCCTTGAAGTAGGGGCCCTTGTCGTTCTCGGCCGGGTCGTCCGCCGACTTGATGAGCGTGGCGGTGGCCGCGACCTTGTCGGCCACGGCGTCCTTGTAGGTCGCCTTCACCTCGACCTGGTCGGCGAACTCGCCGCCGGGCGTGCAGGTCAGCGCGGTCTCGCTGGTGCGGGTCAGAGTGTCGGCGGCGCGCTCGGTGACGGTGGCCGCGTAGTCGAGGCCGGTGACCGTACGGCCGACGACGGTGGCGCGGACCACGAAGCCGCCGGTGTCCTCGCCCGCCTTGAGCGCGGGCGCGGTCGCCTTGCCGACGCTGTTGGTGAGGACGGTCGCGTACTTCTCGCCGGTGCTGAAGGTGGCGTCGGTGGGGCCGATGATCGTGAAGCGGACCCGGACCCTGGCGACGGCCTTGCCGGCCTTGGTCTCGGCGCGGGTGCCGATCTTCTCGGTGAAGGTGTCGCCGGCCATCGCGGTGAGCTTGGCGGTGCCCGCGTCCTCCAGGTGGTGCACGGTGTCGGTGGGCGTGGGAGGCGTCGTGCTCGGCGGGGTGGTGGCCGGCGGCGGCTTGGGGCTGGGCGAGCCGTGGTCGCCGCCCGGATTGTGGCTGCTCGGCGGCTTGGGTGTCGTCGGGGTGCCGGGCGTCGCAGGCGGCGTCGGCGTGGGGCTCGCGCCCGCCGTGTCGTCGCTGCGGTCCGACGGGAGGGTGCCGGTGCCGTCCGGGATCTCGTGGGTGCCCTCGCGGTAGTACTCCAGCCACGTCATGACGAGGTTGAGGTAGTCCCGCGAGTTGTTGTAGCTGAGGATCGCGCGGTCGAGGTCGGCCTGCGTGGACAGGTCCCAGCCGAAGCGGCACAGGTAGTGGCCGGCGGCGAGCGCGGCGTCGTAGATGTTGTTGGGGTCCTTCTTGCCGTCGTCGTTGCCGTCGCGGCCGGCCCACTCCCAGGTGGAGGGGATGAACTGCATGGGGCCGACGGCACGGTCGTACGAGCTGTCCCCGTCGTAGGCGCCGTTGTCGGTGTCGCCGATGTTCGCGAAGCCGTTGCCGTTGAGCTGCGGGCCGAGGATCGGGGAGATCGTGGTGCCCTCGGCGTCGACGCGCCCGCCGCGGGCCTGGCCCGACTCGACCTTGCCGATCGCGGCGAGGAGCTCCCAGGGGAGGTTGCAGCCGGGCTTGGCCTGCTGGAGCGCGGCCTGGGCCTTCTTGTACGCGTCGAGGACGGTCGCGGGGATGCCCGCCTCGGTGACGCCCGGGTCGACGGGGGTGCCGGCGGACGGCGAGGGGTTGGGGCTGTTGAGCGGCGGCAGGTCCGTGTAGTACGGCGAGTTGCCGGTCGCGCTGTCCTCGGCAGGTGTGTCCGGGGAGGGCTGGGTGCCGGTGGTGACCCTTCTGCCGGCGTCGTCGGTCGTCACTCCCGGAGCCTGGGACGCGGCCAGTGCCGCGACCACGACCGCGGCCACCGTCGTGTTCACCGCCCCCTTGCGGAGCCTGCCGAATTGCGCCGCCATGAAATGGACCCCTCCCGTGGACGCCCGGGCGCCCGACTCTGCCTGCCGGTCTGCCGGCCGGGCTCGCCGTGCCGAGCCCGCCCCTGTTGTGACGATCGACTCGCCGCGACAGTTGCCCTCGCGGCACCCTTTTAGCCACTGTTCATCTGTTCGACCGCATGCTCCCGGCGCGGTGACCCAGGCGACACTACGACAACTTCCTTTGCGGGGGCACCCGTTGGTGCCCGATTTTTACCGGTTGGCCACATGCGGTCCGCCCGCCGGATGTCCCGCATACTGGCTTCGCCGACGCCCGGGGCCCGAGCGGCCCCGCCAACACCCCGCACGAGGAGCCCCGTTGCCGTTCACGCTCAGCCACGCGGCGGCCGTACTGCCCGGCATACGCACCGACGGAACCGGCCGCCTCGCCCTCGTACCGGCCGCACTGGTGGCGGGGTCGTTCTCTCCGGACATGACCTATTACGTGGCGAGTGTCCTGCCGGAGGCGATGAAGTTCGGCGATGTCACGCACTCGTTCGCGGGTGTGTTCACCGTCGATGCGGCGATCGCCCTGGCGCTGGTGGGCCTGTGGCTCCTGATGCGCGAGCCGCTGGTGGCCCTGCTACCGCCGCGGCGACAGGCGCGGGTGGCCACCCTGTTGCGCTGCGGGGCACCACACGCACGCGTACGGCCGTCGTCGGCGCTGCGCTGGTATGTCTCGGCCGTCCTCGGCTCACTGACTCATGTCGTGTGGGACGCGTTCACGCACCTCGACCGCTGGGGGATGCGGCTCTTTCCAGTCCTGGGCGAGGAGATCGCGGGATCGCCGCTGTACTGGTATCTGCAGTACGGCGGTTCGGCGGTCGCCGCGGTCGTCATCGCCGCATTCGTGATCGTGGCGCTACGGCGGACCGGTGCTGTCGCGCCGGTCGGTGTTCCGGTGCTCTCGGTACCGGACCGGTGGTGGGCCGCTGTGGTGATCGGCGGATGTGCCGCAGTGGCGGCCGTACAGCGGGTGTCGCGCTGGTGGGCCTACTGGGGTTCCACCGCGAAGTACTGGGAGCTGATTCCCACGCTGTGCTTCGGAGCGGGCGCGGGGCTCGTTCTGGGGCTGGTGCTGTACGCCGTGGGCGTCAGGGTGTGGCGTCCGGTCCGGGGCCCTGGCAGTTCGGGTGCGGATGCGGATGGGGCCGGTCGGGAGCCGAGCCGTCCGGGGGCTCGGTGACGGTTTCTGCCGTCGCGACGAACACGGTGACGGTACGGCCCGCACGGCCGGGACGGCGGCGTGGGAGTGCGGTGCGGGCGAGCGCCAGGTAGCCGCGGAGGGTTGTCGCCCTGTGCCGCAGAGCGCCCATCAGGTCGGCGGGGATGCGGGCGGTGCTTGCGCCGGGGGCGAAGAGTGGGACCGTGGGGCGCGCTGTGGGGGCGTCTTCGGTGTTCGCGTTCGCCGGTGCCGGGGCCGTCCGGCGGTTGAGCGTGCGTATACCCATGCCCGCATCCTTACGGGCGGGGGGTGGGAGAAGCGCTTTTGCGGGGGCCACGCGAGTGACGGGTCCCTCCGGGGGTTGGGCGGAATCCGACCGTCTGCGTGGTGGCGCTTTTCTCGGGCTGCGGGTCGTTTGTGGCTGGTCGCGCCCCCGCGGCGGAGCCGCACATCGATACAGCCCCGCGCCCCTTTGGGGCGCGCTGTCGTCCTGTCCCTCCAAAGCGGAACCCGGTGCCGGGCCGGTTGGGTAGCCGGCCCGGCGTCGAGACGTGGTGTCAGTGGGCTGCCGACTCCCAGTCCGGCCCCGCGCCCACCGAGACGCCCAGGGGGACGTTGAGGTGGACGGCGTTGGACATTTCTCGGCGGACCAGTTCCTCGGCGGTCCGGCGCTCGCCCGGGGCGATTTCCAGGACGATTTCGTCGTGGACCTGGAGGAGCATGCGGGAGGTGAGGTTCTCCTCGCGCAGGGACCGGTCGACGTTGAGCATGGCGATCTTGACGATGTCCGCCGCCGTGCCCTGGATGGGCGCGTTGAGGGCCATGCGCTCGGCGGCCTCGCGGCGCTGGCGGTTGTCGCTGTTGAGGTCGGGGAGGTAGCGGCGGCGGCCGAAGAGCGTCGCCGTGTAGCCCGTCGCCCGGGCCTCGTCGACGGCGCGGCGCAGATAGTCACGGACGCCGCCGAAGCGCTCGAAGTAGGCGTCCATCAGCGCGCGGGCCTCGCCGGCGTCGATGTTCAGCTGCTGGGAGAGGCCGAAGGCCGACAGCCCGTAGGCCAGGCCGTACGACATCGCCTTGATCTTGCGGCGCATCTCCGCGTCCACCGCGGCGGGCTCCACGGCGAACACCTGGGAGGCGGCCGTGGTGTGCAGGTCCTCGCCCGAGGTGAACGCCTCGATGAGGCCCTCGTCCTCGGAGAGGTGGGCCATCACGCGCAGCTCGATCTGGCTGTAGTCCGCGGTCATCAGGGACTCGAAGCCCTCGCCGACCACGAAGCCCCGGCGGATCGCCCTGCCCTCGTCCGTGCGGACCGGGATGTTCTGCAGGTTCGGGTCGGTCGAGGAGAGACGGCCGGTGGCCGCGACCGTCTGGTTGAAGGTCGTGTGGATACGGCCGTCCGCCGCGATCGTCTTGATCAGGCCCTCGACGGTGACGCGGAGCTTCGCCTGCTCGCGGTGGCGGAGCATGATGACCGGCAGTTCGTTGTCGGTCTGGCCGGCGAGCCAGGCCAGGGCGTCGGCGTCCGTCGTGTAGCCCGTCTTCGTCTTCTTCGTCTTGGGCAGGGCGAGTTCGCCGAAGAGGACCTCCTGGAGCTGCTTGGGCGAGCCGAGGTTGAACTCGTGCCCGGCCGCGGCGTGCGCCTCCTTCACGGCCTGCTGCACGGCGCCCGCGAACATCTGCTCCATGGCCTCGAGGTGTGCCCGGTCGGCCGCGATGCCGTGCCGCTCCATGCGGGCCAGCAGGGCGGAGGTCGGCAGCTCCATGTCGCGGAGCAGGTCAGCGGCGCCGACCTCCTCAAGACGGCCCTCGAAGGCCTCGCCCAGGTCCAGGACCGCACGGGCCTGGATCATCAGCGCCTCGGCCTCGGCGCCGTCGTCCGCGCCGAAGGCCAGCTGGCCGTCGGCCGCGGCGGCGGGGGCCAGCTCGCGGTGGAGGTACTCCAGGGACAGCGCGTCCAGGTCGAAGGAGCGGCGGCCCGGCTTGACGAGGTAGGCGGCGAGCGCGGTGTCCATGCGCACGCCGGCGATGCTCCAGCCGTGCTCGGCGAAGACCCGCATCGCGGCCTTGGCGTTGTGGAAGACCTTCGGCCTGTCGGCGTCGGCCAGCCACGCGGTGAAGGCCTTCTCGTCGGCCTCGTCCAGCTGCGAGGGGTCGAACCAGCCGGCCGTGCCGTCGGCCGCGGCGAGGGCGACCTCGGCGACCGAGCCGGTGCCGAGCGCCCAGGCGTCGACGGTGGCCACGCCGAGGGGCTCACCGCCGTGCTCCGCCAGCCAGGGGGCCAGCTCGCCCGTGCCGAGCACGGCGCCGTCCAGCTCCACGCCCTCGGTCGAGATCGGGGTGGCCTCGGCCTCCTCGGATCCGGGGTCGACGCCGAAGAGCCGCTCGCGCAGCGAGGGGTTACGGATCTCCAGGGTGTCCAGGATCATCGCGACGGCCTTGCGGTCGTACGGCACGCGGGCGACATCGGTGACGGTCCTGGGCAGCTCGACGTTGCGCTCCAGCTCGGTCAGGCGGCGGTTGAGCTTGACCGACTCCAGGTGGTCGCGCAGGTTCTGCCCGGCCTTGCCCTTGACCTCGTCCACGCGCTCGACCAGCTCGGCGAACGAACCGAACTGGTTGATCCACTTCGCCGCCGTCTTCTCACCGACGCCCGGGATGCCCGGCAGGTTGTCGGACGGGTCACCGCGCAGGGCCGCGAAGTCGGGGTACTGGGCGGGCGTCAGTGCGTACTTCTCGAAGACCTTCTCCGGGGTGAAGCGGGTCAGCTCGGAGACGCCCTTGGTCGGATACAGCACCGTCGTGTGCTCGCTGACCAGCTGGAAGGAGTCCCGGTCGCCGGTGACGATCAGCACCTCGAAGCCTTCGGCCTCGGCCTGGGTGGCGAGCGTGGCGATCACGTCGTCGGCCTCGAAGCCGTCGACGGCGAACCGCGAGACGTGCATCGCGTCGAGCAGCTCGCCGATCAGCTCGACCTGGCCCTTGAACTCGTCCGGGGTCTTGGAGCGGTTCGCCTTGTACTCCGTGAACTCCGCGGAGCGCCAGGTCTTGCGGGACACGTCGAAGGCCACCGCGAAGTGTGTGGGCGCCTCGTCGCGCAGCGTGTTGGCCAGCATCGACGCGAAGCCGTAGATCGCGTTCGTCGGCTGGCCCGTCGCGGTCGTGAAGTTCTCCGCGGGCAGCGCGAAGAACGCACGGTAGGCCAGCGAGTGCCCGTCCATGAGCATCAGGCGGGGCCGGCCGCCGCCGGGGTTGGTCTCGGTCTGCTTCGATGCTGTCTCTGCCACGTCCCCGATCCTGCCACGCCCCACTGACAGTCGGTCCCCATCGGGGGGTGCGGCTGCGGGGAGGGGTTCGCGGAGGGGGCGCGGAGGGCGATACGGGTGCCCGGCCCCCACCCCCGTTGTCGGTCCCGCGTGCGAGGATCGGAGATGTACCTCACACGTGTACACAAAGGAGAGCGCGCGATGGCCACCAAGCCGCCCAAGGGTGATCCGGTTCAGGACGCGCCCCAGGTCGCCGAGCCGAAGCATGCGGCGGCGGGGCTGCCGGCCATCGGCCACACCTTGCGGATCGCGCAGCAGCAGATGGGCGTGAAGCGCACCATGCTGACGCTGCTGAGCGTCAACCAGAAGAACGGCTTCGACTGCCCGGGCTGCGCGTGGCCGGAGCCGGACCACCGGCACAAGGCGGAGTTCTGTGAGAACGGCGCGAAGGCCGTGGCCGAGGAGGCCACCCTGCGCCGGGTCACCCCGGAGTTCTTCGCCGCGCATTCCGTCGCCGATCTCGCGACCAGGAGCGGTTACTGGCTGGGGCAGCAGGGGCGGCTCACGCACCCCGTGTACCTCCCCGAAGGGGGCACGCACTACGAGCCGGTGACCTGGGGGCGCGCCTTCGACATCATCGGCGAGGAGATCACCGCCCTCGGCTCCCCCGACGAGGCCGTCTTCTACACCTCGGGACGCACCAGCAACGAGGCCGCTTTCCTCTATCAGCTCTTCGCGCGCGAGCTCGGCACCAACAACCTGCCCGACTGCTCGAACATGTGCCACGAGTCGTCCGGGTCGGCGCTGAACGAGACCATCGGCATCGGCAAGGGCAGCGTCCTGCTGGAGGACCTCTACAAGGCCGACCTGATCATCGTCGCCGGGCAGAACCCGGGGACGAACCACCCGCGCATGCTCTCCGCCCTGGAGAAGGCCAAGGCGGACGGCGCGAAGATCATCAGCGTCAACCCGCTGCCCGAGGCCGGTCTGGAGCGCTTCAAGAACCCGCAGACCCCGCAGGGCATGCTCAAGGGCGCCGCCCTCACCGATCTGTTCCTGCAGATCCGCATCGGCGGCGACCAGGCCCTGTTCCGCCTCCTCAACAAGCTGATCCTCGAGACGCAGGGCGCCGTCGACGAGGAGTTCGTCCGCGAACACACCCACGGCTACGAGGAGTTCGCCGCGGCCGCCCGTGCCGCCGACTGGGACGAGACCCTGACGGCGACCGGCCTCACACGCGCGGAGATCGAGGAGGCCATGGCCATGGTCCTCGCCTCGCAGCGCACCATCGTCTGCTGGGCCATGGGCCTCACCCAGCACAAGCACTCCGTGCCCACCATCCGCGAGGTCGTCAACTTCCTTCTGCTGCGCGGCAACATCGGCCGCCCGGGCGCGGGCGTGTGCCCGGTGCGCGGTCACTCGAACGTGCAGGGCGACCGCACGATGGGCATCTTCGAGCGGCCCGCCCCGGCCTTCCTGGACGCCCTGGAGAAGGAGTTCGGGTTCGCGCCCCCGCGCGAGCACGGTTACGACGTCGTACGGGCCATCCGCGCCCTGCGCGACGGCGAGGCGAAGGTCTTCTTCGCCATGGGCGGCAACTTCGTGTCCGCGACCCCGGACACCGACGTCACCGAGGCCGCCATGCGGCGCGCCCGGCTCACCGTGCACGTGTCGACGAAGCTCAACCGTTCGCACGCCGTCACGGGCGCGCGAGCGCTGATCCTGCCCACCCTGGGCCGGACCGAGCGCGATCTCCAGGGCAGCGGCGAGCAGTTCGTGACGGTCGAGGACTCCATGGGCATGGTGCACGCCTCCCGGGGCCGCCTGGAGCCCGCGAGCGCGCATCTGCTGTCGGAGCCGGCGATCGTGTGCCGCCTGGCACGCCGCGTGCTGGGCGAGAGCAGTGCCACCCCCTGGGAGGAGTTCGAGAAGGACTACGCGACGATCCGGGACCGCATCGCCCGCGTGATCCCCGGCTTCGAGGACTTCAACGCGCGCGTGGCCCACCCCGGCGGCTTCACTCTCCCCCACGCCCCGCGCGACGAGCGCCGCTTCCCGACGGCGACGGGCAAGGCCAACTTCACGGCGGCTCCGATCGAGTACCCGATGGTGCCCGAGGGACGGCTGCTGCTGCAGACCCTGCGGTCGCACGACCAGTACAACACCACGATCTACGGCCTCGACGACCGTTACCGGGGCATCACGAACGGACGCCGGGTCGTGATGATCAACCCCGAGGACGCGCAGCGGCTGAACATCGCCGACGGCTCGTACGTCGACCTGGTGAGCGAGTGGAAGGACGGCGTCGAGCGGCGGGCGGCCGGTTTCCGTGTCGTCCACTATCCGACGGCCCGGGGCTGCGCGGCCGCGTACTACCCGGAGACCAATGTCCTCGTCCCGCTGGATGCCACCGCGGACACCAGCAACACCCCGGCCAGCAAGTCCGTGATCGTACGTCTGGAACAATCGGCGACCGACTGAGCGTTTGCTCAGTCGACGCACACCACGACGAACGGAGCCGGGCCCCATGGGCGAGCAGCAGCATGTGAAGTTCCCGCAAGAGGTCATCGACGAGTACGCCGCGCTCGGCGTCGACCTGCCGGCCCTGTTCTCCGCCGGGCACCTCGGGACGCGCATGGGCGTCCAGATCGTGGAAGCGTCCGCCGAGCGGGTCGTGGGGACCATGCCGGTGGAGGGGAACACCCAGCCGTACGGGCTGCTGCACGGCGGCGCGTCCGCGGTGCTGGCCGAGACGCTCGGGTCGGTGGGCTCGATGCTGCACGCCGGCACCTCCAAGATCGCGGTCGGCGTCGACCTCAACTGCACCCACCACCGCGGCGCCCGCGCCGGCATCGTCACCGGCGTGGCCACGCCCCTGCACCGGGGCCGCTCGACGGCGACGTACGAGATCGTGATCAGCGACGAGGCCGGGCGGCGTGTGTGCAGCGCCCGGCTGACCTGCCTGCTGCGGGACGTGAACCCGAGCGACGGCGAACAGCTCCGGGCGATGGGCTGAGCCGACCCAAGGGCCCTCTCGCGGCAACTCCCTTGAGGGCAACGCCTTTTGCCGCCCCGCCCGGCGGCCGGTACTCCCCGGCGTGACTCCGCGCCTTACGCAACGCCCTGGCACCACCCCGCCGTTGAACCCGGACGCCCGGCGGCCTAACGTCGAGGCATGACGTCCGGAGGGGCCCCCAGGAGCGGGGCGGCGCCCGGACTCCCGCTCTCGGCCGCCGGGTTGATGGCCGAAAGCGGTGAGTCCGACAATGCCCAATTCCATTTTCATGCCCTATACACGAAAACAGCCGAAGAACTCAGACCGACTTTCCCGGCTGTAACTCTGCGTAATACGACTGCAATACGGGTCCTCGCTTCTCCCGCAGCGAGCACCCTTCCCACACGTCCGCAGAGACCCCTGGGTAGCCTTCGGCAACGATCCAGGTAATTACCAAAACGTGTGAACACTCGTGAAGACGCTACGCGCGAACGCTGCAAGTTCTCACTATGTGGACAGGGCGAATCGGCCGGAAATCCACTCTTCCCCCCACGGAGCACCGCTCTGCGTTACCCCGTGTCATAACAAGAGCGTCACAGCCTTGGTCAGAGCCTCCTCCAGGTTCCCCACCCGCGCTTAGAGTCACGGCCAGTCACGGCGCCATCGGATTCGAACTCACTTCGACCCAGCGCTCGACTCGGCGAGTTCCATGGGGGGCCGCCGTGCCAGGGAAAGGACCTGATTCGTGCGTCAACGTTCGATCATTGCCATAACCGCCGCGCTCGCGGCGGGATCGCTGACACTCACGGCTTGTGGGTCGCGTGACGACGACGGCGGCAGCAGCAACGGCGACAAGACCACTGTGGTGATCGGTGTCGACGCTCCGACGACCGGCGATCTGTCTGCGCTCGGCCTCGGCATCAAGAACTCCGCCGACCTCGCCGCCAAGACGGCCAACGAGAAGGAGTACGTCAAGGGCGTCGAGTTCAAGATCGAGGCCCTCGACGACCAGGCGCAGCCGTCCGTCGGCCAGCAGAACGCCCAGAAGTTCATCAGCAACAAGGACGTCCTGGGCGTCGTCGGCCCGCTGAACTCCAGCGTGTCGCAGCAGATGCAGAAGCCGCTCAACGACGCCGGCCTGACCCAGGTCTCCCCCGCCAACACGGGTACGGAGCTGACCCAGGGCGACGGCTGGAAGACCGGTGACTCGGTCCGCCAGTTCAAGACGTTCTTCCGTACGGCCACCACGGACGAGATCCAGGGCGCCTTCGCCGCCGACTACCTGTACAACCAGGCGAAGATCAAGAAGGTCTACCTGATCGACGACCAGAAGACCTACGGCGCGGGCCTGGCCGCCTCCTTCAAGGCGAACTTCACCAAGTCCGGTGGCCAGATCGTCGGCACCGACCACATCAACCCCGAAGACCGTGACTTCAACGCCGTGGTCGCCAAGATCAAGAAGACCGGCGCCGAAGCCCTGTACTACGGCGGCGAGTACCCGGCCGCCGGTCCGCTGAGCCAGCAGCTCAAGGACAGCGGCCAGAACATCCCGCTCATGGGCGGCGACGGCATCTACTCCGGTGAGTTCCCGAAGCTGAACAAGAAGGCCGAGGGCGACCTCGCCACCTCCGTGGGCAAGCCGGTCGAGCAGCTCGACTCCGCCAAGACGTTCATCAAGGACTACGAGGCGGCGGGCTACGAGGACGACTACGAGGCCTACGGCGGCCTCACCTACGACGCCACCTGGTCGATCATCGAGGCCGTCAAGCTGGCGGTCGAGGGCAACGACGGCAAGCTCCCGTCCGACGGCCGCAAGGCGGTCCTGGACGCCATGGCCAAGGTCAAGTTCGACGGCGTCACCGGCACCATCTCGTTCGACGAGTTCGGTGACACCACGAACCACACGATGACCGCGTACAAGGTCAAGAGCAACGCGTGGGCGCCGGAGTTCAGCGGCGAGCCCAAGCTGGGCTGAGCAGAGGACGAGTAAAGAGCACTCCACAAACACACATTGATCCAGGCCGCGCGGGATCGCCCATCAGCGCTCCCGCGCGGCGCCATATCCGAACCACTCCACGGAGGCCCTGCGGTGAACGAACTGCCGCAACAGCTGGCCAATGGACTCATCCTCGGCGCGATGTACGGACTCATCGCGATCGGCTACACGATGGTCTACGGCATCGTCCAGCTCATCAACTTCGCCCACGGCGAGATCTTCATGGTCGGGGGCTTCGGGGCCCTCACCGTCTGGTTGGTCCTCCCCGAGGGCTTCGGCCTCGGGGCAGCAGTCCCCCTCATGATCATCGGTGGCGTCCTCGTATCGGTCGCCGTCGGCACGGCGGCGGAACGCTTCGCCTACCGGCCACTGCGCACCGCGCCACGGCTGGCACCCCTCATCACCGCCATCGGCCTGTCCATCGTCCTCCAGCAGGCCGTGTGGATGTGGTACCCGGACGCGAAGAAGGACCAGCCCTTCCCGCAGTTCCACGGCGACCCCATCGACATCCTGGGTGCCAACATCCAGCGAGGCGACCTCTTCGTCCTGATAGCCGCCCCGCTGTGCATGCTCGCCCTCGGCCTGTTCGTCACCAAGACGCGCTCCGGCCGCGGCATGCAGGCCACCGCCCAGGACCCCGACACGGCGAAGCTGATGGGCATCAACACCGACCGCATCATCGTCATGGCGTTCGCCATCGGTGCCGGGTTCGCGGCCGTCGCCGCGGTCGCCTACGGCCTGAAGAACGGTCAGGTCGGCTTCCAAATGGGCTTCCTGATGGGTCTCAAGGCCTTCACCGCCGCCGTGCTCGGCGGCATCGGCAACATCTACGGCGCCATGCTCGGCGGCATTGTGCTCGGCGTCGCCGAGTCCCTGGCCACCGGCTACATCGGTGACATCCCCGGCATGGACCTCTTCGGCGGCGGCGCATGGAAGGACGTGTGGGCGTTCGCGCTGCTCATCCTCGTCCTGCTGTTCAGGCCTCAGGGTCTGCTCGGCGAACGCGTCGCGGATCGGGCGTGATACCCATGACCACCGACATCCCCATGGACAAGAGCACCGACACCGCCAAGGTGTCCACCGCGGAGGCCACTCCGATCATCCCGCTGCCGCAGGCCGCGGCACGCGGACTGACCGTCGCCGGCTCCGCCTTCGCCCTCATAGGCACATTCCTCGCCTGGACCTGGACCGATGACTTCCCGGGCAACCTGACCGTCACCGGCTACCCCGGCGGCCTTCAGGTCCTCACCCTCTTCGGCTCCCTGCTCACCCTGCTGTTCGCCCTCTCCGGCTACGGCATCAAGGGCATGGGCTGGCTCACCCCCGGCGGCAAGAACAGCCCCGTCCTGCTCGCCGCCCTCGGCGTGTTCGGCACCACGGGCTACGCCATGGGCGCGATCACCCAGGAACTCGGCGGCCTCGTCAACCTGGAGCCCGGCGCCTGGGTCTCCGGCATCGGCGCGCTCGTCGCCGTGATCGGCGCCCTCGGCCTCCCGGTCGACCAGCCCTACGGCGCGGGCGAACCGACCCCGAACCTCTGGGGCCGGATCCGCCACTCGCTCACCGCCCCCGACCCGGGCCGGGCCAAGGAACTGCCCTCCTGGGTGGAGATCCTGATCATCGCCGTGGGCTTCGGCCTCGGCCTGTACGTATTCGCGTACGGCATCGGCACCGAGTACTCCGAGCTGTTCATCGGCTTCCTGATCGTCGCGGCGTTCGGCTTCACCGCCGTCACCCGCGCCGGTCTCCTGAAGCGACTGTCGGCTCTGACCGCCAAGCACCGCAACGTCACCCTCACGGCGGCGTTCGTGGCGGCGATCTGCTTCCCCTTCACCCAGTCCAACGACCAGTTCGCCCTCATCGGCGCGAACATCCTGATCTTCGCCACGGTCGCCCTGGGCCTCAACGTCGTCGTCGGCCTCGCCGGCCTGCTCGACCTCGGTTACGTCGCCTTCCTCGGCGTCGGCGCCTACGCCGCCGCCCTGGTCTCCGGCTCCCCGGCGTCGACGATCGGAGTGAAGTTCCCCTTCTGGGCCGCCGTTCTCACCGGCGCCGCCGCCTCGCTGATCTTCGGCGTCGTGATCGGTGCCCCGACCCTGCGACTGCGCGGCGACTACCTCGCCATCGTGACGCTCGGCTTCGGTGAGATCTTCCGCATCACCATGAACAACCTGAACGGCAACAGCGGCCCGGACGTCACCAACGGCTCCAACGGCATCCCGCAGATCCCCGACCTGGAGATCTTCGGGTTCAACCTAGGAGTGCCACACGACGTCCTCGGACACGAGTTGACCCGCTCGGCCAACTACTACCTGCTGATGCTGCTGTTCACGGCCATCGTCGTGATGGTGTTCCGCCGCTCGGCGGAGTCCCGCATCGGCCGCGCCTGGGTCGCCATCCGCGAAGACGAGACCGCCGCCACCGCGATGGGCATCAACGGCTTCCGCCTCAAGCTCCTCGCCTTCGCACTCGGCGCCTCCCTCGCCGGCCTCGCAGGCACCGTCCAGGCACACGTGTCCTACAGCGTCACCCCCGAGCAGTACGAGTTCGCCGGCCCCGTGCCCCCGAACTCGGCCTTCCTGCTCGCCGCCGTCATCCTCGGCGGCATGGGCACCATCAGCGGCCCGCTGATCGGCGCCGCGCTGCTCTACCTGATCCCGGCCAAGCTGCAGTTCATGGCGGAGTACCAGCTGCTGCTCTTCGGCATCGCCCTGATGCTGCTGATGCGCTTCCGCCCCGAAGGCCTGGTCGCCGACCGCAGGAAGCAGCTCGAATTCCACGAGACCGGACAGCTCGACGTACCGGAGGACAAGCCATTGCCCGAAGGCGCGACCGGCGTCGCGAAGGCAGGGGCGTGACCGCCATGACCACCACCACGACCGCACCCACCAGCACGACGGTGCTCGACGCCACCGGCGTCACGATGCGCTTCGGCGGTCTGACCGCCGTGCGCGACGTGAACCTCACCGTCAACAGTGGCGAGATCGTCGGCCTCATCGGCCCCAACGGCGCCGGTAAGACGACCTTCTTCAACTGCCTCACCGGCCTGTACATCCCGACCGAGGGCAAGGTCGCCTACAAGGGCACCGTCCTGCCGCCCAAGCCGCACCTGGTCACCCAGGCCGGCATCGCCCGTACGTTCCAGAACATCCGGCTCTTCGCCAACATGACCGTTCTGGAGAACGTACTGGTCGGACGGCACACCCGCACCAAGGAAGGCCTCTGGTCGGCCCTGCTGCGGCTGCCCGGCTTCAAGAAGGCCGAGGACGCGTCCCGGGACCGGGCCATGGAACTCCTGGAGTTCACCGGTCTCGCCGCCAAGGCCGACCACCTCGCCCGCAACCTGCCCTACGGCGAGCAGCGCAAGCTGGAGATCGCCCGGGCACTGGCGAGCGAGCCCGGCCTGCTCCTCCTCGACGAGCCCACCGCCGGTATGAACCCGCAGGAGACCCGGGCGGCCGAAGAGCTGATCTTCGCCATCCGGGACCAGGGCATCGCCGTCCTCGTCATCGAGCACGACATCCGGTTCATCATGAACCTGTGTGACCGGGTCGCCGTGCTGGTCCAGGGCGAGAAGATCGTCGAGGGCCCCGCGGAGGTCGTCCAGGCCGACGAGCGCGTCATCGCCGCCTACCTCGGCACACCCTTCGAGGGTGCGCCGGGCGCGGCGGAAGCCGCCGAAGTCGAGGCTGCGGAGGCTGACGCGCAGAGCACCACGGAAGGGGACGACAAGTGACCGCACTGCTCGAGGTCGAGGACCTCAGGGTCGCCTACGGCAAGATCGAGGCCGTCAAGGGCATCTCGTTCAAGGTGGAAGCGGGCGAGGTCGTCACCCTCATCGGCACCAACGGCGCCGGCAAGACCACGACCCTGCGCACCCTGTCGGGTCTGCTCCAGCCGCTGTCCGGAGAGATCAAGTTCGACGGCAAGTCGCTGAAGAAGATCCCCGCCCACAAGGTCGTCGCGCTGGGGCTCGCCCACTCCCCCGAGGGGCGGCACATCTTCCCCCGCATGACGATCGAGGACAACCTCCGCCTCGGCGCGTTCCTGCGCACCGACAAGGAGGCCATCGAGAAGGACATCAAGCGCGCCTACGACCTGTTCCCCATCCTCGGAGAGCGCCGCAAGCAGGCAGCGGGCACCCTCTCCGGCGGTGAGCAGCAGATGCTCGCCATGGGACGGGCGCTGATGTCCCGGCCGAAGCTGCTCATGCTGGACGAGCCCTCCATGGGCCTCTCCCCCATCATGATGCAGAAGATCATGGCGACCATCCAGGAGCTCAAGTCCCAGGGCACCACCATCCTGCTCATCGAGCAGAACGCCCAGGCCGCGCTCTCCCTGGCCGACCACGGCCACGTCATGGAGGTCGGCAAGATCGTCCTCTCCGGCAGCGGACAGGACCTGCTGCACGACGAGTCGGTGCGCAAGGCGTACCTCGGCGAGGACTGATCGCCCGGCTCACATGAGATGAGGCCCGTGCCCCCGGTCAGGGGCACGGGCCTCACTCTTTGCTGCTTCGAAGTGCCGCCTCGCTACGTCAGCCCTTGGCGGCCTTCTTCTCGTCGGCGTCCTGGATGACCGCCTCGGCGACCTGCTGCATCGACATCCGGCGGTCCATGGAGGTCTTCTGGATCCACCGGAACGCGGCGGGCTCGGTCAGCCCGTACTCCGTCTGCAGGACGGACTTCGCCCGGTCCACCAGCTTGCGGGTCTCCAGGCGCAGGGTGAGGTCGGCGACCTCCTTCTCCAGCTCCTTCAACTCCGTGAACCGCGATACGGCCATCTCGATCGCCGGCACGACGTCGCTCTTGCTGAACGGCTTGACCAGGTACGCCATGGCCCCGGCATCCCGGGCCCGCTCGACGAGGTCGCGCTGCGAGAACGCGGTCAGCATCAGCACCGGAGCGATGCTCTCCTCGGCGATCTTCTCGGCCGCCGAAATGCCGTCCAGCTTCGGCATCTTCACATCGAGGATGACGAGGTCGGGCCTGTGCTCACGGGCCAGTTCGACGGCCTGCTCACCGTCTCCGGCCTCACCGACGACGGTGTACCCCTCTTCTTCGAGCATCTCTTTGAGATCGAGCCGGATCAGCGCCTCGTCCTCCGCAATGACGACACGGGTCGTCAGCGGAGGCACGTGCGACTTGTCGTCGTCAGGCGCGTCTACGGGCTGGGGCGACTCGGGGGCGCTCACGGGGGCTCCTCGTTCAGGGGCAGGGGTGCTGCTCCCAAGAGCCTACCTAGCTACGGTATGGTGGACGGGCAGCGGGTCGAGGTAAACCTTCGATTCACCGGGCCCCGGTAGCCCAATTGGCAGCAGGCAATGGATTCAAAACCCATACAGTGTCGGTTCGAGTCCGACCCGGGGCACTTTTCCTTCGATTCCAAGGTCGGCCCGAACAAGCGGATGTCCACGTTCTCGTGAACATCCGCTTTTTACTGCATGTCGTCGCGATCACTCTCACAAAGTGGCCACATGTACGACGTCAGCACACGCAAGCGGGCAATCGCACTCGTCTCACAGGGCCGCAGCCTGAATTCAGTGAGCCGAGAGACGGGCATTTCACGTGCCGCGATCCGCTCCTGGCAGCACCGGCTTGAACCCCTGCCCCGCATGGCAGCCCCGGACCCAGGACCGCCCTCTGACAAGTGCGCGTACGCCTACTTGTTAGGCCTGTACCTGGGCGACGGCTGCATCAGTAAGCACCCGCGCAGCCGTGGCTTCTACCTCCGAATCGCGTGTGCCGACGCATGGCCGGGCCTCCTCCGACAGTGCCGAGAGGCCATTACGAAGGTCCGCCCCGGTATCGGCGTCTACACCCTTCAGAAGCAGGGATGCGCGGTGGTGACCAGCTACTCCCGGCACTGGCCCTCCCTCTTCCCCCAGCACGGCCCCGGCAAGAAGCACGAGCGCGCCATCACCCTCGAACCCTGGCAGCGGGGAATCATCGACGCGCACCCTTGGGAATTCATCAAGGGCCTCATCCACTCCGACGGCTGCCGCATCACGAACTGGACGACCCGCCTCGTCGCAGGTGAGCAGAAGCGCTACGAGTATCCGCGCTACTTCTTCACCAACCTGTCGGGCGACGTCATCCGACTCTTCACCGGGACGCTGGACGCCGTAGGAGTTCAGTGGAAACAAGCGAACGACCGCAACATCTCCATCGCCCGCAAAGCCTCCGTAGCTCTCATGGACAAGCACGTCGGCCCCAAGCACTGACCCAACAACAAGGCCCCTCCTCAAAGCCGAAGAGGGGCCCTCGCCCCCTACTTCGGACTGTCGTCCTCCCCGATGTGATGCACCCGCACCATGTTCGTGGAACCGGAAACCCCGGGCGGCGATCCGGCCGTGATGACGACCGTGTCCCCCTTCTTGCAGCGGCCGTACTTCAGCAACAGCTCATCCACCTGTTCGACCATCGCGTCCGTCGAGTCCACGTGCGGCCCGAGGAACGTCTCCACACCCCACGTCAGATTCAGCTGCGATCGCGTCGCCGGCTCGGGCGTGAAGGCCAGCAGCGGGATCGGCGAGCGGTAGCGGGACAGGCGGCGGGCCGTGTCGCCGGACTGGGTGAAGGCGACCAGGAACCTCGCGCCCAGGAAGTCGCCGATCTCGGCGGCGGCACGGGCCACCGCGCCGCCCTGGGTGCGGGGCTTGTTGCGGTCGGTCAGGGGCGGCAGGCCCTTGGCGAGGATGTCCTCCTCGGCCGCCTCGACGATCTTCGCCATCGTCCGGACCGTCTCGATCGGGTACTTGCCGACACTCGTCTCGCCGGACAGCATCACCGCGTCGGTGCCGTCGATGACGGCGTTGGCCACGTCGCTGGCCTCGGCGCGGGTGGGGCGGGAGTTGTCGATCATCGAGTCGAGCATCTGGGTGGCGACGATGACCGGCTTGGCGTTGCGCTTGGCCAGCTTGACCGCGCGCTTCTGGACGATCGGGACCTGCTCCAGCGGCATCTCCACGCCCAGGTCACCGCGGGCGACCATGATGCCGTCGAAGGCGGCGACGATGTCGTCGATGGCCTCGACCGCCTGCGGCTTCTCCACCTTGGCGATGACGGGAAGCCTGCGGCCCTCCTCGTCCATGATCCTGTGCACGTCCTCGATGTCCCGGCCGCTGCGGACGAAGGAGAGCGCGATGACGTCGAAGCCGGTGCGCAGGGCCCAGCGCAGGTCGGCTTCGTCCTTCTCGGAGAGGGCGGGGACGGACACGGCGACGCCCGGGAGGTTCAGGCCCTTGTGGTCGGAGACCATGCCGCCTTCGACGACGGTGGTGTTCACGCGCGGGCCGTCGACGGCGGTGACCTCCAGGCACACCTTGCCGTCGTCGACGAGGATGCGTTCGCCGGGGGTGACGTCGGCGGCGAGGCCGGAGTAGGTGGTGCCGCACTGCTGGCGGTCGCCCTCGGCGCCCTCCTCGACGGTGATGGTGAAGGTGTCCCCGCGTTCAAGGAGTACGGGTCCTTCGGTGAAGCGGCCGAGGCGGATCTTCGGGCCTTGAAGGTCGGCGAGGACGCCGACGCTTCGGCCGGTCTCGTCGGAGGCCTTCCGCACGCGCTGGTAGCGCTCCTCGTGATCGGCGTGGCTGCCGTGGCTGAGGTTGAATCGGGCGACGTCCATTCCGGCGTCGACCAGTGCCTTTATCTGGTCGTACGAGTCGGTGGCGGGACCCAGGGTGCAGACGATTTTCGCTCGGCGCATGTTTCGACTCTATGACTTACCGGCGGGTAGTGAATTGGTGCCGCACGACTACTCAACAACCTTTGCGTGAAGGGCTATTGACAAGTGTTGAATTGTGCACCGGGGTGCTCCGATGAGCGTTCGAAGCACCCCGAAAGGGCTATTCACAGGTGTGGCGGCGCCATGGTGAATCGCGCATTGACCTCGGCGTGGACGTGCTGACGCTGGGGTTCGAGGTCGAGGGGGGCGGCGGATTCCTCTTCGGCGGCGTAGGCCATGGAGCGCATACGGCCACCGCGGGTCTGCGGGTACGCCGGCGGGGCGTTCTCCGCTCCGATGTCGGCGAGTTCCACCAGCGCGGCCAGGGAGGTCCCCAGCGCCTCCGCGTACTCCCGCGCGCGCTGCACGGCCTCCCGTACCGCCTGCTGCCGCGCTTCCCGGTGGGCCGGTGAGTCGGGGCGCAGGGCCCACCAGGGGCCGTCCACGCGGGTGAGCTCCAAGTCGGCGAGGCGTGTGGTGAGTTCGCCGAGCGCCGTGAAGTCCGTGAGTTCGGCCGTGATGTGGACGCGGCCGTGGTAGGCGTGGATGCGTTCGCCGCGGCCCTTGTCCTTCAGTTCGGGGCTGATGGAGAAGGCGCCGGTCTCCAGGTGCTCCACCGCGTCGCCGTAGGTCTTGATGAGGTCGAGGGCGCCGGCGTTGCGGCGGGTGAGGTCGTCCAGGGCGGCGCGGCGGTCCTTGCCGCGGGAGGCCACGGTGACGCCGATGCGGGCGATCTCGGGGTCGACCTCGAGGTGGGCCTCACCGCGGACGGCGATACGGGGGGCGTCGGGGGTGCCGTAGGGGACTGCGGGCTGAAGTTCTCCTGAGGGGGCGGTCATACGTCCCACTCTGTCATCGCTTGGCCGGCTGAGAGCCCGGCGGTTCACAGCTTCGGTCACCAGATCGAAACGTGCGGGGTCTGTTGCAACTCGCCATGGGCAGGTCAGAATCTACGCGCGTTGTTGACCATTCGCCCGGGAGAAGCACTCATGCCGTTGAACCGCCGTAAGTTCCTGACGAAGTCCGCCGTGACCGGAGCGGGGGTGGCGGTGGCCGGTGCGGTGAGTGCCCCGGCGGCGCAGGCCGCACAGCCGGCGAAGGGGTCCCGGCCGAAGAAGCGGTACGCGCTGACGGTGATGGGCACGACCGACCTGCACGGCAACATCTTCAACTGGGACTACTTCAAGGACGCGGAGTACTCCGACGCCAAGGGCAACGCGAAGGGCCTGTCCCGGGTCTCGACGCTGGTGAACCAGGTCCGCGAGGAGAAGGGCCGCCGCAACACGCTGCTCATCGACGCGGGCGACACGATCCAGGGCACCCCGCTGACGTACTACTACGCCAAGGTCGACCCGATCACCGCCAAGGGTGGTCCGATCCACCCGATGGCGGCGGCGATGAACGCCATCGGGTACGACGCGGTGGCCCTCGGCAACCACGAGTTCAACTACGGCATCGAGACGCTGCGCAAGTTCGAGGATCAGTGCCACTTCCCGCTGCTGGGTGCGAACGCGCTGGACGCGAAGACGCTGAAGCCCGCCTTCCCTCCGTACTTCATCAAGAAGTTCCGGGTGCCGGGCGCCCCGCCGGTCAAGGTCGCGGTCCTCGGTCTGACCAACCCCGGCATCGCGATCTGGGACAAGGCGTACGTCGAGGGCAAGATGGTGTTCCCGGGTCTGGAGGAGCAGGCCGCGAAGTGGGTGCCGAAGCTGCGCTCGATGGGTGCGGACGTGGTGGTCGTGTCGGCGCACTCCGGTTCGTCGGGGACGTCGTCGTACGGTGACCAGCTGCCGTACATCGAGAACTCGGCGGCGCTGGTCGCCCAGCAGGTGCCGGGCATCGACGCGATCCTCGTCGGGCACGCGCACACGGAGATCGCGGAGCTGCTGGTCACGAACGAGAAGACGGGCAGGACCGTCGTGCTGTCCGAGCCGCTGTGCTACGCCCAGCGGCTGTCGCTGTTCGACTTCGAGCTGGTCCTCGACAAGGGCTGCTGGAAGGTCGAGACGGTTAAGGCGTCGGTGCGCGATTCGAAGACGGTGACCGACGACCCGAAGATCACCAAGCTGCTGAAGGACGACCACGACATCGTGGTGGAGTACGTCAACCAGGTCGTCGGCACGGCGACCGAGAAGCTGACGACGGTCGACGCCCGCTACAAGGACGCCCCGATCATCGACCTGATCACCAAGGTCCAGGAGGACGTCGTCAAGGCGGCCCTGGCGGGCACGGAGCACGCCTCGCTGCCCGTCATCTCGCAGGCCTCCCCGTTCTCGCGCACCTCGGAGATCCCGGCCGGCGACGTGACCATCCGGGACCTGTCGAGCCTGTACGTGTACGACAACACGCTGGTCGCGAAGCTGATGACGGGTGCGCAGATCAAGGCGTACCTGGAGTACTCGGCGGAGTACTTCGTGCAGACCGCCGCCGACGCGGCCGTCGACGTCGACAAGCTCACGAACGCGGGCAACCGCCCCGACTACAACTACGACTACGTGTCGGGGCTGTCGTACGACATCGACGTCGCGCAGGCGGCGGGTTCGCGGATCAAGAACCTGGTCTACAACGGTGCCGCGCTGGACGGCGCCCAGAAGTTCGTGTTCGCGGTGAACAACTACCGGGCCAACGGCGGCGGCGCGTTCCCGCATGTGGCGTCGGCTCAGGAGCTGTGGTCGGAGTCGACGGAGATCCGCACCCGGATCGCGGAGTGGGTGACCGCGAAGGGCGTGCTGGACCCGAAGGACTTCGCATCGGTGGACTGGAAGCTCACGCGGAACGGCACGCCGGTGTTCTAGCCGGAGTCGAACCAACCGGTCAGGAGCCTCAGATCCCGTCCATCAGCGGTGTCAGCACCTTCGGCTGACGCGCCCGGGGGATCCGGGGCTCCTGCTGTTCGAGGCCGAAGGTGGTGAACGACGTACGGGTGGGCAGCGGGTAGGTCTCCTTGCCGGTGACGGAGTTGAGGATGCTGGCGCTGCGCCAGGCCGCGAGGCCGAGGTCGGGGGTGCCGACGCCGTGGGTGTGGCGCTCGGCGTTCTGGACGTAGACGTTGCAGCCGGAGCCGGTGACGGACGGGTCCATGACCAGGCGGTACTGGTCGTCGATGCGCGGGCGTTCCCGGCTGTCGAGGCGCATGTAGGGGTCGAGGCCGGCGAGGATGCGGGTGAGGGGGCGCTCGCGGTAGCCGGTGGCGAGGACGACCGCGTCGGTGGTGAGGCGTGAGCGGGTGTTCTGGTGGACGTGCTCCAGGTGGAGCTCCACCTTGGTCGTGGCGATCCGGCCCGCGGTGCGGACCTGCACGCCCGGCGTGAGGACGGCGTCGGGCCAGCCGCCGTGCAGGGTGCGGCGGTAGAGCTCGTCGTGGATGGCGGCGAGGGTGTCGGCGTCGATGCCCTTGTGGAGCTGCCACTGCGAGGCGACGAGCTTGTCGCGGACCGGTTCGCCGAGGGCCTGGAAGTAGCGGGTGTAGTCGGGGGTGAAGTGCTCCAGGCCGAGCTTGGAGTACTCCATGGGCGCGAAGGCCTCGGTACGGCCGAGCCAGTGCATCCGCTCGCGCCCGGTGGGGCGGCGCCGGAGCAGGTCGAGGAAGATCTCGGCGCCGGACTGCCCGGAGCCGATGACGGTGATGTGCTCGGCGGCGAGGAGCCGCTCGCGGTGTTCGAGGTAGTCGGCGGCGTGGATGACCGGGACGGCGGGCGCCTCGACGAGGGGCCTGAGCGGGTCGGGGACATCCGGTTCGGTGCCGATGCCGAGGACGATGTTCTTCGTGTACGTACGGCCCAGCGCCTCGGCCTCTCCACTGGGGGCGAGCTGGGTGAAGTCGACCTCGAAGACGTCGCGTTCGGAGTTGAAGCGGACCGCGTCGACCTGGTGGCCGAAGCGCAGTCCGGGAAGGTTCTCGCAGACCCAGCGGCAGTAGGCGTCGTACTCGGCGCGCTGGATGTGGAAGCGCTCGGCGAAGTAGAAGGGGAAGAGCCGGTCGCGGGTCCTGAGATAGCTGAGGAACGACCACGGGCTCGCGGGGTCGGCGAGGGTCACCAGGTCCGCGAGGAACGGGACCTGGATACGGGACCCTTCGATGAGGAGGCCCGGGTGCCAGGCGAACGCGGTGCGCTGTTCGTAGAAGACGGCGTCGAGTTCGGCGAGCGGGTGGGCCAGGGCGGCGAGGGAGAGGTTGAAGGGGCCGATACCGATGCCGACGAGGTCGCGGGGGGTCTCGGGGTCCTGGCTCGGCGGGTTGGGGTGCCGGTCGGCCGGGGGGTTGGTCTGCGGGGTCATCCGGGGGTGTTTCCTTCCACCAGTTTCAGGAGGACGGCCAGGTCGTCCGGGCGCGTGTGGGGATTGAGGAGGGTCGCTTTCAGCCACAGGCGACCGTCTATGCGGGCCCGGCCGAGGACGGCGCGGCCGTCGGTGAGGAGCGTTCGGCGTACGGCGGCGACGGCGTCGTCGGTGGCGTGTGCGGGCCGGAACAGGACCGTGCTGATGGTGGGCTGGTCGTAGACCTCGAACCCGGGGTGACCGTGGACGAGGTGGGCGAAATCGACGGCTCTGGCGCAGACTTGCTCGACGAGCCGGCCGAGGCCGTTGCGGCCGAGGGCCTTGAGAGTGACGGCGATCTTGAGGACGTCGGGTCGGCGGCTGGTACGCAGGGACCGGCCGAGCAGGTCCGGCAGACCGGCCTCGATGTCGTCGTCGGCGTTGAGGTAGTCGGCGCGGTGGTGGAGCACGGCGAGGCCGCCCGGGTCACGGACGGCGAGGAGCCCCGCGGCGACGGGCTGCCAGCCGAGCTTGTGCAGATCGAGGGTGACGGTGTCGGCGGCGTCGAGGCCGGTGAGCAGCTCGCGGTACCGGTCGCTGAACAGCAGGCCTCCGCCGTAGGCGGCGTCGACGTGCAGCCGGGCGCCGTGGGCGGCGCACAGGGCGGCGATCTCGGGGAGCGGGTCGATGAGTCCGGCGTCGGTGGTGCCCGCGGTGGCGGCGACCAGGTGGGGGCCGGGCAGCTGTGTGAGGGCCTCGTCGAGTGCGGCGGGGTCGAGGACACCGGCGGGCGCGGGTACGACGACGGGGTCCGGCAGCCCGAGCAGCCAGGCGGCACGGGGCAGCGAGTGATGTGCGTTGGCCCCGTGCACCAGCCTGACTCCGGCGCCGTGCGCCTCTCGGTCGATGAGGAGGGCGAGTTGGTTGGATTCGGTGCCGCCGGTGGTGATCAGGGCGGTGGCCCCTGCCTCGGCGCCGAAGACCTCCCCCGCGAGCGCCTCCGTCACCAGCGCCTCCAGCTCCGACGCGCCCGGCGCCTGGTCCCAGGAGTCCAGGGAGGGGTTGAGGGTGGAGGCGGCCAGGTCGGCGGCGGTGGCGAGCGCGAGGGGTGGGCAGTGGAGGTGGGCGGTGCACAGCGGGTCCGCCGGGTCGGCGGCGGCTTCGGCGAGGGCGCGGACGAGGGTGTGGAGGGCGTTCGGGTCGCCCTCGTCCGGCAGGACGTCCCCGACCGCGGTCCGCATGCGCCCGGCCACCGCGTCCGGGCCGCCCGGCGGCAGTGGCCCCCGGCGTGCGCGGGCGCCCTCGCCCAGCGCGTCGAGCACGGTGTCGAGCAACGGCCGCAGGGCATGGGGACCTTCCGGGCCTGAAGCGAGCGACGGCAGCGTGCTCATCGTGGCCTCCCGGGCGCTGGACATGAGGGACTTCCAGCTTGTACGCGGATACGCGATGACGCCCGAAAAGCCCAATGATCGGAACCCGAAAGGGGGTATTTCCGTACGGGGAACGCGTGTCGGAGGGGGCGCGTCGAGGTCGGCGCAGTAAGGGGCGCCTCAGTGCCGGAAGTCGTCCGGGGGCCTCTGCCCACCGGGCGAAGCTGCGGGCCGGGCTGGCGGTGATCCTCTCCACCGCGTCGGTGATCTCCGGGGCACGCCTGCCGTGCCCTCGAAGGCCTTGAGCAGGTCCGTGACCGTGTGCGGTGGAACGAACGGGATTGTCGCCCCGGGTCCGGTGAGCCGGTGGGCGGCGCCCTCGTGGCCGTCGTCGAGGAGGGCGCGTTCGGCGACTGCGGCGATGTCGTCCTCGATGGGCCCCTGCTCGGGCGAATCGGACCACCTCGGCGCCCGCGGGCGGTGCGGCTCCGCTGCGGATCGCGGGTCAGCGCCCGCACCGGCCGGTCCGCGGCGAGATGTTCGACGAGGGCACGGCCGACGTCGCCGGTGGCGCCGGTCACCACGATCACGGGTTGCTCCAGGGCTGTGGGCTGATCGACCCCTGACTCGTCGAGCCCGGGAAGGAAGATCAGCCCACCGTGTCGGCCGTGGGGACCGGCGCCGCCCCCGCCGAGGGCCTAGCCCTCCCGGCCCTCCCGCACCCGCAACGCCCGCGCCAGGTCGTCGAGGTGGTCGGCGAGCCTGCGTCGCAGCGCCGGGACCGGGTCGCCGTCACGCAGGCACTCCTCGCCGAGCCGCAGGGACTCGGCGTCGACGGCGTACGCCGGGAAGGCGTAGCGGCCGGCGGCGTCCGCGATGGCGGGGCCGCGGCGGGCGGCGACGGCGACCGCGTCCTTGTAGTAGCGCGGCACGTACTGCCGCAGCAGGTCGGTCTGTTCGGGCTGCCAGAAGCCCTGGGCGGTGGCGGTGAAGAGGTAGTTGGACAGGGCGGTGGCACCGTCGACGGCGAACATGGCGTCCCACGCCTTCGCCTTGGCCTCCTCGTCCGGCTGCGCGGCCCGGCAGCGGGCGGCGCCCTCCTGGCCGGTGGCGCTCGGGTCGCGTCCCAGTTCGGCGGCGATGGCCGCCTCGTCGACGGCGCCGAGGACGGCGAGGCGGCCCAGGACGCGCCAGCGCAGCTCGGGGTCGAGTTCGGGTCCGCCCGGCACGGTGCCGTCGGCGAGCCAGGCGGCGATGGTGTCGGGGTGGGCGGCGACGTCGATGAAGTGGCGTACGGCGATCAGGCGCAGGCCGGGGTTGTCGCCGTCCTCGGTGCGGCGGATGAGGTCGCGGCACAGGGCGGAGAGGGTGGCCAGGGCGGCGGGCCGCTCCTGAGGGGTGAGGTAGCGGTCGGCGACCTGGGTGGCGGCGAAGCCGAGGACGCCCTGGACGACGGTGAGGTCGGTCTCGCGCGGCAGGTGGGCGCGGGCGGCCTCCAGGTAGGCGCCGGCGGCCAGTTCGCCGTCCCGGACGGCGTCACGCAGGGCGTTCCACACGACCGCGCGGGTGAGCGGGTCGGGCAGGCCGGCGAGGCTGCCCCGGACGGTCTCGAAGGACCCGGCGTCGAAGCGGACCTTGGCGTAGGTCAGGTCGCCGTCGTTGAGCAGCAGCAGGGCCGGGCGCTTGCCGATGGGCTGCGGGGCGCTCTGCGGGACGTCGAGGTCGAGGCGTTCGCGCAGGGTGAGGTTGCCGCTGTTGTCGCCGTGGTCCTGGTCGTACAGGCCGACGCTGAGGCGGTGCGTGCGGCTGCCGGCGTGATCGACGGTGAGGGTGTAGGTGCCGTTGTCGCCGGGGGTGACGGCCGGGGTGAGGGTGTCGACGCCGGTGGTGCGCAGCCAGGAGTCGGCCCAGGCGTGGACGTCGCGCTCGGTGGCGGAGGCCAGGGAGTCGATGAAGTCGGCGAGGGTGGCGTTGCCGAACTTGTGGCGGGCGAAGTGGGTGTTGATACCGGCGAGGAAGTCCTTCTCGCCGAGCCAGGCCACGAGCTGACGCAGCGCGGAGGCGCCCTTGGCGTAGGAGATGCCGTCGAAGTTGAGCATGGCGGCGGCGGTGTCGTCGACGGCCTCGGGGGCCACGGGGTGGGTGGAGGGGCGCTGGTCGGCGTCGTAGCCCCAGGCCTTGCGGGCGATGCCGAAGTCGACCCAGGTGTCGGTGAAGCGGGTGGCTTCGGCGCAGATCTGGTAGCCCATGTACTCGGCGAAGGACTCGTTCAGCCAGATGTCGTCCCACCAGCGCAGGGTGACGAGGTCGCCGAACCACATGTGGGCCATCTCGTGGGCGATGACCATGGCGCGGACCAGCCGCTCGGTGTCCGTGACGGCGGAGCGGTACACGAACTCGTCGCGGAAGGTGACCAGTCCGGGGTTCTCCATGGCGCCGGCGTTGAACTCGGGGACGAACGCCTGGTCGTAGGAGTCGAAGGGGTAGGGCTCGTCGAACTTCTCGTGGAAGCGGTCGAAGCACTGCCGGGTGACCTGGAAGAGCTCGTCGGTGTCCACGTCCAGGTAGGGGGCGAGGGAGCGGCGGCAGTGCAGGCCGAAGGGCAGGCCGCGGTGCTCGGTGCGCACCGAGTGCCAGGGGCCGGCGGCGACGGCGACCAGGTAGGTGGAGATCGGCGGGGTGGTCGCGGCCTGCCAGCGGCCGGCGCCGAGGTGCTCGGTGACGCCGTTGGCGAGGACGGTCCAGCCTTCGGGAGCGGTGATGGAGAGGTCGAAGACGGCCTTCAGGTCGGGCTGGTCGAAGGCGGGGAAGACCAGCTTGCAGTCGTCCATCGCCAACTGGGTGTAGACGTAGCTCTCGCCGTCGGTGGGGTCGGTGAAGCGGTGCATGCCCTCGCCGGTGCGGGAGTAGCGCATGGCCGCGTCGACGCGCAGTTCGTGCTCACCGGCGGTGAGGTTCTTCAGGGGCAGCCGGTTGTCGTCCAGGGTCTCCGGGTCGAGGGGGTGTCCGTCCAGCGTGACGGAGCGCAGCTCGGCAGGCTTGATCTCGACGAAGGTGTCCGCGTCGGCGCGCGTGGTGAACCTGATGACGGTCCGCGAGTCGAAGGTCGTGTCCCCGGTGGTCAGATCGAGTTCGATCGTGTAGCGGTGGACATCGAGAAGCTGGGCACGGGTCTGCGCTTCGTCGCGCGTCAGTACGGACATGCAGGACATGCTGCCTGATGCCGCTGACAAGGCACAGGGGTGGATCACTACGTGCGCTATGTCCGGTTCCCCGCCGGGGTGTCGCGCTGCGGCGGAAGGCGGGCGTCCGGATGGGGCGGAGCCGGGCGCGGGCCGGGTTCCTCGACCTCGGCATGGCCCTTGACCAGGGCGCGTAACTCCCGGACCTCCGCCACCAGTGCGCGGTGGCGCTCATGGGCGTCGTACAGGTAGCGGACCTTGGTGCGCAGCGCCCAGGGGTCGATGGGCTTCAGCACGAGGTCGGCGACGCCGAGCCGGAAGGCGGTGGAGGTCAGCTCCTGGTCCGCACCGAAGCCGGTGAGGAGGATGACCGGTATGTGCTGGGTCTGCTCCACCCGCCGCATGTAGCGCACGACGTCCAGGCCGCTGACGCCGGGCATGCGCACGTCCAGGAGGAGGAGGCCGACCTTTCCGCGGAGCACCTGCTTGAGCGCCTCGTCACCGCTGGTGGCCCGGGCCAGCAGGTACCCCAGCGGGGCCAGGGCACTCTCCAGCGCGTACAGCGTGTCCTCGTGATCGTCGACGATGAGGATCTTGGCATCCGACGGCATGGCCCGACGTCCCTCCCGCGTGGACATCCAGGGTATGTCCGGGGCGCTGACGGGGAGTGCGCGTCAGCTGACATGCGGTGCACAGCGCAGCATGCCCCTCCCGGGCCGCCGTGTCACTCCCTCGGGGCGGGTCTGTCTGCATCCCGTCGTCCCGGCCGGGCCTAGGAGCGGTTCGGCGCGGACGCGGCGCCGTTGACGGTGTCCTCGGCGATGCTCTCGTGGTGCCTGATGACCTCGGCGATGATGAAGTTGAGGAATTTCTCCGCGAAGGCCGGGTCCAGCTTGGCGTTCTCGGCGAGGGTGCGCAGGCGGGCGATCTGGCGGGACTCGCGGGCCGGGTCGGCGGGCGGGAGCTGGTGCTCGGCCTTGAGGTGGCCGACCTGCTGGGTGCACTTGAAGCGCTCGGCGAGCATGTGGACGACGGCGGCGTCGATGTTGTCGATGCTGTCGCGCAGCCGGGCGAGCTCTTCACGGACGGCCGGGTCGACGTCGTTGGAGGACGTGTTGCTGGTCATGGGCGCCCAGCCTACGGGGCCCGCTCAGTTGGTCGTTCGTTCGATCACGGGTGGATCGTCGGGGTCGGGGACCTGGTTGCTCCAGCCGCCGGGGACGGTGCGGCCCTGCTGGGCGCGGAAGCGGACCGGGGCCATGCCGACGCGGCGGGTGAACAGGCGGGAGAAGTAGGCGGGGTCGTCGTAGCCGACGCGGCGGGCGACGGCGGCGACGGGCAGTTCGGTGGCGGCGAGCAGTTCCTTGGCGCGGCCCAGGCGGATGCCGAGCACATAGTCCTTGGGGCTGCACCCGGCGCCGCGCCGCACGGCGGTGCGCAGTTCGGCGAGGGTCATGCCGTGCCGGGCGGCGTGGTCGGCGACCGTCAGCGGCAGGCACGCGTCGCGGGCGAGGGCCTTGAGGACCTGGTCGCCGTCGGGGGCGAGGTCGGCGCGTGCGCGGCGCAGGGCGACGAGGAGCTCGTGGACGGCGGCGCCGGTCTCCACCTCCAGCAGGGGGTTGTCGCGGCGGGCGGCGCGGGCGATGCGCCCGATGACGGCACGTGGGCCGGCGGCGTCGGACAGCGGCACGACGGGCCGGCCCGGCTCGATGTAGCCGAGTTCGGTGTACGTCGGTGCGGCGGGCCCGGTGAAGTCGACGAAGCCCTCGTCCCAGCCGGTGTCGGGGTCGGGCGCGTAGTGGTGCGGCACGCCGGGGGTCAGCCACAGCAGCGCGGGTGCGGTGACGGTCGTACGGCGGCCGTCGGGGGCGGCGTACCAGCCGCTGCCGGTGCTGATCACGACGGCGACATGATGGTCCAGGACCCTCGGTCCGACGGTCGGCAGGGCGCCGTACTGGAGGCCCACGCCGAGGCAGGCGAGGCCGAGGCGGTGGTGGGCGGGGCCGGGCGTGAAGAAACGCATCCAGGTGTGATACATCCGCGTGCCTCCCGTCCGCTCCTTCGGTCCAAGCAGCGCTGATCTTTGTCCATGGACCCTGACCTGCGCCAGAGGCGAGGGTGGGCGCATGAGCGAGTTCACGGTGGGGGACGAAGACTTCCTGCTGGACGGGCGGCCGGTGCGGCTGCTGTCCGGCGCGCTGCACTACTTCCGGGTGCACGAGGCGCAGTGGGGGCACCGGCTGTCGATGCTGCGGGCGATGGGCCTGAACTGCGTGGAGACGTACGTGCCGTGGAACCTGCACGAGCCGCAGCCGGGCCGGCACCGGGACGTGCAGGCGCTCGGCCGGTTCCTGGACGCGGCCCGGGAGGCGGGGCTGTGGGCGATCGTGCGGCCGGGGCCGTACATCTGCGCCGAGTGGGAGAACGGCGGGCTGCCGTACTGGCTGACGGCCGAGGTGGGCGCACGCGCGCGTACCCGTGACGAGCGCTACTTGGGGCACGTCGCGAGCTGGTTCCGGCACCTCTTGCCCGAGATCGTGCCCCGGCAGCTCGACCGCGGCGGTCCGGTGATCATGGTGCAGGTGGAGAACGAGTACGGCAGTTACGGTTCCGACGCGGTCTACTTGCGGTGGCTGGCGGACCTGCTGCGCACCGAGGGCGTCACGGCTGCGCTCTTCACCTCGGACGGCCCCGAGGACCACATGCTCTCCGGGGGCTCGGTCCCGGGGGTCCTGGCGACGGTGAACTTCGGCTCCCACGCGCGTGCGGCGTTCGAGACGCTGCGCCGGCACCGCCCCGACGGTCCGCTGATGTGCATGGAGTTCTGGTGCGGCTGGTTCGACCACTGGGGCGGCGAGCACGTCGTACGGGATCCCGGGGCCGCGGCGGCTGCCCTGCGGGAGATCCTGGAGTGCGGGGCGTCGGTGAACCTGTACATGGCGCACGGCGGCACGAGCTTCGCCGGCTGGGCGGGTGCCAACCGGGGCGGCGGCGCGCTGCACGACGGGCCGCTGGAGCCCGATGTGACGTCGTACGACTACGACGCCCCGATCGACGAGTACGGCCGCCCCACGGAGAAGTTCCGGGCCTTCCGGAAGATCCTCGCCGAGCACGCCGACGGCCCCCTGCCCGAAGTCCCGCCCGCGCCCGCGCCGTTGGGTGCGCCGGCCGAGGCGGTCCTGACCGACTGGGCGCCGCTGGGCGACGTACTGGAGACGCTGGGCGGCCCGGAGACGTCCGGTCCTGTCCCGCCCGCCTTCGAGGAACTGGGCGTCGAGCGGGGCCTGGTGCGCTACGAGGTGACGGTGCCGGGGCCGCGGCAGCCGTATCCGCTGACGGTGCGCGGGCTGCGGGACCTCGCCGTGGTGTACGTCGACGGGGAGCGGGCCGGGGTGCTCACGGAGGACGACGCCCGCCTCGAGGAGCCTGTCGCGGGGCACGCGCGCGTGGAGCTGTGGGTGGAGTCCCTGGGGCGGGTCAACTACGGGCCTCGGCTGGGCGAGCCCAAGGGAATCACCGGGGGCGTCCTGCACGAGCGGCAGTATCTGCACGACGTATGCGCGCGTGGGCTGCGGCTGGAGGCGCTGGACGAGATCGAGAGGGTCCGGGCGGTGCCGTCACGGGAACTGCCCGGGGACGGTGCCCCGGGGCTGTACCGGGGCACCGTCATGGTGCGGGGCGCCGGTGACGCCCGTCTGGAGCTGCCGGGCCGGACCCGCGGGTTCGTGTGGATCAACGGCTTCAACCTCGGCCGTTACTGGTCCACCGGCCCCCAGTGCTCGCTGTACGTCCCTGGGCCCGTCCTGCGGGAGGGCGGCAACGACGTGTGGCTGCTGGAGCTGGAGGGGACGGCCCGGTCCGGCGGGGCGCCGGCCCCGGTCCTCCGGGCCGTCTGACGCTCGCAGGTGCCTCGGCTGCCTACAGCGCGCCCGCCGCGCGGGCGATGTCCTTCGCGAAGTGGCTGACCTCGGTGTAGATGCCGGGCACACCGGGGCGGGCGCAGCCGTCGCCCCAGCTCACGATGCCGACCTGGATCCACTTGCCCGCGTCGTCCTTGCGGACCATGGGGCCGCCGGAGTCGCCCTGGCAGGTGTCGACGGCGCCGCGCTGGTAGCCGGCGCACAGTTCCTCCTTCGACACCAGCCGGTTTCCGTAGTGGCGCTTGCACACGCGGTCGGCGACGAAGGGAACGGTCGCCTTACGCAGCTTGGTCGTGCCCGTGTTGGCTCCCTCCTTGGTGTCGCCCCAACCGGCGATCGTGAACATGCCGCGGTTGTAGCGGTCCGTGGTGGCGATCTTCAGCGTCGGCTTGTCGATGGGCCGGGCGAGCTTGATCAGCGCCCAGTCCTTGCCGGTGCCGTTGTAGCCCGGGGCCACCTTGACCTTGGTCGACTTGACCTTGATCGCGGAGGCGGAGTTGAGGTCGTTGACACCCGCGGTGACCGTGATGCTGGTGTTGTTGCCGGAGCCGGGCACGCAGTGAGCCGCGGTCAGGACGACGTCCTTCTTGTAGAGCGCCCCGCCGCAGCCCATCGAGAGATGGACCATGAACGGGAACTCATTCTGCGCGGCGGGCGTTCCACCGACGATGCGGGTGGACGCGGCCTGTGCGCTGAGGGGCTGGAGGGAGGCGATCGCGAGCGCGACGGCGCCCACCGCCGCGGCCCTCTTCGCCAGGGTTATGCCGGTTCTCTTCGGCGAGCTGTGGGTCAACATACGTCCTTTCATGGCGTGTTGAGCGGCCCGCAGTATGAAGATCGGGTGGCATTTCTGGCAAGGACGGATCTCACGCTCCGGACGTGGAACCCCACCAGGGAAATTCCCCTCACATCCCCGTAGAGTGGAATCGGGTTCACGGCGTCTTGGGGGTAAGGGCGTGGCGAACGGCGGACCGGTCCAGCACGGCTTCCCGCACCTGGAGACGGTGCGGGCCTCGATCACCGCGCTCTACAGGCGGCTTTCCCACGACACGGTCCAGACGTTCGGGACCAGTGTGCTGCCGGCCGATGTGGCGTTCTGCGACACGGACGATCTGTATCTGGGTGCGCAGCGGGTGGCCCGCGAACTGGTGCGGCACTACCGCCTGCCGGACGCCCGACTGATCGTCAGCTTCCGGGAGATGACCCATGCGGCAAGCGTCGAACTCACCGCCGGGCCGGAGTACTTCATCGAGCTGAACGACCGCTTCCGCACCCATCGCCGGGACATCGGCGCGGCCCTGGCCCATGAGGTGATGCACGTGTATCTGCATCGCCTCGGGCTGTCCTTCCCCGGCACGCGCGACAACGAGATCCTCACGGACACGGCGACGACCTATCTGGGCGCGGGCTGGCTGCTTCTCGACGCCTACCGGGAGGACTCGGCGTCCTCGCAGAAGCTGGGGTATCTGACGCCGGAGGAGTTCGGGTACGTGCTCGCCAAGCGGGCGCTGGTCTTCGCCGAGGATCCGTCGGTGTGGTTCACGAGTCCGCAGGCGTACACGGCGTACGTGAAGGGCATGGCCGAGGCCCGCCGTGACGAGCAGCAGCCTCCGCTGACGGCGGCCGGGTGGGCGGGGCGCCGTCGCTACGCCCGCGATCGGCGTCACGCCCAGGACCATCACGGGGCCGGGCCGGGGGCGGGCGTGCCGTACGCGTTCACGCCGGACGGGCGGGGGCCGCTGCGGGTGTCGTTCCCGTGTCCCACGTGTCAGCAGCGGATTCGGGTGCCGGTGCGGGGGAGGGTTCGGGCGCGGTGCGGGTTGTGCCGGAGGGTGTTGGAGTGCGACACGTAGCGCTTCGCCCCGTCCAGAGGGCGATGCAACCTCACGCCCCGTACACCGCCCCCGGCACCCCCGCCTCCCCCAGCAGCTTCACCGCCGCCTCCCCCGCCTCCTCCGGAGTCCACCGCGCCCCCTTGTCCGCCGTCGGCCCCGCCCGCCACCCCTCCATCACCGTGATCCGCCCGCCCTCCACCTCGAAGACCCGCCCCGTCACGCCGTCGCTCGCGGCCGAACCGAGCCAGACCACCAGCGGGGAGACGTTCTCCGGAGCCATGGCGTCGAAGCCGTCCTCGGGGGCCGTCATCGTCTCGGCGAAGGCACGCTCCGTCATCCTGGTCCGCGCCGCCGGGGCGATCGCGTTGACCTGGACGCCGTAGCGGGCGAACTCGGCCGCCGCGACCAGGGTCAGCCCGACGATTCCGGCCTTCGCGGCGCTGTAGTTGCCCTGCCCGAGCGAGCCCAGCAACCCCGCCCCGCTGCTCGTGTTGACGACCCGGGCGACAGGGGCGCGGCCCGCCTTCGCCTCCGCCCGCCAGTGCGCGGCCACGTGCTTCAGGGGCAGGAAGTGGCCCTTGAGGTGGACCCGTACGACGGCGTCCCAGTCGTCCTCGTCGAGGTTGACCAGCATCCGGTCACGCAGGAACCCGGCGTTGTTGACGAGCGTGTCGAGCCGCCCGTACGTCTCCAGCGCGGTCGCCACCAGGGACGCCGCTCCGGCACCGGTCGTCACGTCACCCCCGTGCGCAACGGCCTCGCCTCCCGCCGCGTGGATCTCGGCGACCACATGCCGGGCGGGGCTGTCGGCGGCCGGGGCGCCGTTGAGGCCGACACCGAGGTCGTTGACGACGACCCTCGCCCCCTCGGCCGCGAACGCGAGCGCATGCGCACGCCCGAGCCCGCGCCCCCCACCCGTCACGACGACGACCCGCCCCTCACACATCCGGCTCATGTCATGTCTCCCCTCAGGTTTCATGCGTCGCCTCCTTGTTGACCGTCGCGGCATCCAGGAACACCGGCCGCTCGCCCCCGCCGTGCACGAGCAGGCTCGCCCCGCTGATGTAGGCGGCGGCGTCGGAGGCGAGGAAGGCGGCGGCCGCGCCGACGTCGGACGGTTCGGCGAGGCGGCCGAGCGGGACGGTGCGGGAGACGCCGTCGATGCCGTCCTCGCCGCCGTAGTGGAGGTGGGACTGCTCCGTGCGGACCATGCCGACGACCAGCGTGTTGACCCGCACCTCGGGCGCCCACTCCACCGCCATCGAGCGGGCCACGCTCTCCAACCCGGCCTTGGCCGCCCCGTAGGCCGCCGACCCGGGCGACGGACGGCCGCCGCTGACGCTGCCGATCATCACCACCGAGCCCCGCGCGCGCTTCAGGTGCTCGTACGCCGCCAGGGACGCCGTCAGCGGCGCGACGAGGTTCAGCTCGATCACGCGCGCGTGCCGGGCGGCATCCGCGTCCGTCAACCGCCGGTACGGCGTGCCACCCGCGTTGTTGACCAGGACGTCGAGGCGGGGCAGGGCCGCGAAGAAGACCCGTACGGCTTCGGGGTCGCGCAGGTCGAGCGGCCTGAACTCGGCTCCCGGCAGCGGGACTTCGGGTGGTCTGCGCGCGCAGACGACGACGTCCGCGCCGGCCTCCGCGAACGCCCTGGCAATCCCGGCGCCGACACCGCGCGTACCGCCGGTGACGACCACGACCTTCCCGTCCAGTCCCATTCCCGGCTACCCTTCACCTAACAAACGTTTGGTGGAAAGGTAGCTGATGCGGCCATGAGTGTCTCCACCTCGTCTCCGGAAAAGGGGGCGGACAAGAATGGAGTCGCCGTCGTCACGGTCGACTTCCCGCCGGTGAACGCCCTGCCGGTGGACGGCTGGTTCGCCCTGGCCGACGCCGTGCGGGCGGCCGGCCGCGATCCGGAGATCCGGTGTGTCGTGCTCACGGCCGAGGGGCGCGGGTTCAACGCGGGCGTGGACATCAAGGAGATACAGCAGGACGGGCACCGTGCCCTGATCGGCGCCAACCACGCCTGCGCGCTGGCCTTCGGCGCCGTGTACGACTGCGAGGTGCCCGTCGTGGCGGCGGTGCACGGCTTCTGCCTGGGCGGCGGCATCGGCCTGGTGGGCAACGCGGACGCGATCGTGGCGAGCGAGGACGCCGTCTTCGGCCTGCCCGAGCTGGACCGGGGAGCACTGGGCGCGGCCACGCATCTGGCCCGGCTGGTCCCCCAGCACCTCATGCGCGCCCTGTACTACACCTCGCGCACGGCGACCGCGGCCGAGCTGCACGCGCACGGCTCGGTGTGGCGTGTCGTACCGCGCGCGGAACTGCACGCCGCCGCCCTGGAGTTGGCCGGCGAGATCGCCGCGAAGGACGGGCAGCTGCTGCGCCTGGCCAAGGCCGCCATCAACGGCATCGACCCCGTCGACGTGCACCGCAGCTACCGCTTCGAGCAGGGATTCACCTTCGAGGCCAACCTCAGCGGGGTGGCCGACCGGGTCCGTGACACCTTCGGAGAGAAGGGTGCGTAGGTGAGTGACAAGACGATGACCGCCGACGAGGTCGCCTCGAGGCTGCGCAGCGGCATGACCCTCGGCATCGGCGGCTGGGGCTCGCGCCGCAAACCGATGGCCCTGGTCAGGGCCCTGCTCCGGTCCGACATCACCGACCTCACCGTCGTCTCGTACGGCGGTCCGGACGTGGGCATGCTGGCCGCGGCCGGGCGGGTGCGGAAACTGGTCGCGGCGTTCGTCACCCTCGACTCGATCCCCCTCGAACCGCACTACCGGGCGGCACGCGAGGGCGGCGCCTTCGAGCTGACGGAAATAGACGAGGCCATGTTCATGTGGGGACTGCACGCGGCGGCGAACCGGCTGCCGTTCCTGCCGGTGCGGGCCGGGATCGGTTCGGACGTGATGCGGGTCAACCCCGGCCTGCGGACGGTGACCTCACCGTACGACGACGGGGAGACGTTCGTCGCCATGCCCGCCCTGCGCCTGGACGCGGCCCTGGTGCACGTGAACCGCGCCGACCGGCAGGGCAACGGTCAGTATCTGGGCCCCGACCCGTACTTCGACGACCTGTTCTGCGCGGCGGCGGACGAGGCGTACGTCTCCTGCGAACGGGTCGTCGACACGGCCGAGCTGACGAAGGAGGCGGCACCGCAGTCGCTTCTCATCAAGCGGCACACGGTGACGGGCGTGGTCGAGGCCCCGACCGGCGCGCACTTCACGTCCTGCGCCCCCGACTACGGCCGCGACGAGGCCTTCCAGAAGACGTACGCGACCACTCCCTGGCCGGAGTTCGCGGCACGCTTCCTGGGCGGGGACGAGCAGGCGTACCAGGCGGCGGTCAAGGAGGGGACATGAGTCGACTCGGGGACACAAGTCAGGACGTGGGCCGGGCCACCCGCGCCGAGTACTGCGTGATCGCCTGCGCCGAGGCCTGGCGCGACGCCGGTGAGATCCTGGCGAGCCCGATGGGCCTCATCCCGTCGGTAGGGGCCCGGCTGGCCCGGCTCACGTTCACACCGGACCTGCTGCTGACCGACGGCGAGGCGATGCTCGTCCGCCCGGACGGCACGACCGAGGGCTGGCTGCCGTACCGGCAGCACCTGGCGCTGGTCAGCGGTGGCCGGCGGCACGTGATGATGGGTGCGAGCCAGATCGACCGCTTCGGCAACCAGAACATCTCGTGCATCGGCGACTGGGAGCGACCGAAACGGCAGCTGCTGGGGGTGCGGGGCGCACCGGTCAACACCCTCAACAATCCGACCAGTTACTGGATCCCCAGGCACTCACGGCGGGTCTTCGTCGAGAAGGTCGACATGGTCTGCGGAGTCGGTTACGACCGCGCGGGCGGCGCCCGGTACCACCGCATCCCCCGGGTCGTCTCCGACCTCGGCGTGTTCGACTTCGCCACGCCGGACCACTCCATGCGCCCGGCCTCGCTGCATCCGGGAGTCACTCCGGCGCAGGTCAGGGAGGCCACCGGTTTCGACCTCGCCGTCCCCGACGACGTGCCGACGACCCGCGAGCCGACCGCCGAGGAGCTGCGGCTCATCCGCGAGGTGATCGACCCGGGGAACACCCGCGCCAGGGAGGTCGGTGCGTGATGGAGACTCCGCTGACCCGGCTCGTCGGCGTCCGCCACCCGATCGTGCAGACGGGAATGGGATGGGTGGCGGGGCCTCGGCTGGTCTCGGCGACGGCGAACGCGGGTGCGCTGGGCATCCTGGCCTCCGCGACGATGACCGTCGACCGGCTGCGTGAGGCGATACGCGAGGTCAAGTCCCGTACGGACGCGCCGTTCGGCGTGAATCTGCGGGCGGACGCCGCGGACGCCGGCGACCGGGTCGGCGTCATGATCGAGGAGGGGGTGCGCGTCGCCTCGTTCGCCCTCGCGCCGTCGCGTGAGCTGATCGCCGGGCTCAAGGACGCGGGCGTGGTCGTCGTGCCCTCGATCGGTGCCCGGCGGCATGCCGAGAAGGTCGCGGCGTGGGGCGCGGACGCGGTGATCGTGCAGGGCGGGGAGGGCGGCGGACACACCGGCGAGGTGGCGACGACGGTGCTGCTGCCGCAGGTGGTCGACGCCGTGGACATACCGGTGGTGGCGGCGGGCGGTTTCCACGACGGCCGGGGCCTGGTCGCCGCGCTGGCCTACGGAGCGGCGGGCATCGCCATGGGCACCCGGTTCCTGCTGACCTCGGACTCGACGGTGCCGGACGCGGTGAAGGCGCGGTATCTGGCGGCGACGGTCCGGGACGTCACGGTCACACGGGCGGTCGACGGCTTGCCCCACCGGATGCTGCGTACGGAGCTGGTGGCCGAGTTGGAGAACGCCGGCCGGACGAGGGCGCTGGTCCATGCCCTGCGGCGGGCAGCGGGCTTCCGGCGGCTGTCCGGACTGACCTGGCGGCAACTGGCCCGCGACGGCCTCTCCCTGCGGCACGGCAAGGACCTCTCGTGGAGCCAGGTCCTGCTAGCCGCCAACACCCCGATGCTGCTCAAGTCGGCCATGGTGGACGGCCGTACGGATCTGGGGGTGATGGCGTCCGGGCAGGTCGCCGGAGTCATCGACGACCTGCCGTCGTGCGCGGAACTGGTGGAGCGGATCATGGCCCAGGCCGCGCAAACCATGAGCGGACTGTCCGTGGGCGGTGCTTCAATGCCCGCATGACGGAGACGATCAAGGAGCCCTGGGGGCTCAGTGTTTTTGGTGCGGGCAGTGTGCGGGCGGAGCCGCAGCTGGTGCGGGTGAAGCTGGGGGTGGAGGTGCTGGAGCCCGCCCCCGACCGGGCGTTCCACGAGGCCGGCACGGCTGTGACAAGGCTGCGCGAGGTGGTGCGCCGGCACGGGATACCGGATTCCTCGGTCTCCGGCTCCCGGCTCAGGCTCAGTTCGGAGTACGGCCATGCGGGCGGCGCGCGGAAGTTCCTCGGCTACCTCTGCCAGGCTCAGTACGTAGTCGAGACCGAGGCGCTGGACGACCTGCAGCAGCTCATCGTGGACGCGGTGGAGGCCGGCGCCCGCAGCATCGACGGCGTCGAGTTCGACGTGCACGACAAGCCCGCGCTGCGGGACGAGGCGCGCCGCCGGGCGGTGGCGGCCGCCCGGCGCAAGGCCGAGGTCTACACGGAGGCCGCCGGCGTGCCCCTCGGCACGGTGGTGCACATCCAGGACGTGGACTCCGAGTCGTACGAGTTCCGTCAGTACCGCGGGCACGGCGGCGGTGGCGGCAGCTCCGCCGGCGACCTCGCTCCGGGGATGGTGGAGGTGTCCGCGGGCGTGGTGCTGGGCTTCTCACTCGGCCGCTGACATCACAGCCGTTCGATGATCGTCACGTTGGCCTGTCCGCCGCCCTCGCACATCGTCTGAAGCCCGAACCGGCCGCCCGTGCGCTCCAGTTCGTGCAGCAGGGTCGTCATCAGCTTCACGCCGGTCGCGCCCAGGGGGTGGCCGAGGGCGATCGCGCCGCCGTTGACGTTGACCTTGCCGGGGTCGGCGCCGGTCTCCTTCAGCCAGGCCAGGACGACCGGCGCGAAGGCCTCGTTGATCTCCACGAGGTCGATGTCGTCGATCGACAGGCCGGTCTTCTTCAGGGCGTGGGCGGTGGCGGGGATGGGTGCGGTGAGCATGCGGATCGGGTCCTCGCCGCGCACCGAGAGATGGTGCACCCGGGCCCGGGGCGTGAGCCCGTGCTCGCGCACCGCCCGCTCCGAGGCAAGCAGCATCGCCGCAGCGCCGTCGGAGACCTGCGAGGAACAGGCGGCCGTGACCGTGCCGCCGTCGATCACCGGCTTCAGCCCGGCCATCTTCTCCAGGGAGGTGTCCCGGCGCGGCCCCTCGTCGACTGCGACGTCCCGGTAGGGCACGACCTCCCGCTCGAAGCGCCCCTCATCGATCGCCCGCAGCGCCCGACGGTGCGAGCGCAGCGCGAACTCCTCCTGGTCCTGCCTGCTGATCCCCCACTTGGCGGCGATCATCTCGGCGCCGGCGAACTGGTTGACCGGCTTCTCCCCGTACCGCGCCCGCCAGCCCTCGCTGCCCGCGAAGGGACCCGCCGTGAGGCCGAGCGGCTCGGCGGCCTGCCGGGTGGCGAAGGCGATGGGGATCATCGACATGTTCTGCACGCCGCCCGCGACCACCAGGTCCTGGGTGCCGGACAGCACGCCCTGCGCCGCGAAGTGCACGGCCTGCTGCGAGGACCCGCACTGCCGGTCCACGGTCACCCCCGGCACCTCCTCGGGCAGCCCCGCGGCCAGCCAGCAGGTCCGCGCGATGTCCCCGGCCTGTGGCCCGACGGCGTCCAGGCAGCCGAAGACGACGTCCTCGACGGCCACCGGGTCCATGCCCGCGCGCGCCACCAGTTCCTTCAGCACATGCGCGCCCAGGTCGGCCGGGTGGACCGCGCTGAGCCCTCCTTTGCGCCGCCCCACGGGCGTACGGACCGCTTCGACTATGTAGGCCTCGGCCATGGCAACTCCCGGGTGGGAACAGTGGGTTATGTGCGTACGGCGATCCCGTCCAGCACCATCGACAGGTACTGCCGGGCGATCTCCTCCGGGGTGTGCTGTCCGCCGGGCCGGTACCAGGACGCGGCGACCCACACCGTGTCCCGCACGAACCGGTAGGTGAGCCGGACGTCGAGGTCGGACCGGAACACCCCGGCCGCGACCCCGCGCTCCAGCGTGGACAGCCACGCCTTCTCGAACTTGCGCTGCGAATCGGCGAGGAACGCGAACCGCTCCTGCGCCACCAGCTGTCTGTTCTCCTTCTGGTAGATCGCGACGGCGGCGCGGTGCCGGTCGATCTCCCGGAACGACTCGGTGACCAGCGCCTCCAGCGTCTCGCGCGGGGCCGGCTCGGCCTCCAGGACGGCGTCGTAGCCGCTCCACAGCTCGTCGAGGAAGGAGCGCAGGATCTCTTCGAGCATCGACTCCTTGGAGTCGAAGTGGTAGTAGAGGCTGCCCGCGAGCATGCCCGCGTGGTCGGCGATCTTGCGTACGGTGGTGGCGTTGTAGCCCTGCTCGGCGAAGACCTCGGCGGCGGTGTCGAGGAGTTCGCGGCGGCGCGCCTGGGCGGCGGCGGCCGCGGGCTTTCCGGTGGCGGTCACCTGGGGCTTCTTCTTGGTCGGCACGGGTCCATTGTCGTCCTACGCGTGCTGGCTGCTGACGGAGACGATCTCGCCCGTCATGTACGAGGAGTACTCCGAGGCCAGGAAGACGATCACATTGGCCACCTCCCACGGCTCGGCGTACCGGCCGAAGGCCTCGCGCGCGGTCAGTTCCTCCAGCAGCTCGGGCGTGGTCACCTTCGCCAGGTGCGGGTGCATGGCGAGGCTCGGCGCCACCGCGTTGACCCGCACCCCGCAATCGGCCGCCTCGATCGCGGCGCACCGGGTCAGCGCCATCACGCCCGCCTTCGCGGCCGCGTAGTGCGCCTGTCCGGCCTGGGCGCGCCAGCCGACGACGGAGGCGTTGTTGACGATCACGCCGCCGGTGTCCCGCATCCGGCGGAGGGCGGCCCGGGTGCATCTGAAGGTGCCGTTCAGGGTCACGTCGAGGACCTTCGACCACTGCTCGTCGGTCATGTCGACGAGTGGCGAAGTCCCGCCGAGACCCGCGTTGTTGACGACCACGTCGAGGCGGCCGTGCTCGGCCACGGCGGTGTCGAACAGCGCCTGCACCTGCGTCTCGTCGGTGACATCGCACATCACCGACGTCACCGCACCCTCGAACTCGCGTGCCAGCTCCGCCTCGTACTCCTTCAGGCGCCGTGCGTGCGCATCGCTGATCAGCACACGGGCGCCCTCTTCGAGGAAGCGGCGCGCGGTCGCCCCGCCGATGCCGGCGCCGGCGGCCGCGGTGACGACGGCCGTGCGCCCGCGGAGCAGTCCGTGCCCGGGAACGTACGCCGGCGCCTCGACGTTTGTCATGGCAGCACGCTAACCTACCAAACACTTGTTAGGGAAGAGCTGCAAGGCTCCGGGGAGGGAGGGCGACGGTGGATCTGACTCACTCGAGCGCGGACGAGGCGTTCCGCGCCGAGGCCCGCGCGTGGCTGCGCGCACAGGTGCCGCCCGATCCGCTCCCCTCGTTGGAGACCGAGGAGGGCTTCGCGGCACACCGGGCGTGGGAGGCCGAACTCGCCGCGGACCGCTGGTCGGTGGTGAACTGGCCGGCGGCGTACGGCGGCCGGGACGCCTCACTCGTACGGTGGCTGCTGTTCGAGGAGGAGTACTACGCGGCGGGCGCGCCTGGCCGCGTCAACCAGAACGGCGTCAGCCTCCTCGCCCCGACCCTCTTCGACCACGGCACACAGGAGCAACGCGCTCGTGTCCTGCCTCCCATGGCCACCGGTGAGGTGATCTGGGCGCAGGCCTGGTCGGAGCCGGAGGCGGGTTCGGACCTGGCGGCCCTGAAGTCGAGGGCCACGCGCGCGGCGGGCGGCTGGCTGCTGACCGGCCAGAAGACGTGGTCCTCACGCGCGGCCTTCGCCGACCGTGCGTTCGGCCTGTTCCGCACCGAACCGGACGCGACGAAGCCCCACCAGGGTCTGACCTACCTGATGTTCGACCTGCGCGCCCCCGGTGTCACGGTCCGCCCCATCGCCCGCCTCGACGGCAAGCCCGCCTTCGCGGAACTGTTCCTGGACGAGGTGTTCGTGCCGGACGAGGACGTGATCGGCGAGCCGGGCCAGGGTTGGCGCATCGCGATGTCGACGGCGGGCAACGAACGCGGGCTGATGCTGCGCTCCCCCGGCCGTTTCCTGGCGAGCGCCGACCGCCTCCACGCTCTCTGGCAGACCCGGGGCAGCCCCGAGAGCGCGAGGAAAGGCGTGGCCGACGCCCTCATCGGCGCCCGTGCCTACCAGCTCTTCACCCTCGCCGCGGCCTCCCGCTTCCTCGACGGCGAGTCCATCGGCCCGGAGTCCAGCCTGAACAAGGTCTTCTGGTCGGAGTACGACATCGCCCTGCACGAAACGGCCCTCGACCTCCTGGGCCCCGACGGCGAACTCACCGACACCGACTGGTCCGAGCGCTACGTCTTCTCCCTGGCCGGCCCCATCTACGCCGGCACGAACGAGATCCAGCGCGACATCATCGCCGAGCGGTTGCTGGGCTTGCACAAGGGGCGGCGCTGATGCGGGGGGCTCCGCCGATGCCACGGGGGCGCTGCAGGCAGCCGGGGTGCCGCAGACACCCGGGCGCGCAGCATTCCCGCCGAGCGGGACACCACCGCGACAGCGGGACAGCGCTGATGCGGAGGGCTCCGCCGATGCCACGGGGGCGCCGCGGGCAGCCGGGTGCCGGGCGCGGCAGACACCCGGGGGCGCCCAGCAATCCCGCCGAGCGGGACACCACCACGACAACCAGACGGCGCCGATGCGACAGACCCGCCGACACCAAGGGACACCACTGCAAGCACAGCGGCACAGACGCCGCAGACACCCGCAGGCACACAGCAATCCCGCCAAGCGGGACACCACCACGACAACCAGACGGCGCCGATGCGACAGACCCGCCGACACCAAGGGACACCACTGCAAGCACAGCGGCACCAGACGCCGCAGACACCCCGCGCGCCGCGTTTCCCCCAGCAGGAACGCCACCCCGGCGAAGGGACGGACGGCGCTGATACGACACAGCTCCGCCGACGCGGATGCGAACGGCACCGACATCGGGGGGGCCGTGTGACGCCGGCAGGGACACGGCCATCCTCACCGCCACCGCCATCCCCGAAGGGACCCCGCTGATGAGGTTTCTCCTCGACCCCGAGCAGCGCGCCTTCGCCCGCTCGCTGGACTCGATGCTCGCGGCGGCCGACACGCCGTCGGTCGTGCGGGACTGGAGTCGTGGCGAGCATGCCGGCGGCCGGGCGCTGTGGGCCCGGATCGCGGAGGCGGGAGTGTTCGCACTGGCGGTTCCCGAGGCATACGACGGGCTGGGGCCGCGACCCGTCGATCTCGCCCTCGCCTTCGTCGAGTTGGGTCGGCATGCCGTCCCCGGGCCGCTGGTGGAGACGGTCACGGCGGCGGCGCTGCTCGCCGAGCTGCCCGACCCCGGCCCCGCCAAGCGGCTCCTGCCGGCGCTGGCCGCGGGCGAGGCCGCCGTGGCGACGCTGGCGTGGCCGGCGCCGTATGCCCTCGACGGCGACGTGGCCACGACCCGCCTCGCTCTCACCCCCGACGGCCTGCACCTCTCCCCCGGCCACGGCCCCGTACGCTCCTCCCTGGACCCGGCCCGCCGCCTCACCCCCCTCGAACCCGGCGGCGAACTCCTCAGTCCGGATCCGCCCACCGCACAGGCGCTCGCCCACGCCCGACTCGCCACCGCCGCCCAAGCCCTAGGCGTCGGTCTCGCGCTACTCGACAGAACCGTCGGCTACGTCAAGCAGCGCACCCAGTTCGGCGCCCCCATAGGCTCGTTCCAGGCGGTGAAGCACCGGTTGGCCGACGCGAAGATCGGCCTGGAGTTCGCCCGGCCGCTGCTTTTCGGGGCCGCGCTCACCATGGCGCCCGCCGACATCGCCGCCGCGAAGGTCACCGCCTGCGAGGCCGCGTACGCCGCCGCCCGTACCGCGCTGCAGTTGCACGGCGCGATCGGCTACACGGCGGAGTACGACCTGTCGCTGTGGCTGACCAAGGCCCGCGCGCTGCGCACCGCGTGGGGAAGCCCGGACGTGTGCAGGGCCGAGGTGCTCAGTGGTGATCGCCGCTGGTGACCTCGCGGTACTCCTCCACCGTCGGCTTGGTGATCCGCGTCGTCGGCCCGAACATCGCCCGCGCCAGCCGGGCCCGTACCCGCTGGACCGGACTGACCCGGCGCCGGACGCCGTTCGCGTCGACGAGCGGGCCGATCTCGTACGGCGGCTCCTGCTCGTGCTGGGTGAGGGTGAACAGCTGCCCCTGCGACAGAGGCTCGTGGACCTCGACGTACGCACCGTGCGGGAGCCGCTTGATGGTGCCCGTCTCCCTGCCGTGCAGCACGTTGGCCCGGTCCCGGCGCTGCAGCCCGAGACAGATCCGCTTGGTCACGTAGAAGGTGAGGACCGGCACCACGAAGACGGCGATCCGCACGAACCACGTGATGGCGTTGATCGACAGATGCAGATGAGTGGCCACGATGTCGTTGCCGCCGCCGATCAGCAGCACCGCGTACAGGCTCAGCCAGGCCGCTCCGAGGCCGGTGCGCACGGGCATGTTGCGCGGCCGGTCGAGGATGTGGTGCTCGCGTTTGTCGCCGGTGATCCACGCCTCGATGAAGGGATACAGGCCGAGCGCGATCAGGATCAGCGGGAAGAGCGAGAAGGGGATGAAGACGCCCAGTTCCAGGGTGTGGCCCCAGGCGTTGAGCTCCCATCCCGGCATCACCCGGATCAGGCCCTCGGAGAAGCCGAGATACCAGTCGGGTTGGGCGCCCGTGGTCACCAGATCGGGGCGGTAGGGCCCGAAGGCCCACACCGGGTTGATGCTGGCGATGCCGCCCATGAACGTCAGCACGCCGAAGACGAGGAAGAAGAAGCCGCCCGCCTTGGCCATGTACACGGGCAGGAAGGGCATGCCGACGACCGTCTTCTGTTCGCGGCCGGGGCCCGGGTACTGCGTGTGCTTGTGGTAGAAGACCAGGATCAGATGGGCCACCACCAGGCCCAGCATGATGCCGGGCAGCAGCAGGATGTGGACCGGATAGAGGCGCGCGATGAAGTCCTCGCCGGGGAACTCCCCGCCGAAGAGGAAGAACGCCACGTACGTGCCCACGATCGGGATCGACAGGATCGCGCCGTGCGCGAACCGCAGGCCGGTGCCGGACAGCAGGTCGTCGGGGAGGGAGTAGCCGGTCAGGCCGGTGATGATGCCGAGCATCAGCAGGGTCCAGCCGAACACCCAGTTCAGCTCGCGGGGCTTGCGGAAGGCACCGGTGAAGAACACCCGCATCATGTGCACCAGCATGCCGGTGACGAAGACCAGCGCCGCCCAGTGGTGGATCTGCCGGATCAGCAGCCCGCCGCGCACGTCGAAGCTGATGTCGAGCGTGGACTCGTACGCCCGGGTCATCAGGACCCCGTTGAGGGGCTCGTAGGCGCCGTTGTAGACGACCTCGGTGGTGCTCGGGTCGAAGAACAGGGTGAGGTAGACGCCCGTGAGGATCAGGATGAGGAAGCTGTAGAGGCAGACCTCGCCCAGCATGAAGGACCAGTGGTCCGGGAAGACCTTGCGCATGTTGGCCTTGGCCAGCGCGTACAGCCCGAGCCGCCCGTCCGCCCAGTCGGCGACCTTCTCGCCCTTGCCGGGCGGTGCGGGACGCCGCGCCGCCGTTCCCTCGTTCCCCGATCGTGCGCCGTGCATAGGTCGTCGCCTCCCCGTCGGATCACCCACAGGGTGACATGGCCTCACGGGCCGCGCCAACGGGGCGAACAGGCCGCCGACGGGTCAGGCGGGCCGTACGATCCCCTGCGCCCGGGCCGCCACGAGCCACTTCGGGAACTCCGCGACCAGACGGTCGTACAGCTCGGCGTCGGACACCTGCCGCGGATCCGAACCGGCGTGGAAGAACCCGGCGTTGTCGATCACTCTCCTGCCCGGTACCGCCAGCTCGTCGAGCTTGCGCAGGAAGTCGAACTGCCGGCTCGCCGGGTCCCCGAAGCCGATGAACTGCCAGAACAGCGGAAGCGGGGCCGCCTTGCACAGGTACCGTTCCGCGGCGAGCTTGTTGATGGGCCCGCCGTCGGTCTGGAACACGACCAGGGCCGGTTCCCGCGACCCGCTGTCCAGGTAGTGGTCGATGACGGCGTCCATCGCCAGGTGGTAGCTGGTCTTGCCCATGTGCCCGAGCCCGGCCACGATCCGCTCGATCCGCCCCTGGTGGCCGGCGAGCGCGATCTCGGTCTCGGCGTCGACGTCGGTCGAGAAGAAGACCACCGGCACGGTTCCGTCGTCGTCGAAGTGCGCCGACAGCCCGAGGACCCGGTCGGCGAGCGCCTGCACGCTGCCGTCCTTGTAGTACGGCTTCATCGAACCGGAGTAGTCGACCACCAGGTAGACCGCGGCCCGCACCCCGTCCAGCCCGTGCTTGCGCAGCGACACACCGGCGCTCTTGTACAGGCCGACCAGCGCGGGCGCGGTCTCCTCGACCTTGCTGAGACTGATCGCCGCCATACGTTCTCCCCCAAGTGCGTCCGTACGGCTGCCGAGATTACGGCACCACCGGCCCCACCTGTCCCTCAGTCCACAGGTGTTCGCTATTTTGATCGCCGCCGTCCCCAGCGGCTCATCGTCCGTCCAGTCCTCCGAGGAGCCGGCTGTGGAGCCCGAGTCCGCAGAGTCCGAGGCCGTCAGGCCCGACGCCACCAAGTCCGAGGTCGTCGTGCCCGCCGCCGACAGGCCCGCCGTCACCACCTGCTATCGCCACCCGAAGGTGGAGTCGCACGTCCGCTGCACCCGCTGCGACCGGTACATCTGCCCGGACTGCATGCGCGAGGCGGCCGTCGGCCATCAGTGCGTGGAGTGCGTGAAGGAGGGCTCGCGGTCGGTGCGGCAGGCCCGGACGCTCGTCGGCGGGCGGATCTCCGCGACCCCGCTCGTGACCTCCGTACTCATCGGGCTCAACGTTCTCGCCTATGTGGCCGAGGTGGTGCGCCCGGAGATCCTGGACCGGTTCTCGATGCTCAGCGCCCGGCTGGTCGGGCCGGACGGCGGCTATTACCTCTACATCTCCGGCCACCCCTCGGACTTCCACGCCGAAGGCCTGGTCGCCGGGCAGTGGGAGCGGCTGCTGACCAGCGGTTTCCTCCACCTGCCGCCGACCGAGGGCACCTTCGGACTGCTGCACATCGTGATGAACATGCTCTCGCTGTGGCAGCTCGGCCGGATCGTGGAGCCGATGCTGGGGCGGGTTCGCTACCTCGCGCTGTACCTGCTGGCGACGCTGGGCGGGTCGGTGCTCCAGCTGCTGCTCGGGGACGTGAACGTGGAGTCGGTCGGCGCGTCCGGTGCGATCTTCGGGCTCGGCGCCGCTTACTACGTCCTCGCCCGCCGGATCGGCGCGGACATGAGAGCCGTCAACCGCTTCATGGCGTTCCTGCTCCTGTGGCTGCTGCTCTCCGCCGGCCTCACCTCCTGGCAGGGCCACCTCGGCGGACTGCTGACCGGAGCCGCGGTGACTCTCGCCTACGCGTACGCCCCGCGCGGCCCGCGCCAGGCCCTCATCCAGTCGGCCGCCTGCGTGGGAGTGCTGGTGCTGCTGGCGGTGCCCGCGGTCGCGAAGGTGGCTGAGCTGACGGGCTGAGCGGCGGCCCCTCAGGCACAAAGCGGCGGCGCCTGCCCAGTCCGGTCGGGGACTGTGGGCAGGCGCCGTCTGTGTTCCGTACGCCTTTGTACGGGACGTGTATGGGTGACCGTCAGGTCACTTGTGGTGCCGTCAGACCATCAGCGAGCGGTCCGTCGGACGGATCGGCGCGGGCAGCTCGCTGGCGCCGGTCAGGAAGCGGTCGCAGCCGCGGGCTGCCGAGCGGCCCTCCGCGATGGCCCACACGATGAGCGACTGGCCGCGGCCGGCGTCACCGGCGACGAAGACACCCGGCACGTTGGTCTGGAAGTCCGCGTCGCGGGCGATGTTGCCGCGCTCGTCGAGGTCCAGGCCGAACTGGTCCGTCAGACCGTTGTCACGGTCCGGGCCGGTGAAGCCCATGGCCAGCGTGACCAGCTGGGCGGGGATCTTGCGCTCCGTGCCCGGCTTCTGGGTCAGCTTGCCGTCGACGAACTCGACCTCGGTGAGGTGCAGCCACTGGACGTTGCCGTCCTCGTCGCCCTCGAAGTGGGTGGTGGAGACGGAGTAGACCCGCTCGCCGCCCTCCTCGTGCGCGGACGTGACCTTGTACAGCATCGGGAAGGTCGGCCACGGCTGGTGCGGCGCGCGGTCCTCGCCCGGGCGGGGCATGATCTCCAGCTGCGTGACGGAGGCCGCGCCCTGACGGTGGGCGGTGCCCACGCAGTCGGCACCGGTGTCGCCACCGCCGATGACCACGACGTGCTTGCCCTCGGCGGAGATCGGGGAGGTGACGTAGTCGCCCTCCTGGACCTTGTTCGCCAGCGGCAGGTACTCCATGGCCTGGTGGACGCCCTTGAGCTCGCGGCCGGGGACCGGCAGGTCACGGGCGGTCGTGGCGCCGGCGGCGATGACGACCGCGTCGTAGCGCTTCTTGAGGTCGGTCGCCTTGAGGTCGCGGCCGATCTCGATGCCGGTACGGAAGCGGGTGCCCTCCGCGCGCATCTGCTCGATACGGCGGTTGATGTGCCGCTTCTCCATCTTGAACTCGGGGATGCCGTAGCGCAGGAGGCCGCCGATGCGGTCCGCGCGCTCGTACACGGCCACGGTGTGGCCGGCCCGGGTCAGCTGCTGGGCGGCGGCGAGGCCCGCCGGGCCCGAGCCGATGACGGCGACGGTCTTGCCGGACAGGCGCTCCGGGATCTGCGGCGCGACGTCGCCGCCGTCCCACGCCTTGTCGATGATGGAGACCTCGACGTTCTTGATGGTGACGGCCGGCTGGTTGATGCCGAGCACACACGCCGACTCGCAGGGAGCGGGGCAGAGGCGACCGGTGAACTCCGGGAAGTTGTTGGTCGCGTGCAGCCGCTCGCTCGCGGCCGCCCAGTCCTCGCGGTAGGCGTAGTCGTTCCACTCGGGGATCAGGTTCCCGAGCGGACAGCCGTTGTGGCAGAACGGGATGCCGCAGTCCATGCAGCGGCTGGCCTGCTTGCTGATGATCGGCAGCAGGGAGCCGGGGACGTAGACCTCGTTCCAGTCCTTGAGGCGTACGTCGACGGGGCGGGACTTGGCGACCTCGCGCCCGTGGTTGAGGAAGCCCTTCGGGTCAGCCATTGATCGCCGCCTCCATCATCTTCTCGGTGATCTCGGTCTCGGAGAGACCGGCTCGCTCGGCGGCGTCCTTGGCGGCGAGCACTGCCTTGTACGTGCTGGGGATGATCTTGCTGAAGCGCTCGACCGCGGTCTCCCACTCGGCCAGGAGCTTCTCGGCGACCGTGGAACCGGTCTCCTCCTGGTGGCGGCGGACCACGTCGTGCAGCCACTGCTTGTCGGTGTCGTCGAGAGCCTCGACGGCGCTGACGTTGCCGACATTGACGTTGTCGCGGTCGAGGTCGATGACGTACGCGATGCCGCCGGACATGCCGGCCGCGAAGTTGCGGCCCGTCTCGCCGAGGACCACCGCGTGACCGCCGGTCATGTACTCGCAGCCGTGGTCGCCCACGCCCTCGGAGACGACCGTCGCGCCGGAGTTGCGGACACAGAACCGCTCGCCCGTACGACCGCGCAGGAACAGCTCACCGCCGGTCGCGCCGTACGCGATGGTGTTGCCCGCGATCGTCGAGTACTCGGCGAGGTGGTCGGCGCCCCGGTCGGGACGGACGATCACCCGGCCGCCGGAGAGGCCCTTGCCGACGTAGTCGTTGGCGTCGCCCTCCAGGCGCAGCGTGACACCGCGCGGCAGGAAGGCACCGAAGGACTGGCCCGCCGAGCCCGTGAAGGTGATGTCGATGGTGTCGTCGGGCAGGCCCGCGCCACCGAACTTCTTCGTCACCTCGTGGCCGAGCATGGTGCCGACCGTGCGGTTGATGTTGCGGACCTTGATCTGGGCGCGCACCGGCTGGGCGTCGGTCGCGGAGTCCGCGGCCAGCGCGTCGGCGGCGAGCTTGATGAGCTCGTTGTCGAGCGCCTTCTCCAGGCCGTGGTCCTGGTCGACCAGCGCGTGGCGCACCGCGCCCTCGGGCAGCTCGGGCACGTGGAACAGCGGGGCCAGGTCCAGGCCCTGCGCCTTCCAGTGGTCGACCGCGCGGGTCACGTCGAGGTTCTCGGCGTGGCCGACGGCCTCCTCGATGGAGCGGAAGCCCAGCTCGGCGAGGATCTCGCGGACCTCTTCGGCGATGTACTGGAAGAAGTTCACGACGTACTCGGCCTTGCCGGAGAACCGGTCCCGCAGGGTCGGGTTCTGGGTGGCGATGCCGACCGGGCAGGTGTCCAGGTGGCACACGCGCATCATGATGCAGCCGGAGACGACGAGCGGCGCGGTCGCGAAACCGAACTCCTCGGCGCCGAGCAGCGCGGCGATGACGACGTCACGGCCGGTCTTCAGCTGGCCGTCGGTCTGCACGACGATGCGGTCGCGCAGGCCGTTCAGCAGCAGGGTCTGCTGGGTCTCGGCGAGACCGAGCTCCCAGGGGCCACCGGCGTGCTTCAGCGAGGTGAGCGGGGAGGCACCCGTACCACCGTCGTGACCGGAGATCAGGACCACGTCCGCGTGCGCCTTGGAGACACCCGCGGCGACCGTGCCGACGCCGACCTCGGAGACCAGCTTCACGTGGATGCGGGCCTGCGGGTTGGCGTTCTTGAGGTCGTGGATCAGCTGAGCCAGGTCCTCGATGGAGTAGATGTCGTGGTGCGGCGGCGGGGAGATCAGGCCCACGCCCGGCGTCGAGTGACGCGTCTTCGCGACCCACGGGTAGACCTTGTGGCCGGGCAGCTGGCCGCCCTCGCCGGGCTTGGCGCCCTGGGCCATCTTGATCTGGATGTCGTCGGCGTTGACCAGGTACTCGGAGGTCACACCGAAGCGGCCGGACGCGACCTGCTTGATGCTCGACCGGCGCGCCGGGTCGTACAGACGCTCCGGGTCCTCGCCGCCCTCACCGGTGTTGGACTTGCCGCCCAGCTGGTTCATGGCGATGGCGAGGGTCTCGTGCGCCTCCTTGGAGATGGAGCCGTACGACATGGCGCCGGTGGAGAAGCGCTTGACGATCTCGGAAGCCGGCTCGACCTCGTCGATGGAGATCGACTGCCGGTCGGGCGCGAAGCCGAAGAGTCCGCGGAGCGTCATCAGGCGCTCGGACTGCTCGTTCACGCGCTCGGTGTACTTCTTGAAGATGTCGTAGCGACCGGTGCGCGTGGAGTGCTGGAGGCGGAAGATCGTCTCCGGGTCGAACAGGTGCGGCTCGCCCTCGCGACGCCACTGGTACTCGCCGCCTATCTCCAGCGCGCGGTGCGCCGGGGCGATACCCGAGGCCGGGTAGGCCTTGGAGTGGCGGGCGGCGACCTCCTTGGCGATGACGTCGAGTCCGACGCCGCCGATCTTGGTGGCCGTGCCGTTGAAGTACTTCTCGACGAAGGCGGTGTCGAGGCCGACGGCCTCGAAGACCTGCGCGCCGCGGTAGGAGGCGACGGTGGAGATGCCCATCTTGGACATGACCTTCAGGACGCCCTTGCCGAGGGCGTAGATCAGGTTGCGGATGGCCTTCTCGGCCTCCATGCCCGGCAGGAAGGTACCGGCGCGGACGAGGTCCTCGACCGACTCCATCGCCAGGTACGGGTTCACGGCCGCGGCGCCGAAGCCGATGAGCAGGGCGACGTGGTGGACCTCGCGGACGTCACCGGCCTCGACGAGCAGGCCCACGTGGGTGCGCTGCTTGGTGCGGATGAGGTGGTGGTGGACGGCCGCGGTGAGCAGCAGCGACGGGATCGGCGCGTGCTCGGCGTCGGAGTGACGGTCCGACAGGACGATCAGGCGGGCGCCGTTCTCGATGGCGGCGTCGGCCTCGGCGCAGATCTCCTCTATGCGCGCGGCCAGCGCGTCGCCGCCGCCGTGCACCCGGTACAGGCCGGACAGGGTCGCTGCCTTGAAGCCGGGCATGTCGCCGTCGGCGTTGATGTGGATGAGCTTGGCCAGCTCGTCGTTGTCGATCACCGGGAACGGCAGGGTGACGCTGCGGCAGGACGCGGCCGTCGGCTCCAGCAGGTTGCCCTGCGGGCCGAGGGACGAGAACAGCGAGGTCACGAGCTCCTCGCGGATGGCGTCCAGCGGCGGGTTGGTGACCTGCGCGAACAGCTGGGTGAAGTAGTCGAAGAGCAGACGCGGGCGCTCGCTCAGCGCGGCGATGGGCGAGTCGGTGCCCATGGAGCCGAGCGGCTCACCGCCGGTCTTGGCCATCGGGGCGAGGATGACGCGCAGCTCCTCCTCGGTGTAACCGAAGGTCTGCTGGCGGCGGGTGACCGAGGCGTGCGTGTGCACGATGTGCTCGCGCTCGGGCAGGTCGGACAGCTCGATCTCGCCGGCTTCCAGCCACTCGGCGTACGGCTTCTCCGCCGCGAGCTGGGCCTTGATCTCGTCGTCCTCGATGATGCGGTGCTCGGCGGTGTCGACGAGGAACATCCGGCCGGGCTGCAGGCGGCCCTTGCGGACGACCTTGGCGGGGTCGATGTCGAGGACGCCGACCTCGGAGCCGAGGACGACGAGGCCGTCGTCGGTGACCCAGTAGCGCCCGGGGCGCAGGCCGTTGCGGTCGAGCACGGCGCCGACCTGGGTGCCGTCGGTGAAGGTGACACAGGCCGGTCCGTCCCAGGGCTCCATCATCGTGGAGTGGAACTGGTAGAAGGCGCGCCGGGCCGGGTCCATGGAGTCGTGGTTCTCCCACGCCTCCGGGATCATCATCAGCACGGAGTGCGGCAGCGAGCGGCCACCGAGGTGGAGCAGCTCCAGCACCTCGTCGAAGGACGCCGAGTCGGAGGCGTCCGGCGTACACACCGGGAAGATGCGCTCCAGGGCCTTGTCGTCGGACCCGAACAGGTCAGAGACGAGCTGCGACTCACGGGCACGCATCCAGTTGCGGTTGCCCTTGACGGTGTTGATCTCACCGTTGTGCGCGACGAAGCGGTAGGGGTGCGCGAGCGGCCACGACGGGAAGGTGTTCGTGGAGAAGCGCGAGTGGACGAGGGCGACGGCCGAGGCGAAGCGGCGGTCGGACAGGTCCGGGAAGAAGGGCTCCAGCTGGCCGGTGGTCAGCATGCCCTTGTAGACGATCGTGCGGGCCGACAGCGACGGGAAGTAGACGCCGGCCTCGCGCTCGGCGCGCTTGCGCAGCACAAAGGCCTTGCGGTCGAGGTCGATGCCCTCCGAGGAACCGTCCCCGACGAACACCTGCCGGAAGGCGGGCATCGTCGAACGGGCGGTGGCGCCCAGCAGTTCGGGCGCAACGGGGACGTCACGCCAGCCGAGGACGTTCAGGCCCTCCTCGGACGCGATCGTCTCGATCTGCGAGACGGCGTCCTGGGTCCCGTCCTCCGGCAGGAAGGCGATACCGACGGCATACGCACCGGCCTGGGGCAGTTCGAATTCGGTCACCGCACGCAGGAAGGCGTCCGGCACCTGGGAGAGGATGCCCGCGCCGTCGCCCGAGTCGGGCTCGGAGCCCGTGGCGCCGCGGTGTTCGAGATTGCGCAGAACGGTGAGCGCCTGCTCGACCAGCGTGTGGCTCGCCTCGCCGGTGAGGGTGGCCACGAAGCCGACGCCACAGGCGTCGTGCTCGTTGCGGGGGTCGTACATACCCTGCGCAGCAGGGCGAGCATCCATGAACGACCAGTTCTGGCCATTCGCGGAGTGCTGGGACGGCTGGCGCGGCGTACGCATCGGCTCTCCCGTCGTCGTCATCTGGCATATGCAAATTGCCGAGGGACGACGTTGGCCCTCTGCGTGAGTGCAAAATTTCGTGCAGGTTACATGATGGAGCGGTTCTCGGGAAGCGGGATAATCCGTTCCAACATGCGGACACCACGGGCTGATAGCGGGGGTTCCGCGCACATGGCTTGAAGTATGTGGGGACCGAGCGGGACAGGTCCATGTCCGTCGGTCCAGGGGGCGGAGGCGGGCGTCGTCGCCCACCCCGCGAGTGCGTCACAGGCCTCATTGCCCGCAGTGCTTACGGCTCATGCCCGGTGGTTAAGCATTCGAAACCAGCGAGTAACGGCTACTTATGCGGCCCAACGCATAAGTCCGAGCCGGGCTATCCTACGGCCGTTCCGAACAGGCTGCCCAGGGCGTACGTCACACCGGCCGCGGCGCCACCGAGCGCGAGCTGCCGCAGGCCGCTGAACCACCAGCTGCGCGCGGTCACCTTGGCCACGACCGCACCGCACAGGAACAGCCCGACCAGCGCCAGCAGCACGGCCGGCCACAGCGCGGTCGCACCGAGCAGATACGGCAGTACGGGCAGCAGGGCGCCCAGCGCGAACGACCCGAACGACGACACGGCCGCGACCAGCGGCGACGGCAGATCACCGGGGTCGATGCCGAGCTCTTCGCGAGCATGTATCTCCAGAGCCACCTCGGGATCACGGGAGAGCTGCCCGGCGACGGCCCGCGCCAGCGCCGGCTCGACACCCCGCGATTCATAGAGGGCGGCGAGCTCGGCCTCTTCGTCCTTGGGGTGCTTTCTCAGCTCCCGCCGCTCGACGTCCAGCTCGGCCTCGACCAGCTCGCGCTGGGAGGCGACGGAGGTGTACTCACCGGCGGCCATGGAGAAGGCGCCGGCCGACAGACCGGCCAGCCCGCTGAGCACGATGGTCTGATGACTGACCGCCCCGCCCGCGACACCGGTCATCAGGGCGAGGTTGGAGACCAGACCGTCCATCGCGCCGAAGACGGCGGGGCGCAGCCAGCCGCCGTTCACATCCCTGTGCGTGTGGTTGTCACGGTGCGCCTCATGCAGGGCGGCTTCGGTCTCGATGATGGCCATGAAAGGTCCCCCAGAAAACTCAGGCAAGGCTGTCTTTAGACACGTTCTACTCTTTGACAACAACAAATCTACGCTTCATGATTCCCCGCCGCCAGCAAGGAAAGGCTGCGCTAACCTGCACTTTTCCCTTAGGACGCTCATTCGTGGCTAACCCTGCACAGATGTCGACCGGGTGACTCTGAGGCTTCTGAGGCTCGGGTCAACCGCCGACGGTGGGACATATCCGCAAAGGGCTCCGCGCCCTGGGCGGAGCCCCCGGAGGAGAGGCCACGCATGCCATCGACCGCCTGCATTCCCTCGGTCCCGGCGCCCGGGGACGCCGCCGAACTCCGCGGACGGGCACGCGGCGCACTGCTGGGCCTGGCCGTCGGCGACGCGCTGGGCGCCCCCGCGGAGAACATGAAGCCCTCCGAGATCCGCGCCCGCTGGGGCCGTATCACCGGCTTCGTCACCGAGAACCCCTCCGGCACGGACGACACCGAATACGCGATCTTCTCGGGTCTCCTCCTCGCCCGCCACGGCTCGGCCCTCACCCCGGCCCATGTGGAGTCGGCCTGGCACCAGTGGATCGCGGACCGTGCGGAGGGCCCCTTCCGGGGCGCGGGCTTCAGCGAGCGCGGCACGCTGGAGAACCTCCGCCGGGGCCTGGCGGCGCCCATCTCGGCACAGCACCGGCACGCCTGGAGCGACGGTCTCGCCATGCGGGCGGCCCCTTTCGGCGTCTTCGCGGCGGGCCGCCCGGCCGAGGCGGCCCGTCTGGTGGCGATCGACGGCTCGGTGAGCCACGAGGGCGAGGGCATCTACGGCGGCCAGGCGGTGGCGGCGGGTGTTGCGGCGGCCATGGCGGGAGCACCGACGATCGCCGTGGTGGCCTCCGCCCTGGCGGTGGTCCCGGACGACTCCTGGACGGCCCGCTCGCTGCGCCGGGCCGTGGCGGTGGCCCACCGCGGCGAACGCGCGGTCCGCTCCGGCGTCGTCATCGGCGGCTACCCCTGGACCGACCTGGCCCCCGAGGCGGTCGCCCTGGCCTTCGGGGCGTACGCGGCGGCGGACGGCGACTTCGTCCAGGCGGTCCTCACGGCCGTGAACATGGGCCGGGACGCGGACACGACGGCGGCCGTCGCGGGGGCCCTGGCGGGCGCGACGCAGGGCGAGTCGTCGATCCCGACGGAGTGGGCGGCGGCGATCGGACCGGCCCGCGGGAGCTGCCTGCCGTCGATGGCCGGGCACCACGTGCTGGATGTGGCGGAGCTGCTGGTGCCGGGGGAGGGCGGGAAGTGGGGGGCGGGGGGAGCCGTATCGGGCGAGGCCGTGGTCCCAGGCGAAGGAGTACGACGATGACACCGCCCACCCCCTTGGACGAGGGAACCCCGATCGCGGCACCCCCCGAGCCGGCCGCCACTCCCCTGACACACCCGACCGAACCCCTGTCCACGGACACCGGGCACCCCGCAGCAACACCACCCGCGCCCGCCGACGGCGAGCACCCACCGGGGCCACCCGCACCCGACGACGCAAGTCGCACGGACGGTGCGGGTGAGAAACCCCGGGCCGAAGGCGAAGCCGGGGCCGGTCAACGAGTCCTCGGCCTCCTCCTGGGTCTCGCCGCAGGCGACGCCGCCGGCTGGCCGGCAGCCCGCCACAGAGCCGCCCGCATGCCCGAGTGGACACGAAGACTCACCCGCGAACTCGACACATTCGCCGAACACAACGCCACCACCACCCTCCCCCTCCCCCTCGCTCTGAACCAACCCCCGGAGCCCCTCCGCCTGGGCCCCTCCGACGACGCGGAATGGGCGGCCTTCGCAGCCGAGGCACTCCTGCGCGCCGGCGACGACACCGTCCTCGGCGACCTCAGCCGAGAGCGCCGCACCCGGGCCGCGATCGACCTGACCTGGAACGCCGTGGCCAGCGAAGTGGCCGCCGCGGCCGACCGCGCCCCCGAGGTCGAGTCGGCGATCCTCCCCCTGCGCGCCCGCATCTCCGTCCGCGCCGGCCTCGGCAACCTCGCCACCGGCCTGCGCCCACCCGCCACCGGCCACGACAACCCGCACTACTTCGACGACGCCGCCTGCGTCAGGGCCTGCGTCCTCGCCGTGGCCCACCCCGGCGACCCCCGCCGCGCGGCCGACCTCGCCGAGTTCGACGCCCGCTACACCCAGGACGGCGACGGCGTACACGGCGCGAGGGCGATGGCGGCGGCCCTCGCCCTGGCTCTGACCGGCGCGACGACCGAGGCCTGCGTCACCGTCGCACTCGCCGAACTCCCCGAGGAGACGGAGATCGGCCGCAACGCCCGCCACGCACTGAACCTGGCGCGGGCCGCCGACAGCGCCTTCGCCCTGATCCCCCTCCTCGAACACCAAATCGTCGACCACGTCTACAGCTACGGCGTCGCCGCGGCCGAAACGGTCCCGGTGGCCCTGGCCCTCACGGTGGCGGCGGACGGCCGTATCGCCGAGGTGGTCCCGGCCGCCGCGTGTCTGTCCCGGGTCGCGGACTCGGCACCGGCCCTGGCCGGCGCGCTCACGGGCGCGCTGGGCGGCGGCGCGTCGATCCCGGCGAGCTGGCGTGACGCGTGCCGCACCCTCTCCGGCTGCGTACTCCCCCGGCTCACCGGCACTGACCTGGTGGAACTCGCCGAACTCCTGGAAGCCACGCAACCGGCCCGACCAGGAGGATGATTCGGGGCATGACGCCCAAAGCAGAAGAAAGCAGTGGTCCGCGTCTCGATGAGCGGATCACCGGCGCCCTGGTCGGAGCGGCGGTCGGCGACGCCCTCGGCGGCCCGGTGGAGGGCTACTCCCCCGACCAGATCCTTCAGCGCCACGGCGGCCGTGTCCACGGCATCGTCGGTCCCTGGAACGGCGACGCCTGGCGCACGGCCCGCCCCATCGCGCCGTATCACAAGGGCGACGGGCACGTCACCGACGACACGTTGATGACGCATGCGCTGATCCGCGTCTACGGGACGGTCCGCGACCACCTCGACGCGTACGCGATCGCCGACCACCTGGTCCCGGACCTGATGACGAACCCGCGCTGGATCCCGGAACTGGAGTCGGAGGCCCTCCCTCTGCACCGCATCTTCCTGGCGGAGAAGTGGCTGGTGACGCGCCTCCACTACGGGCACGTGGACCCGCGTGAGGCGGGCGTCGGCAACATCGTCAACTGCGGTGCCGCGATGTACGTGGCCCCGGTCGGCCTGGTCAACGCGGCCGATCCGAGGGCGGCGTACGCCGAGGCGCTGGACATCGCGGGCGCCCACCAGTCGTCGTACGGCCGTGAGGCGGCGGGCGTCTTCGCGGCGGCGGTGGCAGCGGCGTGCACGCCGGGGGCGACACCGGACTCGGTCGTCACGGCCTGTCTCTCCCTGGCCAAGGACGGCACGCGGACGGCCATCGAGAAGGTCTGCGAAGCGGCAAGCCCCCACAGCGACTTCGAGTCTGCCCTGGCGCCGCTCCGGGAGGCGGTCATCCCGTACGACACGGTCGGCCCCGACTATCGACAGCCTTCCCTCGGCGCCCGTCGCCCCTCCCGCCTGCACGCCATCGAGGAACTCCCCATCGCCCTGGGCATGTTGCTGGTAGCGAATGGCGACTTCCGCCAAGCGGTCCTGGGCGCCGTGAACTACGGCCGCGACTGCGACTCCATCGCCACGATGGCCGGCGCCCTGTGCGGTGCCCTGGGCTCACCGCCCCCTGAGGACTGGTCGAAGACGGTCGCGGAGGCCAGCCGCCTCGACCTCTGGGAACCGGCGCGCACGCTGACCGAGGTGACGAGAGAGATCCACGCCCGTGACGTCCGCCGACGCCGTGCACACGAGGCGGCCCTCACCGCACTGGAGGGCCGAGCATGCTCCGACTGACCTGGGTCCAGCCGGAGGACCTGCTCGGCCACGAACTGCGCCAGGCGGCCCTGGACGGCAGGGAGCCGTCGAGGATCGCGGCGAGGTGGACGGCGGCGGGCGGCGGACAGGCCCCACTGCGGGCGGGCTCGTCCGCGGAGCCCGCGTCGAGATATCTGCGGACACTGGCCAAGGACCTGCTGGACGAACTGGCGGACCTGCCCAGCAGGTTGAAGGACGACGAGCCGACGGATCTGGACAAGATCAAGTCCCGGTGCCCGGACTGGCCGAACGATCCCGGCACGTCCGCGGCACCGCCCCCTCCCACGCGCTACGAGGCCGCCTGGCTCGGCCGGGCCGTCGGCTGCCTCCTGGGCAAGCCCGTGGAGAAGCTCCCCCTCGAAGCCATCCGCCAACTGGCCGCATCCACCGGCAACTGGCCCCTGAGCACCTATTTCACCGCTCGTGGCGTTCCCGAGGACCTCCTCACCGCCCACCCGTGGAACCGCCGCTCGGCGACCACCTCCCTCGCCGAGAACATCGACGGCATGCCCGAGGACGACGACCTCAACTACCCCCTGCTCAACCTCCTGCTGCTGCAACGCCACGGCAAGACCTTCACCACCACCGACGTGGCCCGCCTCTGGCTCGACGAACTCCCGCCCGGCCGCACGTTCACGGCCGAGCGCATCGCCCACCGCAACCTCCTCCTCGGCATCGAGCCCCCGCACACGGCCCGGCACCGCAACCCCTTCCGCGAATGGATCGGCGCCCTCATCCGCGCGGACGTCCACGGCTGGACCAACCCCGGCGCCCCGGCCGCCGCAGCGCAACAGGCCCACCGCGACGCCACCCTCACCCACACCGCCAACGGCGTCTACGCGGCGATGTACACGGCCGCGGTCATCGCACAGGCAGCGACGGCGACCGGCGCCCAGGACATCCACGCCTGCCTGCGCACCGGCCTCACCGTGATCCCCCCGGGCTCCCGTCTGGCGGAGGCGATCCGCCACGCCGTCCGACTCGCCCGGACCCACGAGGACTTCGACACGGTCGTCGACGAACTTCACGCCGTCCACGCGGACACCCACCACTGGGTCCACGCCATCCCCAACACCGCCCTGATCACCGCCGCCCTCACCCACGCGGACGGCGACTTCACCGGTTCCATCTGCCGTGCCGTGTCGGGAGGTTGGGACACCGACTCCAACGGCGCGACCGCAGGCAGCATCGCCGCCCTCCTCGCCGGCACCCCCACCGCCCTCCCCGACCGCTGGACGGCCCCCCTCAAGAACCGCCTCACCACCTCCGTCGCCGACTTCAACGGCACCGGCTTCGACACCCTCGCCCGGCTGACGCACGAGCTGACCCACCGACTCACCCCCTTGGAGGCCGCTCACCCATGACCGACATCGTCGTGCTCGGCAGCACGAACATGGACCTCGTCACGTACGTCGAGAAGGCCCCGCAGCGCGGCGAGACCGTGACGGGCCGGGAGTTCCGTACGATCCCCGGCGGCAAGGGCGCCAACCAGGCGATCGCGGCGGCCCGCGCGGGCGGCAACGTCCTGATGATCGGCGCCGTCGGCAACGACGCCTACGGCACCCACCTGCGCTCCACCCTCGAACACTCCGGCGTGGACACCGACGACCTCCGCACGGCCGAGGGCCCGTCCGGCACCGCGCACATCGTCGTGGACGACGAGGGCGGCAACGCGATCGTCGTGATCCCCGGCGCGAACGGCACACTGGACCATCTCAGCCCCGGCGACGAGGGCGTCATCGCCTCCGCCGACACGCTGCTGCTGCAGCTGGAGATCCCGCTGGCCGCGGTCCTCGCCGGCGCACAGGCGGCCCGCCGGCACGGCGTCCGTACGATCCTCACCCCGGCGCCCGCCCAGCCACTGCCCCGCGAACTCCTGGCCGCCATCGACCTGTTGGTCCCCAACGAGCACGAGGCCACCGCCCTCACCGGCCGCACCGACCCCCGCGAGGCGGCCACCGCGCTGCTCGACCAGGTGCCCGAGGTGGTCGTCACGCTGGGCGCGTCCGGCAGCCTGTACGCCACCCGCGGCGCGGACCCCCTGACCGTCCCCGCCCCGAAAGTCACCGCTGTCGACTCCACCGGCGCCGGCGACACCTTCGTGGGCGCCCTCGCGGTGGCCGTCGGCGAAGGGCGTCCGATGCGGGAGTCGCTGAGATGGGCGGCCGAGGCAGCCGCGCTGTCGGTCCAGCGGGAAGGTGCCTCGGTGTCGATGCCGTACCGCCCCGAGATCGAGGAACGGTACGCGTCATGACCGGGACATCGCGGGCAACCCGGGTGACGGAGGCAGCCGAGGCGCCCCTGTCCGGCCTCCGCGTCCTCGACCTGGCCACCCTCTTCGCCGGCCCCCTCGCCGCCACGATGCTGGGCGACTTCGGCGCGGAGGTCGTCAAGGTCGAGCACCCCGAGAAGCCCGACCCCTCCCGCGGCCACGGCCCGTCGAAGGACGGCGTCGGCCTGTGGTGGAAGGTCCTCGGCCGCAACAAGCGCACGATCACCCTCAACCTCTCCAAGCCCGGCGGCCGCGCCACCCTCCTGCGCCTGGTCGCCACCGCGGACGTCGTCATCGAGAACTTCCGCCCCGGCACCCTGGAGAAATGGGACCTCGGCTGGCCGGAGCTGTCCGCCGCCAACCCCCGCCTGGTCCTCGCCCGCATCACCGGCTTCGGCCAGTTCGGCCCCTACGCCCACCGGCCCGGCTTCGGCACCCTCGCCGAGGCGATGAGCGGCTTCGCCGCGCTCACCGGCGAACCGGACGCGCCCCCGACGCTCCCGCCGTTCGGCCTGGCCGACTCGATCGCGGGCCTCGCCACCGCGTACGCCGTGATGACGGCCCTGGCCGCGCGCGAGCGCACCGGCGAGGGCCAGGTCGTCGACATGGCCCTCATCGAACCGATGCTGCTGGCGCTCGGCCCGCAGGCGACCTGGTACGACCAACTGGGCTACGTCCAGGAACGCACCGGCAACCGCTCCGCCAACAACGCCCCGCGCAACACGTACCGCACCGCGGACGGCACCTGGGTCGCCGTCTCCACCTCGGCCCAGTCGATCGCCGAGCGCGTGATGCACCTGGTGGGGCGCCCCGAACTGATCGACGAGCCGTGGTTCGCGACGGGCGCCGACCGGGCCCGCCACGCCGACGTCCTCGACAAGGCGGTCGACGACTGGATCGCCCGCCACACCCGCGCCGACGTCCTCGCGGCCTTCGAGAAGGCGGAAGCGGCGGTCGCCCCGATCCAGGACGTACGGGACGTGATGACCGACCCGCAGTACGCGGCCCTCGACACCATCACCACCGTCGCCGACCCCGAACTGGGCCCGCTCCGCATGCAGAACGTCCTCTTCCGTCTCTCCGCCACTCCCGGCACGATCCGCTGGGCAGGCCGCCCGCACGGCGCGGACACCGACGAGATCCTCACCGACCTGGGCCTGACCTCCTCCGAGCTGGCGGCCCTGCGCGAGGAGGGCGCCCTGTGACGCCCTACCCCCTGACCTGGCTGTACGCCCCCGGCGACCGCCCCCATGTGGTGGCCAAGGCCCTGACGTCCGGCGCCGACATCGTCATCGTCGACCTGGAGGACGCCGTGGCTCCGGACCGCAAGGACTACGCCCGGTCGGCCACCGCAGACCTGCTCGCCGAACCGGAGCATCCCGTCCCCGTCCATGTCCGTGTGAACGCCCTGGACACCCCGGCGGCCGCCAAGGACCTGGAGGCCCTGGCCACCCGCCCCGGCCTGTCCGGCATCCGCCTGCCCAAGGTGCGGTCCGCCGACCAGATCGTCCACCTCGCGGAGACCACACCTCCCAGCGCGGGGGGCGCCCCGCCGCTGCACGCGCTGCTGGAGTCGGCCCTGGGCATCGAGCGCGCGTACGCGATCGCCTCCGCCCATCCGTCCCTGCGCGGGATCGCCCTCGGCGAGTCGGATCTGCGGGCCGACCTGGGCATCCGGGGCGACGCGGGCCTCGACTGGTCCCGCTCCCGGGTCATCGTCGCGGCCAGGGCAGCGGGCCTGGCCCCACCGCCCCAGTCGGTCCACCCCGACATCCGCGACCTGGACGGCCTGGCGGCAACCTGCGCGCACGGCCGTGCCCTGGGCTTCCTGGGCCGTACGGCCATCCACCCGCGCCAGCTCCCGGTGATCGAACGCGCCTACCTCCCCACGGAGGAGGAGCTGGCACAGGCAGAGACGATCATCAAGGCGGCGGCGACGAACCGGGGCGCCCAGGCCCTCCCGGACGGAAGCTTCATCGACGCGGCGGTGGTCGCGACGGCACAGCGCACGCTGTCCCTGGCCCGCCGCACCTGAACACGCGAAGAGGGCGCCCGGGGTTACCCGGGCGCCCTCTTCGACGTACTGCCGACCGTCAGCTCTTCTTGGCCGACTCGGCCTCGTCGCCGGCTTCCTTCTTGCTCTCCGCGTCCGACGCGTCGGAGTCGTCGGACGCCTCCGGGACTTCATCGGAGCGCTCCGAGGCTTCCGCATCGGCCTTCTCGCCGTCGGCCTCGTCACCGCCCTCGACCGCACCGTCGGCGGCACCCGGCTCCACGATCTCTTCCCGGCCGGGCCGCTTCCTCGCGGACACCACGAAGTAGGTCACCGCCAGCAGGAACACGATCAGCGCGGTCCAGACGTTCAGCCGCAGGCCCAGGATGTGGTGGGCGTCGTCGACCCGCATGTACTCGATCCACGCGCGCCCCGCGCAGTACGCGGCGACGTACAGCGCGAACGCCCGGCCGTGGCCCAGCTTGAAGCGGCGGTCGGCCCAGATCACCAGCAGCGCGACGCCGATGCACCACAGCGACTCGTACAGGAACGTCGGGTGGTAGGTGCCCGGCACCCGCCCGTCCGTCGAGGACGTGATCTCCAGCGCCCACGGGAGGTCGGTCGGCCGCCCGTACAGCTCCTGGTTGAACCAGTTGCCCCAGCGGCCGATCGCCTGGGCGAAGGCGATGCCGGGGGCGACGGCGTCGGCGTACGCGGGCAGCGGGATGCCACGGCGGCGGCAGCCGATCCACGCGCCCAGCGCGCCGAAGGCGATGGCGCCCCAGATGCCGAGGCCGCCCTCCCAGATCTTGAAGGCGTCCACCCAGTCACGGCCCTCGCTGAAGTACAGCTGGTAGTCCGTGATCACGTGGTAGAGGCGCCCGCCGACCAGGCCGAACGGCACGGCCCAGACCGCGATGTCGGCCACCGTGCCGGATCGCCCGCCCCGGGCGATCCAGCGTTTGTTGCCGAGCCAGACGGCTACGAAGACACCGATGATGATGCAGAAGGCGTAGCCGCGCAGCGGAATGGGACCGAGGTGGATCACCCCGCGCGACGGGCTGGGAATGTAGGCAAGTTCCATGGCAAGGTCGACGCTACCCTGCCGGGCGGCAGCGATGTCAGGCAGCCCGGCTACGGGTCCATAACAGGCAGTGTCCGCAACCGGCCCTGCCCGTCGGGGTCACCCCTTGGCGGCCTCCTCCACCATCTGCTTCAGCTTGGCCGGGGTCATCGTCTGGTCCTGGTAGATGTTCTTGCCGTTCAGCAGCACCGTCGGCGTGCCGCTGAAGCCGCCCTTCTTGAATGCCTCGTTGGACTTGTCGACCCAGCTGTTGTGGGTGCCGTCCTCGACGCACTTGCGGAAGGCGGGCGTGTCCAGGCCCTTCACCTTGCCCGCGAGCTCCAGGAGCTTGCTGTTCTCGGCGAAGGCGTCGTCGGGCTCGGGGGGCTGGTTCTGGAACAGCACGTCGTGGTACGGCGTGAACTTCCCGGCGTCCTGGGCGCAGGCCGCGGCGTTGGCGGCATTGCGCGAGCCGGTGCCGCCCATGTTGCCGTCGATGATCGTCGCCAGGTGGTAGTCGACCCTGAGTTGGCCGGCGTCCGTCAGCTCATGGATCGTCGACCGGTACGCGTCCTCGAAGGACTTGCAGGCCGGGCAGCGGAAGTCCTCCCAGATCGTGAGCGTCGACTTGGCGCTCTCCTCGCCGACCGGGATCGCGAGGCCGTCCTTGCCCTGCGCCCCCGAGGGCCCCACGACCGGGCCCGCCGACTCGCTGCTGTCGTCCTTGCCGGCGTTCGCCGCGACGACTCCGATCACCGCCGCGAGTCCGAGGACGCAGACGACGCTCGCGCCCACGATCAGCGCGCGGCGCCGCTTGTCGGCGGCCTTCTGCTTCTCACGCTCGACCGCCAGCCGCTCCCGGGCGGTCCGCTTTCCGTCACGATTCTTTTCGCTCACACCCGCAGAACGAACCGGGGAGGCGCTGCGCGCCTCCCCGGCCTCAGGTCCACCCGTTCGAGCGACTCGTACGGAAGACCCTTCGTCTGAAGATGTATTCCGCTGCCGCGAACTCCTGCCTACGCCTGCCCGCGCACGCCCTTCGCCAGCTCACCGGCGAGCGCCCGCACGGCCTCGACACCGGCCGCGTCGTCCGGCGCGTCCAGCATCCGCTTGACGAAGGCCGAGCCGACGATCACGCCGTCGGCGAAACCGGCGACCTCGGCGGCCTGCCTGGCGTCGGAGACACCGAGCCCGACGCAGACGGACAGGTCGGTGCCCGTGGCCCGGGTCCGCTCGACCAGGTCCTGGGCCTGAGCGCCTACGGACTCGCGAGTGCCGGTGACGCCCATCAGCGAGGCGGCGTAGACGAAGCCGCTGCCCGCCGCGGTGATCTGCGCGAGCCGCTCGTCCTTGCTGCTGGGCGCCACGACGAAGACCGTCGCGAGCCCGTGCTTCTCGGCGTGCTCCCGCCACAGGGCGGACTCCTGCACGGGCAGGTCGGGCAGGATGCAGCCCGCTCCGCCCGCTTCCGCCAGTTCGGCGGTGAAGCGCTCGACGCCGTAGCGGTCGATGGGGTTCCAGTACGTCATGACGAGGATCGGCTTCCCGGTGGCCTCGTGCGCCTCGCGGACGGTGCGCATGACGTCCGCGATCTTGACCCCGCCCTTGAGGGCGATGTCGTCGGCGGTCTGGATGACGGGGCCGTCGAGGACGGGGTCGCTGTGCGGCAGACCGACCTCGACGACGTCCGCGCCCCCGTCGAGTGCGGCCTTGATCGCCTCGATGCCGCCGTCCACGGTGGGGAACCCGGCCGGGAGGTAGGCGATGAGCGCGGAGCGGCCCTCCGCCCTGGCGGCGCGCAGGGTGTCCGTCAACAGCTGGATGTTTCCGCTCACTTGGCGTCCCCCTGGATCTCGGCGGCGCCGCCGTTGGCGTCGGCGGCGACCTCGGCGTCGGTGTCGTAGAGGCCGAAGTAACGGGCGGCCGTGTCCATGTCCTTGTCACCGCGCCCGGACAGGTTGACGACGATCAGCCCGTCCCTGCCCAGCTCCCGGCCGACTTCGAGGGCCCCGGCGAGCGCGTGGGCGCTCTCGATGGCCGGGATGATGCCCTCGGTCTGCGACAGCAGGCGCAGCGCCTGCATGGCGGCGTCGTCGGTGACCGCGCGGTACTCGCCGCGGCCGCTGTCCTTGAGGTAGGAGTGCTCGGGGCCGATGCCCGGGTAGTCCAGGCCGGCCGAGATCGAGTACGGCTCGGTGATCTGACCCTCGTCGTCCTGCAGGACGTAGGAGCGGGAGCCGTGCAGGATGCCGGGCTCGCCCGCGGTGAGGGTGGCCGCGTGCTCGCCGCTCTCCACGCCGTGGCCCGCCGGTTCGCAGCCGATCAGGCGTACGTCCGTGTCGGGGATGAAGGCGTGGAACAGGCCGATGGCGTTGGAGCCGCCGCCGACGCAGGCGACGGCGGCGTCGGGGAGACGGCCTGCGCGCTCCAGGAGCTGGCGGCGGGCCTCGACGCCGATGACGCGGTGGAAGTCGCGGACCATCGCCGGGAAGGGGTGCGGGCCGGCGACCGTGCCGAAGAGGTAGTGCGTGTGGTCGACGTTGGCGACCCAGTCGCGGAACGCCTCGTTGATGGCGTCCTTGAGGGTGCGGCTGCCGGACTTCACGGCGATGACCTCGGCGCCGAGCATGCGCATCCGGGCCACGTTGAGGGCCTGACGCTGGGTGTCGATCTCGCCCATGTAGATGGTGCAGTCGAGGCCGAACAGTGCGCAGGCCGTCGCCGTCGCGACGCCGTGCTGGCCGGCGCCGGTCTCGGCGATCACGCGGGTCTTGCCCATGCGCTTGGTGAGCAGGGCCTGGCCGAGCACGTTGTTGATCTTGTGGGAGCCGGTGTGGTTGAGGTCTTCCCGCTTCAGGAAGATCCGTGCGCCACCGGCGTGTTCGGCGAACCTCGGCACCTCGGTGAGGGAGCTGGGGCGGCCGGTGTAGTTCACCAGCAGGTCGTCGAGCTCACGGGCGAACTCGGGGTCGTGCTTGGCCTTGTCGTACTCGACGGCCACCTCGTCCACGGCGGCGACGAGGGCCTCCGGGATGAACTTGCCGCCGAAGGCGCCGAAGTAGCCTTCGGGGGTGGGGACTTGACCCTCCGGGTCGGGGATGAAGAAGTCGCTGGGCATGCGTGTACCTCACGGTGAGTGCGTGGAAAAGACACTGATCGCCGTGGGGGCGGGGTTTGTCCGTTGACTGCGGGCTCGATGTGGCTTGTCGCGCAGTTCCCCGCGCCCCTATAGGGCGCGCTGCCATCGACGGCCGTTTACCTGCCCAGGTTCGTCCCCGATGACGTATCGGACCCGACGGCCATGCACGCGTCGCGCGGGCGCACGGCAGCCACGGGGGCGGCAGCCGCGCGCGAGGCGGGCGTACCTGTCCGTGGTCGTCGTCGTGAGCGTCATCGGGGCAAGCCTAGCGAAAGATCAGCTGCGGCCGTGCCGCAGTGCGGGGTGCTCGCCCGCTGCCACCAGGTCGGAGACCGCCGACTTCGGGTCCTTGCCGGTGACGAGGGACTCGCCGACCAGGACCGCGTCGGCGCCGGCGTTGGCGTAGGCGATGAGGTCGTGGGGGCCGCGGACGCCCGATTCGGCGATCTTGACGAGGTTGTCCGGGATCTCGGGTGCGATGCGCTCGAACGTCCCGCGGTCGACCTCCAGGGTCTTCAGATTCCGCGCGTTGACGCCGATGATCTTCGCGCCCGCGTCCACGGCACGCTCGACCTCGTCCTCGTCGTGCACCTCGACCAGCGGGGTCAGGCCGATGGACACCGCGCGCTCGATCAGCGACTCCAGCGCCGACTGGTCGAGGGCCGCGACGATCAGCAGGGCGAGGTCGGCGCCGTAGGCCCGGGCCTCCCAGAGCTGGTACGACGTGACGATGAAGTCCTTGCGCAGGACCGGGATGTCCACGCGCGCGCGGACCGCCTCCAGGTCGGCCAGCGAGCCGCCGAAGCGGCGCTGTTCCGTCAGCACGGAGATGACGGCCGCGCCACCCGCCTCGTAGTCCGCGGCGAGTCCGGCCGGGTCGGCGATCGCGGCCAGCGCGCCCTTGGAGGGGCTGGAACGCTTGACCTCGCAGATGACCTTGACGCCGTCGCCCTTGAGCGCGGCGACCCCGTCCTTGGCCGCGGGCGCCTTCGCCGCGCGCTCCTTGAGCTCGTCGAGGCTGACGCGCGCCTGCCGCTCCGCGAGGTCGGCACGGACTCCGTCGATGATCTCGTCGAGCACACTCACGCGAGCGGCCCCCTTCCAGACGGTTGACTGAGAAAGCGGTACGAAACCTATGGTCACTGCGATGGTATCCGCAGGAGGGCGTAGGCCTCGCATCCGGTTGACGCCGGTCCCACTACCTGGACGTTCTCCAGTTGATCAAGGATGTAGCCAGCCACCGAACGGCAGGTTCCGGACAACCGTGAAGACCAGCAGCAACGCGCCCGCGGCCCACAGCTGCACCGGCCCGAGATCGATCCTGAACGGCCGCCCGCGCACCGCACGGACCACCCAGACGGTCCACAGCACGGCGAAGAGCCCGTAGCCGATGACGGCAAGCGCGTTGTCCTGGAGCGCCGCCAGGACGTCCCCGTGCGCGACGGCGTGCGCACTGCGCAGTCCGCCGCAGCCGGGGCAGTAGATGCCGGTGAGCTGCAACAGCGGACAGGCGGGGTAGTGACCGGGCTCGTTCGGGTCGACGGCACCGACGTACGCGAAGGCGCCGACGACGGCCGCGAGGATCCCCGCCGGGACGGCCAGCCGTGCGAGCACACTCCCCGCGCCGGGCCGCGTCACCCTCTGGCTGTTGGCGTTCACACCATGCATTGTGCCCGCACACGCGTGAGGGGCGCCCACCGCGCCCTGTTCGGCGCCGGGTCGCCCCTCAGCGAAGTCGTACGCGTGTCAGCTCTCGACGCTCGCCGGCTCGCGCTGCTGCTCGATGAGCGCCTCGTGCGCGTCCTTGGGCTGGCCGAGGCCCATGCCGCGCATGATCCAGCCGACGACGCCGCCGAGGACCACGACAGCCAGGCCGGCCCAGAAGCCCGCGGGCTGAGCCAACACCATGAAGGCGCCGGAGACGCAGAAACCGATGAAGGCGATCGTGACACCGGTCCAGGCGGCCGGGGTGTGACCGTGGCTGCTGCCCGCCATTGCTTGCTCCTCGTTGCTGTGTACGTGTCGTACGTGGTTGAGCCGGTCGCTCGCAGTCATTGTCCCGCACGCGTGCGCGTGCGGTGATCGGGGGTCACGGCGCGCCCGGACGGGTCTCAGGATCCGGTCGGGTCCTCGCCCCGGTCCAGGGCCTTCCACAGCTCCTCGGGCCGGTCGGGGTCGGTGGCCGGGGCCTTCCTGCCGCGCGGCCGGGGTGCGCCGGAACGCTCGTAACGGCCGGACATGCCGGGCCACAGCCGGCCATAGCGCAGGGCCAGCAGTCCGGCGAGCAGGATCAGGGCGCCGCCGACGGCCGCGACGTACGGCCAGGCGGTGTGGGTGAGCGCCTGGACGGTGGCCGAGGTGTCGCCGGAGGCCTGCGCGGCCTTCTCGTCCAGCGCGGAGCTGTCGGAGGCGCCGAGCAGGGCCGCGGCGACGGTGCCGGCGCCGGAGAGCGCGAGCAGTCCGGCGACCATGAAGCGGCCGGCCCGGCGGACGGCGAAGACGGCGACGAGCGCGGCGAGCCCCACTATGGCCAGGGCCGCGGGGACGCCCGTGACGTCGCTGCCCTTGGCGGTCAGGGGGAAGGCGCCGCCGGGCACCATCGCGGTGCCCTCCGACCAGAGCTGCCGGGTGGAGAGCAGCGCCACGGCCGCGCCGAGCGCACCGCACAGCAGGGCGACGGCGAGGCTCACACGGCCGGCCCGGGCGGAAGCCGGGGCTTCGGAACGGGGAGAAGGAACAGCAGTCACGTACCCCACTATCACCCGAACCCCGAATGATCAGACACCCGGGGTTCAGGTGACGGCCGCCACCCGGGTCCGCGGACGGCGGCTGCGAGGGGTCACTTGAGCCGGTTGGCGGTGTGCACGGCCCGCAGGACGGCGGCCGCCTTGTTGCGGCACTCGGTGTCCTCGGAGACGGGGTCGGAGTCGGCGACGATGCCCGCGCCCGCCTGGACGTAGGCGGTGCCCTCCCGCAGCAGGGCCGTACGGATCGCGATGGCGGTGTCGGAGTCGCCCGCGAAGTCGAGGTAGCCGACGCAGCCGCCGTACAGCCCCCGTCGGGACGGCTCGAGTTCGTCGATGATCTGCATCGCGCGGGGCTTGGGGGCGCCGGAGAGGGTGCCGGCCGGGAAGCAGGCCGTCAGGACGTCGAAGGCGGTGCGGCCCGGCGCGACGCGGCCCGTCACCGTCGAGACGATGTGCATCACGTGGGAGTAGCGCTCGATGGACATGAAGTCGACGACCTCGACCGAACCCGGCTCGCAGACCCGCCCCAGGTCGTTGCGGCCCAGGTCGACCAGCATGAGGTGCTCGGCGCGCTCCTTGGGGTCGGCGAGCAGTTCGTCGGCGAGGGCCTGGTCCTCCTGCGGGGTCGCCCCGCGCCACCGGGTGCCGGCGATGGGGTGGACCATGGCCTGCCCGTCCTCGACCTTCACCAGGGCCTCGGGGGACGAGCCGACGACGTCGAAGCCGTCGAAGCGGAAGAGGTACATGTACGGCGACGGGTTGGTCGCCCTGAGGACCCGGTAGACGTCCAACGCGCTTGCCGTGCACGGCGTTTCGAAGCGCTGGGAGGGGACCACCTGGAAGGCCTCGCCGGCCCGGATGCGCTCCTTGATGTCCTCGACGGCCTCCTGGAAGTCCTCGCCGCCCCACAGTGCGGTGTACTCGGGGAGCTCCGAAGGCGGCAGCACCGCCGGGGGCTGGGCGACCGCGCGCGAGAGGTCGGCCTGCATGGCGTCGAGGCGGGCGATCGCGTCCGCGTAGGCCTCGTCGACGCCCGTGTCGAGGTCGTTGTGGTTGATCGCGTTGGCGATCAGCAGGACGGAGCCCTCCCAGTGGTCCATGACGGCGAGGTCGCTGGTGAGCAGCATGGTCAGCTCGGGCAGCTTGAGGTCGTCGCGCTCGCCGGGGCCGATCTTCTCCAGGCGGCGCACGATGTCGTAGCCGAGGTAGCCGACCATGCCGCCGGTGAAGGGCGGCAGGTTCAGGTCGTGGGCGAGGTCGCGCGGGGTGTGCAGGGCCTCGATGGTGGCGCGCAGGGCGGCGAGCGGGTCGCCCTCGACGGGGACGCCGACGGGCGCGGCGCCGAGCCAGTGGACCTGTCCGTCGCGCGTGGTGAGCGTGGCCGCGGAGCGGACGCCCACGAACGAGTAGCGGGACCAGGACCGGCCGTTCTCCGCGGACTCCAGCAGGAAGGTGCCGGGGCGCTCGGCGGCGAGCTTGCGGTAGAGCGCGACCGGGGTGTCGCCGTCGGCGAGGAGCTTGCGGGTGACCGGAATGACGCGGCGGTCGGTGGCCAGCTTGCGGAAGGTCTCAAGGTCCATGGCGGCTGACCCTACTGATCCGTGGCCGGTGCGCCGGAATCGTGGCCGGGAGCGCCGGCTGGGCCGTCCTTGAGCAGCACGTCCTCGTCGAAGCAGGTGCGCGCGCCCGTGTGGCAGGCCGCGCCCACCTGGTCGACCTGGACGAGCACGGTGTCGGCGTCGCAGTCCAGGGCCACGGACTTCACCCACTGGAAGTGGCCGGAGGTGTCGCCCTTGACCCAGTACTCCTGGCGGCTGCGCGACCAGTAGGTGCAGCGGCCGGTGGTGAGCGTGCGATGCAGCGCCTCGTCGTCCATCCAGCCGAGCATGAGCACCTCTCCGGTGTCGTACTGCTGGGCGATGGCGGGCAGGAGCCCGTCCGCGCTGCGCTTGAGGCGGGCGGCGATCTCGGGGTCCAGCGGACTGGGCTGACGGGGCGTGCTGGTGGTCATGCATGCCATTGTGCCGCGCGCGACTGACAGTGACGGCCCGCTGTCCATTGGGCGGACCCGGTACGCGGTCGTAGGCTGACTCCATGTCGACTTTCGCCAAGCGTGAACGACTTCTCCTCGCCGACCTCTTGGAGGCCGAGGGCCCCGAGGCACCAACCCTCTGCGAGGGCTGGACGACCCGTGATCTGGCCGCGCACGTGGTGGTGCGCGAGCGCCGCCCCGACGCCGCCGCCGGCATTCTGATCAAGCAGCTCGCGCCGCGCCTGGACAAGGCCATGGAGGAGTTCGCGGCCAAGCCGTACGAAGAGCTGATCCAGCTCATCCGCACCGGCCCGCCGCGCTTCTCGCCGTTCCAGCTCAAGCAGATCGACGAGGCGTCCAACACGCTCGAGTTCTACGTCCACACGGAGGACGTCCGCCGCGCTCAGCCGGACTGGACGCCGCGCGAGCTCGACCCGGTCTTCCAGGACGCCCTCTGGTCCCGCCTGGAGCGCTCCGCCCGCCTGATGGGCCGCACCGCCCCGACCGGCCTGGTGCTGCGCCGCCCCGACGGCCAGACGGCGGTGGCCCACCGCGGCACCCCGGTCGTCACGGTGACCGGCGAGCCCTCGGAACTGCTGCTGTTCTCCTACGGCCGCCAGAGCGCCGCCAAGGTCGAGCTGGACGGCGACAAGGACGCGATCGCCCAGCTGCACGAGACGAAGCAGCTCGGGATCTAGCCGGCGCTCAGAAGGCGGCTCGCGGTCTGCGCCGGTCAGCGAGGCAGCTCCGCCCGGCGCAGGCTCCCCGCGCACAGGCCGACCGCCCCGCCGGTGCGGGAGAAGGTCAGCGTGGCGACGCCGAGGCAGAAGAGGTTCGCCACGGACGTGACACGGCCGACGTAGACCCCGCCGGACTCGACCTGCACCAGCGCCCGCACAGGACGCCGCCCAACCCGGAGATCAGGCCGACGGACAGGGCAACGGCGCCGACGCTCCGGTCCGCGCCGTCAGCGAGGCAGTTCCGCCCGGCGCAGGCTCCCCGCGCACAGGCCGACCGCGCCGCCGAGCCCGCAGACCAGGGCGCTGGCGACGAAGACCGGGCCGGTGCCCCACAGGCCGATCGCGGCGCCGGTCAGGGGGAAGGTCAGCGGGGCGACGCCGAGGCTGAAGAAGTTCGCCACGGACGTGACACGGCCGACGTAGGCCCCGCCGGACTCGGCCTGCAGCAGCGCCCCGCACAGGACGCCGTTCAGTCCCGAGATCAGGCCGATGGACAGGGCCACGGCGACGGCGGTCTCGATGTTCGGCACGAAGGCCAGGGTGCCGATAGCCACCGCGCTGACCACGCCGGACACGGACAGCACGAGCCCCGCGCGCGGGACGCGGCCGCGCCTGGTGAGGAACAGCGAGGCCGCCCCCGCCCCCGTGCCGAACCCGGCGAGCACCCAGCCGACTCCCCCGGCGCCCCAGCCGCGTTCGTCGGCGAGCAGGGCCAGGCCGACGTTGAGCGGGCCGACGAAGCCGAGGTCGCTGAGCGCGATGACGACGATCAGCGGTAGCAGGACGCGGTGGCCGCGTATGTGGCGCAGACCGCCGGTCAGGTCGCTCCACGCGCTGCCACGCGCGTGTGCGTCGTCCGCGGGCCGCTTCGCCACCCGGAGCGCGATCAGCAGCGGCAGGGAGGCCGCGAACAGCAGCCCGGCCAGGCCGAACGCCCCCGCGGTGCCCCCCAGTGCCACGCCGAGGCCGCCGAGCGGGGCGCCGACGACGTTGGCCAGCCGGACGGCGAGGCTGCGCATGCCGTGCACCCGGGCGAGCTGTCCGCGTCCGGTGATCCGGGTCGGCAGGGCGCCCAGCGCGGGCATCATCACCGCGTCGACCGCCCCGAAGACCAGCGCCAGCGCGGCCAACGGCCACAGCCCCGGCCGGCCGACGAGCAGCAGCCCGGCGACCGCGAGAACGGCCGCGCAGCGCACGGCGTCGCTGCTGATCAGGACCCTGCGCGGGCCGAACCGGTCGGCGACCACTCCCCCGCCCAGCATCAGCACGGCCCGCGGCACCGCACTCAGCGCGGTGACCAGACCGGCCTGGGCGGGCGTACCGGCCTGGACGGCTGTCCAGGACAGGGCGAGGTAGTAGACGTTGTCGCCGATGGCCGATGACGCGTACGCGCCGAGCCAGCGCAGCACGTTGGGGTCGCGGTGGGCGGCACGCTCAGCCCCGGTGACGGTCGCGGAGCCGGTCTGCGTCGAAGCCACGTCGGTCCTCTCAGGGCCGGAACGGGAAGGCGTACGTGTGCACCGCGACGTTCTCGCGGCCCTCGCTGTCACCGGCGGCGTCGGCGGCCCGGCCCTGCTCGTCGTACCGGCGCAGGAGAGCCAGCAACTCCTTGTTCAGCTCGGCCAGTTCGTCCGCCGTGAGCCGCAGGCTGGACTCGGAGGACTCGGCCGCCCGGTTCCACTCGGGGCCCCAGTGGGCGCGCTCGTCGAGCCAGCGCCGGTACATGTCCGTGCGCTGCTCGGCGAAGAGCCGGCTCGCCGCGGTGTGCGCGGCCGCCTTCTCGGGGGCGTCACGGAAGTCCTCGTCGCGGATGCGCACACCGTCGGAGGCGGGCCGCCACCAGCGCTCACGCCCGTCGGCGCGCTGCGGCTCGGCCTCCTCGATGAGCCCGTGTTCGGCGAGTTTGCGCAAGTGGTAACTGACCAGCGACACCGCCTCGTCGACCTGCTCGGCCAGCTGTGATGCGGTGGCGACCTGGGCGATCGTCAGCCCGCGGAGCAGCTTCATCCGCAGCGGATGGGCGAGCGCCTTGAGGGTGCCCAGGTCGGTGATGCGGCGGTCTCTCTCCTTGTCCGTCATACCCTCACCGTAGATACGAAAGGAAAGTTGCACAATATTTTTTGCGCAACTTTCCTTTCGCATCTGAGGGCGAGAAAGCCCCGGCCGCTTCCAGCACGGCCGGGGCTCAGCCCGATGTCAGCGGACGGGGTGCCCCGCCGTCCGCAGCGTCTCCTTCACCTCGCCGATCCGCAGATCCCCGAAGTGGAACACCGACGCCGCCAGCACCGCGTCCGCCCCCGCCTCGATGGCCGGGGGGAAGTCGGTGAGCCTGCCGGCGCCGCCGGAGGCGATCACCGGAATCGTCACGTGCTTGCGTACGGCCTGGATCATCTCCAGGTCGTAGCCGTCCTTCGTGCCGTCCGCGTCCATCGAGTTGAGCAGGATCTCGCCCGCGCCCAGCTCGGCCGCGCGGTGCGCCCACTCGACGGCGTCCATGCCGGTGCCGCGACGGCCACCGTGGGTGGTCACCTCGAAGGTGCCCTCGGGCGTGCGCCGCGCGTCGACCGACAGCACCAGCACCTGCCGCCCGAACCGCTCGGCGATCTCACGGATCAACTCGGGGCGCGCGATGGCGGCGGTGTTGACGCCCACCTTGTCCGCGCCCGCCCGCAGCAGCTTGTTCACGTCCTCGGCCGTGCGGACACCGCCGCCGACCGTCAGCGGGATGAACACCTGCTCGGCGGTGCGGCGCACCACGTCGTAGGTCGTCTCCCGGTTGCCGGACGACGCGGTGATGTCCAGGAACGTCAGCTCGTCGGCGCCCTCGGCGTCGTACACCTTGGCCATCTCGACGGGGTCGCCCGCGTCGCGCAGGTTCTGGAAGTTGACGCCCTTGACGACCCGGCCGTTGTCCACGTCCAGGCAGGGGATGACTCGGACCGCCAGGCTCATGAGACCGGCTCCTCCAACGTCCTTCTGAATGCTTCTATTTCCACTTCGACCAGGATGCGCGAGTCCACGAACCCCTCGACGACCAGCAGCGTCGAGACGGGGCGCACGGCGTCGAAGAACTCCTTGTGGGCCCGGCCCACGGCCTCCACGTCACGCGCGTGGGTGAGGTACATCCGCGTACGGACCACGGACCCGACGTCGAGCCCGAACTCGCCGATCGCCTCGACCGCGTTGGCGAAGGCCACCTTGGCCTGTTCGTACGGGTCGCCCTCGCCGTACAGCACGTCGCCCTTGAAGGACGTCGTGCCCGCGACCAGGACCCGGTCGCCCGCCGCCACGGCACGTGCGAAACCGAAGGACTCTTCCCAGGGACTTCCGCTCTGCACGCGCCGCACGGCATCCGACGTCATGACACTGTGTCCGTTTTCACGACGTGGCCTCCAAGGCCTCTTCCAGGGTGAACGCCTTCGCGTACAGGGCCTTCCCGACGATGGAGCCCTCGACACCGAGGGGGACCAGCTCGGCGATGGCCCGCAGGTCGTCCAGCGAGGAGACCCCGCCGGAGGCGACCACCGGGCGGTCCGTCGCCGCGCAGACGTTCTTCAGCAGCTCCAGGTTCGGGCCCTGGAGCGTGCCGTCCTTGGCGATGTCGGTGACGACATAGCGGGCGCAGCCCTCGTTGTTGAGGCGCTCCAGCGTCTCGTAGAGGTCGCCGCCGTCACGGGTCCAGCCGCGGCCGCGGAGCGTGGTGCCCCGTACGTCCAGGCCCACCGCGATCTTGTCGCCGTGCTCGGCGATGACCTTGGCGACCCAGTCGGGGGTCTCCAGCGCGGCCGTACCGAGGTTCACGCGCGTGCAGCCCGTGGCGAGCGCGGCGGCCAGCGAGGCGTCGTCGCGGATGCCGCCGGACAGCTCGACCTTGATGTCCATCGCCTTCGCGACCTCGGCGATCAGGTCGCGGTTGTCGCCGGTGCCGAAGGCGGCGTCCAGGTCGACCAGGTGCAGCCACTCGGCGCCCGAGCGCTGCCAGGCCAGGGCGGCCTCCAGCGGCGAGCCGTAGGAGGTCTCGGTGCCGGACTCGCCGTGCACGAGGCGGACGGCCTGGCCGTCGCGGACGTCTACGGCGGGGAGGAGTTCGAGCTTGGCCATGTCTCTACAGGCTTCCGATCCAGTTGGTGAGCAGCTGCGCTCCGGCGTCGCCGGACTTCTCGGGGTGGAACTGCGTGGCCCACAGGGCGCCGTTCTCCACGGCGGCCACGAAGGGCTTGCCGTGCGTCGACCAGGTGACCTGCGGCGCGGTCATCAGCGGGTTCTCGGTCTCCAGGGTCCAGTCGTGGACCGCGTAGGAGTGCACGAAGTAGAAGCGCGCGTCCGCGTCCAGCCCGGCGAACAGCTCGGAGCCGGCGGCCACGTCCACGGTGTTCCAGCCCATGTGGGGCACGATGTCGGCCTGCAGCGGCTCAACCGAGCCGGGCCACTCGCCGAGGCCCTCGGTCTCGACCCCGTGCTCGATGCCGCGCGCGAACAGGATCTGCATGCCGACGCAGATGCCCATCACCGGGCGCCCGCCGGACAGCCGTCGTTCGACGATCCAGTCGCCGCGGGCCTCCTTCAGGCCCTGCATGCAGGCGGCGAACGCGCCGACGCCCGGTACCAGCAGGCCGTCGGCGTTCATGGCCCTGTCGTAGTCACGCGTGATCTCGACGTCGGCTCCCGCGCGCGCGAGGGCGCGTTCGGCGGACCTCACGTTGCCGAAGCCGTAGTCGAAGACGACGACCTTCTTCGAAGAAGCGCTCAATTCCACACCTCCAGCCTCAGGACACCCGCGACGAGACACATCGCGGCGCCTATGGAGAGCAGCACGATGAGGCTCTTCGGCATCTGCTGCTTGGCGAACGAGATGATGCCGCCGACCAGGAACAGGCCGACGACGATCAGGATGGTGGACAGCCCGTTCATCGGTTACAGCGCGCCCTTCGTCGAGGGAAGGATGCCCGCCGCGCGCGGGTCCCGCTCGGAGGCGTACCGCAGGGCCCGCGCCAGCGCCTTGAACTGGCACTCGACGATGTGGTGGGCGTTGCGCCCGTACGGCACGTGCACGTGCAGCGCGATCTGCGCCTGGGCGACGAAGGACTCCAGGATGTGCCGGGTCATCGTGGTGTCGTACTCGCCGATCATCGGCGCCATCTTCTCGGGCTCGGTGTGCACGAGGTAGGGGCGGCCGGAGAGGTCGACGGTGACCTGGGCGAGCGACTCGTCCAGCGGAACCGTGCAGTTGCCGAAGCGGTAGATCCCCACCTTGTCGCCGAGTGCCTGCTTGAAGGCGGCGCCCAGCGCGAGGGCGGTGTCCTCGATGGTGTGGTGGGAGTCGATGTGCAGGTCGCCCTCGGTCTTCACGGTCAGGTCGAACAGACCGTGCCGGCCGAGCTGGTCGAGCATGTGGTCGTAGAATCCGACGCCTGTCGACACGTCGACCTTGCCGGACCCGTCGAGATCGATCTCGACGAGGACCGAGGTCTCCTTCGTCACCCGCTCTATGCGGCCTACGCGGTTCATGCGCTCTGCTCCTCCGGGGGTGCGGGGGTGTCCCCCACGAAACTCAGTAGTTCACGTACGGCGTCGAGGAACGCGTCGTTCTCCTCGGGGGTTCCGGCGGTCACCCGCAGCCAGCCGGGCACGCCGTTGTCCCGGACCAGGACGCCCCGGTCGAGGATCTGCTGCCAGACGACATGGGCGTCGTCGAAACGCCCGAACTGCACGAAGTTGGCGTCCGACGCGGTGACCTCGTAGCCGATCGCCAGCAGCTCGGTGACCAGCCGGTCCCGCTCCTTCTTCAGCTGCTCGACGTACTTGAGCAGCGTGTCGGTGTGCTCCAGGGCGGCCAGCGCGGTCGCCTGGGTGACGGCCGACAGGTGGTAAGGCAACCGTACGAGCTGGACGGCGTCCACGACCGCCGGGTGCGCGGCGAGATAGCCGAGGCGCAGGCCGGCGGCGCCGAAGGCCTTCGACATCGTCCGGGAGACGACGAGATTCGGCCGACCTTCGAGCAGCGGCAGCAGCGAGTCGCCGTGGCTGAACTCGACGTAGGCCTCGTCGACGACGACCATCGACGGCTTGGCGGCCTGCGCGGCCTCGTACAGCGCGACGACCGTCTCGCGCGGGACCGCGTTGCCCGTGGGGTTGTTGGGGGTGGTGATGAAGACGACGTCGGGCCGGTGCTCGGCGATCGCCTTCTCGGCGGCCGCGAGGTCGATCGTGAAGTCGTCGTTGCGGGGGCCGGAGATCCAGCCGGTGCCGGTGCCGCGCGAGATGAGGCCGTGCATCGAGTACGACGGCTCGAAGCCGATCGCCGTACGGCCCGGTCCGCCGAAGGTCTGCAGCAGCTGCTGGATGACCTCGTTGGAGCCGTTGGCCGCCCACACGTTGGCCAGGCCCACGTCGTGACCGGACGTGTCCGTCAGGTACTTGGCGAGCTGCGTGCGCAGCTCCACGGCGTCCCGGTCGGGGTAGCGGTTGAGGTTCCGGGCCGCCTCACGCACCCGCTCCGCGATCCGCTCGACCAGCGGCTCGGGCAGGGGGTACGGGTTCTCGTTGGTGTTCAGCCGTACGGGGACGTCCAGCTGGGGCGCGCCGTAGGGGGACTTGCCGCGCAGCTCGTCCCGTACGGGGAGATCGTCGATGCCTGTCACTTGCTCTCGGGTACCTTCCAACCGAACCTGGCCTTGATCGCCGCACCGTGCGCCGGCAGGTCTTCCGCCTCCGCCAGCGTGACCACGTGATGCGCGACCTCGGCCAGCGCGTCCTTCGTGTAGTCGACGATGTGGATGCCGCGCAGGAAGGACTGGACGGACAGGCCCGAGGAGTGGCAGGCGCAGCCGCCGGTGGGCAGCACGTGGTTGGAGCCGGCGGCGTAGTCACCGAGCGAGACCGGTGCCCAGGGGCCGATGAAGATCGCGCCGGCGTTGCGCACCCGGTCGGCCACGGCGGCCGCGTCGGCCGTCTGGATCTCCAGGTGCTCGGCGCCGTACGCGTCGACGACCTTGAGGCCCTCGTCGACACCGTCGACCAGGACGATCGCGGACTGCCTGCCCTTGAGGGCCGGGACGATCCGGTCGTCGATGTGCTTGGTGGCCGCGATCTGCGGCTCCAGCTCCTTGGCCACCGCGTCCGCGAGTTCCACGGAGTCGGTGACGAGCACCGCAGCGGCGAGCGGGTCGTGCTCGGCCTGGCTGATCAGGTCGGAGGCGACGTGCACCGGGTCGGCCGTCGAGTCGGCCAGGACCGCGATCTCGGTCGGGCCCGCCTCGGCGTCGATGCCGATCTTGCCGGTGAAGTAGCGCTTGGCGGCGGCGACCCAGATGTTGCCGGGGCCGGTGACCATGTTGGCGGGCGGGCAGGACTCGGTGCCGTACGCGAACATCGCGACAGCGGTCGCGCCACCGGCCGCGTACACCTCGTCGACGCCCAGCAGCGCGCACGCGGCGAGGATCGTCGGGTGCGGCAGGCCGCCGAACTCGGACTGGGCCGGAGAGGCCAGCGCGACCGACTCGACGCCGGCCTCCTGAGCGGGCACCACGTTCATGATCACGGAGGACGGGTAGACGGACCGGCCGCCGGGCGCGTACAGCCCGACGCGGTCGACGGGCACCCACTTCTCGGTCACCGAGCCGCCCGGCACGACCTGGGTCGTGTGCGTCGTACGGCGCTGCTCGCGGTGGACGAGACGGGCGCGGCGGATGGACTCCTCCAGGGCCGCGCGCACGGCCGGGTCGAGTTCCGCGAGGGCCTTTTCGAGCGCCTCGGCGGGCACGCGTACCTGGTCGAGCCGGACCCCGTCGAACTTCTCCGCGAAGTCGATCAGCGCCGCGTCGCCCCGATGATGCACGGCCTCGCAGATCGGACGCACCTTCTCCAGGGCGGCCGAGACGTCGAAGTCGGCTCGGGGCAGCAGGTCGCGCAGAGCGGGGCCCTCGGGAAGGGCGTCGCCGCGCAGATCGATTCGGGAGATCACGGGCTCAATTCTCTCAGACCCGCGTCCGGCACCGTTCGCGCGTATCAATGGCTGATACAGAACCCTCCAGGAACCCGGAAGATCACCTTCACGTCTAGCGTTCGGGGCGTTACTCAGCGGGCATTGAACGGTTGTACGAAACCCGTGAGTAGCCACTGCGGAACCAGCGGAACCAAGGGGGATGGACGAGACGTGACCGAAGGCGCCGGCCTCCGCGACGGAGACCTGCCGGACGACCTGCCGAACGACCTGACCGCCGCCGAACTCGGCATGTGGCAGGCCTTCCGCAACGGCAGTGTGTACGACCTGAGCAGCGGCGACACCGTCGTCGACGATCCGCACGGCGGGCATCCCTGGGGAGACGAGCGGACGGTACGCGCGCGTATCGTCTGCTGGCTGCTGCTGGACGGCCCGCCCGCCCTCGCCGGCCGGGTCTCCGCGCTGAAGCTGGTCGGCGTGCGGATCAGCGGCACGATGGACCTGGCGGGCGGCACGGTGGAGCCGTACGTCGAGATGCGCCGCTGCCGCTTCGACCGGGAGATCCTGCTGCCGGAGGCCCGCTTCACGACCCTGCGGCTGGTGGACTGCGCGGTGCCGCGCCTGGAGGCCGCCCGCGTGAACACCGAGGGCGACCTGCACCTGCCGCGCTGCCGCTTCCACAACGGCGTACGGCTCACCGACGCCCACATCGGCACGGATCTGCTGCTCAACCAGGCGATCGTCTACCGCGACCGCAGCGGCCGCTCGATCGCCGCGGACGGCATCAGCGTCGGCCAGGACCTCCAGGCCGAGATGCTGGAGTCGCACGGTGAGCTGAGCCTGCGCGGCGCCAGCATCGGCGTGTCGCTGAGCCTGCGGGGCGCGCGGCTGGTCAACCCGTACACGCGGCTCGCGCTGAACGCCCCGCAGCTGACCGTCGGGCGCACCCTGTACCTGACCCCGGCGGGCGTCGGCAGCAGCCCGCTGCTGAGCGGCCGTACTCCCGCGCGCGGGACGCGCATCCAGCGGTTCGAGTGCCAGGGCGGGGTGCGGCTCGACGACGGGCGCTTCGGGGACGCGGTCGACCTGGAGCGGGCCCGGTTCACCTTCACCGACGAGCAGGAGCTGTCGCTGCGCCGCATCCAGACGCCCGAGCTGCGCTTCCTCGGCGAGCGGGCGGAGCGCGGCGGCGTGGTGCTGTCCGGGGCGCGGGTCGTCAACCTGATGGACCGCGCCGACGCCTGGCCGGGCCCCGGCCGGCTGCACATGGGCGGCTTCCAGTACGAGAACCTGGTGCCGCGCGGTCCGTTCCCGCTGGAACGTCGGCTGGAGTGGGTGACCGCCGCGACCGCCGAGTACAACCCGGAGCCGTACGAGCGGCTGGCCACCGTGCTGCGGGCCGGCGGCGAGGACGAGGACGCGCGCGAGGTGCTCCTCGCCAAGCAGCGCCGCCGCCGCGAGACCCTGCCACCGGCCGCCAAGCTCGTGGGATACGCCCAGGACTGGATGGTCGCGTACGGCTATCGGCCCGGCCGGGCGGCGGTGTGGATGGCCGTGCTCTGGGCGGCGAGTTCGGTGGCCTTCACCTACGCCGACCCACCGCCGCTCAAGGGCGGCGAGCATCCGGCCTGGAACCCGACCCTGTTCGCCCTCGACCTGCTGCTTCCCGTGATCGACCTCGGCCAGGTCGGGTTCTGGCAGCTGAGCGGCGCCTGGCAGTGGCTGGCGGCGGCAATGATCCTGCTGGGCTGGATCCTGGCGACGACGGTGGCAGCAGGGGCGACACGGATGCTGCGCCGGAGCTGAGACTGCTGAGGCCGATGAGGATGATGTGACCGCAGGGGCGAAGATATAGATGTCGGACAGTTGTTGAACAGTGGACCTTTACCTGTTCTTGACCTGATGGCGTACAACTTTCCACGTCTTGCCCGTTCCCTCTGGCGCGGGCGTGACCAGCGGTCCTTCAATGGTCGACACCATGGCTCTGCTGCCCCCGTTCGGCCGGGCGTCCCGGACGACAAGGACCGTAGAACACCACGCCGTCGGTCTCCCCGTCGACGACGAGGTGCTCCTCGACGCGCCCGACGACCGCCTCGGACCCGCGCTGGTCGCGGCCGGGCGGGGCGCGTACGACACCGCCGCCGAGTTGCTCGCCACCACGCGGCACCAAGCGCGGTGGGACCACCGCGACGGATACGCGCTGCGCCTGGCGGCCTTCGCGCGCTCGCGTCCGGAGTGGCTGGATGCCTGGTACGCCGCCGCCCCGCACGATCCGGACGTCCTGCTGGTCAGGGCCCAGGTCGCCGTGGACCACGCCTGGCAGTCACCGGCCCGCGCCGAACTGCTGCGTGGGGTGAGCCCGCTGATCACCGCCGCCGCCCGCGCCGACGACCGCGACCCGGTGCCCTGGCGGATCGCGCTGGACCACGCGCGCGGCTCACGCGCCGGGCACACCTACTTCGGGGAGCTGTGGGAGGCGGCCCTGCGCCGCGCCCCGCTCCACTACGGCTGCCATGTGGCCGCCCTGCGCTATCTGGCCTCGTCCTGGCACGGCTCCCACCGCGAGTGCCTCGACTTCGCCGACCGGGCCGCACAGGACGCCCCGGCCGACTCCCTGGTGCAGGCCCTGCCGACCCGGGCCGTGCTCTCGTACCTGAACGACGGCTGCGGTCCCGGGGTGCCGCCCGAGCGGCTGGACGCGGCGGCCGACCGGGCGATCGCGCTGTCCGCCCGGTTCCCGGCGGCCGACCTCTGGCCGGCCGCGATCCGCAACAAGCTGACGTGCGTCCTGGTGCGGCTGGGCCGGTGGGAGGACGCCCTGGAGCAGCTGCGTCTGATCGGCCCGTACGCCACCTCCTTCCCCTGGAGCCGGTTCTCGGACGATCCGCTGGGCGGGTTCCTGGAGGTGCGCGACGAGGTGCGGCGGCGGGCGGCCGCCTCCGCGCGGGCTCGCGGTGCCCGTGGCGGACATCCACCAGGTGGGCTCGCCGGACGCGTTCACTCTGGCGACCACTAGGCTTTGGCGCCGTGACCGTCCGCCTTCCGCTCTTCCCCCTGAACTCGGTGCTGTTCCCGGGTCTCGTGCTCCCGCTCAACGTCTTCGAGGAGCGCTATCGCGCCATGATGCGCGACCTCCTCAAGACCCCCGAGGAGGAAGCGCGCCGTTTCGCCGTCGTGGCGATCCGCGACGGCCACGAGGTGGCCCAGAGCGCCCCCGGCATGCCGGACCCCACGGCGCTGCCCGACCGCGGCCCGGCGGCGGGCTTCGGCCCGGACCCGGTCAAGGCGTTCCACGGGGTGGGGTGTGTGGCGGACGCGGCGACCATCCGGGAGCGGGCCGACGGCACCTTCGAGGTGCTGGCGACGGGCACGACACGGGTACGGCTGCTGTCGGTGGACGCGTCGGGGCCCTTCCTGACCGCGGAACTGGAAGAACTGCCCGATGAGTCGGGCGAGGAGGCAGGGGCCCTGGCCGAAGGCGTCCTCCGCGCGTTCCGCCAGTACCAGAAGCGCCTCGCGGGCGCCCGCGAACGCTCCCTCTCCACCACGGCCGAACTCCCGGACCAGCCCTCGGTCGTCTCCTACCTGGTCGCGGCCGCGATGATGCTGGACACGCCGACGAAGCAACGCCTGCTCCAGTCCGCCGACATCGCGTCCCGCCTGCGCGACGAGCTGAAACTCCTTCGCACCGAGACCTCGATCATCCGTACGCTGCCGTCCCTGCCGGCGTCGGATCTGACGCGCGGCCCGACGAGCCTCAACTGAGCGGGAACTGAGCGGGAGCTGAGCGGATCGACATGGCGAAGAAGTCAAAGAAACAGCAGCAGTCGGGCGGCACCCCGGCGACCGTGGCCCTGACCGCGGCGGGCATCGACTACACGACCCACTCCTACGACCACGACCCCTCCCACCCCTCCTACGGCGACGAGGCGGCCGAGGCGATGGGCGTGTCCCCCGAAAGGGTCTTCAAGACGCTCGTCGCGGACGTGGACGGCAACCTCACCGTGGCCGTGGTCCCGGTCGCCGGCCAACTGGACCTCAAAGCCCTGGCGGCGGCGGTCGGCGGCAAGCGCGCCGCGATGGCCGACCCGGCCCTGGCGGAACGCACCACGGGGTACGTCCGGGGCGGCATCTCCCCCCTCGGCCAGCGCAAGAGGCTCCCCACGGTCCTGGACACCTCGGCCTCCGCCCACCCCACGATCTGCATCTCGGCGGGCCGCCGCGGTCTGGAGGTCGAACTCTCCCCCACCGACCTGACCACCCTCACGAACGCGACCCTGGCCCCCATCGGACGTGCGTGACCCCTCGACGAACCCGGTCTCCTCGGTTAAGTACGAGAGACATGTCGAAGAAAACCCGGAAACGCAAGTGGCGCATCAAAAAGGGCCGCTCGAACCATGGGCGCCGCCCGGCGTAGGGGGATGACCAGAGGACGAGGCCCTTCAGGCCGACAGCGGGGGTGCCGTCATCGCCGGCCCTACGCCGGCGGCACCCCGTACGGCCCCGCCTGCTGATGCCCCTCAGAGGGCCCCGGCCTCTGATACGGATCCGCGTCCCGAGGCCCGAACAACGCCGTCAGCCCGAGGTGCACCACCAACGCGGCAAGAGGCCACGCCAGCCACACCCCCTTCGCCCCCAACTTCAAGGGCGCCGAAAACGTAACCCCCTTGCCCACATCCTGCGCGTGAGCGATCACATTCTCGGTGGGCCCGAGCCACACCCCGACCCGCCATGCCAGCAACGACCCGAGAAACCCCCCGACCGCCAGCGCGACCACCAACGGCACACCCCCACGCCGCCGCCACAGGAACACACCCACCGCACTGACCAGCCCGAACGCAAGCGCAAGCAGAGTGAACGTTCCGTCCACCCCGACAGCCTGCTCCCCCTCGGACTCCTTGAAGTAGACGACCCAGCTCTTGTCGACGACATCCCCGACCAGCGGCACACTCGGCGCCAGCCACCACCACAGCACCCCGAGCAGCGCCCCGAAGAATGCCACGACCACCGCGACCACGGCGGCCTCTCGCACTTCGGTCTTCATGCCGGGACCGTCCTGTTCGTACGAGCCAGATATGCCGTACGGGCCGTGAGAGCCATGGGAGCCATGAGGACTCGGCGCCCCCGGCGGGGCACCGTACACAGCGTCGTGCGGAGCACCCTGAGGGGCCCCGTAGGAGGCGGAACCCGCGTGCCCACCGGCGGGCGGCTGCCACGCATTGTTCGGGGACTGGTCACGCGGGGGCGGTGGTGGAGTCAGCGGAGCGGTCACCCTGCCATCGTGCCAGGCCGCCCTGTGCGACGCGTCACCGGACGGCCGCCCGGCGGTACGCCCAGGTGGCGACGGCCAGCGAGACGACGCCGACCACCCCGCACACGGCGAGGTCACCCAGGACGAAGGCCCAGTCGGGGTGCGGTCCGAAGGTCCGCGCGAAGGCTTCCACGCCGTACGTCGAGGGCAGCAGATCCCGCGCGAACCGCACCACGTCGGGCATCCGGTCGGCCGGCAGCACGCCCAGCAGCAGGGCCGCGGACATCCCCAACTGCCCGAGCAGCGTGGCCAGTTCGGGCCGGGGTGCGAGCAGCCCGAGCGCGGCCCCCAGTCCGGCGAGCGCGGCGCCCGCCAGCGGGATCACCGCGACAAGCACCCACAGATGCGTCACCGGCAGCCCGAACAGCGCGCACCCGAAGAGCGCGGTCACCACGGTCCCCGGCACGGTGAAGGAGGCGTACGCCCCCGCCGCGCCGAGCACCACCGCGGCGGGCGGCACCGGCAGGGTGGCGTAGTGATCGAGACCTCCGCTGGCCCGCAGCTGTCCGAAGTACTGCGCGAGCAGGTTCAGCGCGACGAAGGCGACCACGAGCACGGACGACCCGGCCACCACGGCCTGCGCCTCGGCCCCGCCGTCCACGACCCCGCGCATCAGGATCATGATCCCGATCGACTGGAAGGTCGCCACGAACAGCAGCGGGATGCGCGCGACCCGCGCCCGGGACAGCTGCGCCCGGTACACGGCGCACAGCGACGGCCACAGCCGCGCACGCGGTCCGAGCTCGGCCACGGCCGGCGCGGCCGTCTCGTCCACGGCCAGGACACTGCCCGGCAGAACCTCGGCGGGTACGACACTCACGTGGCGCTGCTCCCTTTCACACGGGGGTTCACGGGGGAGGTGGCCCTGTTCCGTACGGATACGGATACGGCGCTCTGCGTGCTCAAGCCTTCACCAGCCCCTGCTGTGCGGCGCCGCCCAGCGCCAGATAGACGTCCTCCAGGCTCGGCGTGGCAAGCGTGAAGTCGTCCAGCGCGGCGAAGGCGGCCCCGCCGGTGACGGTGGCGACGACCGCGCGGGCCTCCTCGGGGGCGAGCCGCAGCGTCCAGCGACGCCCGGACTCCACGACCCGGTCCTGCAGCGCGGCGACCTCGGGCACGTCCAGCGGCGCCCGGTCCCGCCACAGCAGATCGACCCGGACCTCGCCCGCGACGCGCTCCTTGAGCCCGGACGGCGTGTCACAGGCGATCACGCGGCCCCGGTCGAGCACCGCGACCCGGTCGAGCACGGTCTCGGCCTCGATGACGTTGTGGGTGACGAGCAGGACGGTCGTGCCGCGCTCGGCGCGGCGCCGGTCCACGGCCGACCACACGGCCCGCCGTGCCACCGGGTCCATCGCGGCGGTCGGTTCGTCCAGCACGAGCAGCGGCCGCTCCCCCACCAGCGCGGCGGCGAAGCAGGCCAGCCGCCGCTGGCCGCCGGACAGCTTCTTCAGCGGCCGGCCCGCGAGCGGGGTGAGTCCCAGTTCGTCGAGTACGGCGTCCCGCTCGGCCCGCGCCGCTCGTACGTCCAGGCCGCGCAGCCGCCCGGTCGTCTCGGCGGCGAGCGACACGGTCAGCTCGTCGAGGGCGGTCGACTCCTGCCCGAGGTACGCCAGAATCCGCGCGGCGCGCTCCGGATGCCGCACGATGTCGTGCCCGAGGATCTCGACGCTCCCGGCGTCGGGCCGCATCAAGCCGGTGAGCTGTCGTACGAGCGTGGTCTTGCCGGCGCCGTTGGGTCCGAGCAGTCCGAAGATCTCGCCGCGCCGGATGTCCAGCCGTACGTCGTCGGTGGCCCGCACCTCCGGCGTGCTCGGCGCGCCGCGCCGTCCGCGCACGGCCGGGTAGGTCTTGGTCAGCCCACGCAGGGAGCACACGACATCACCATCGTGCCGAAATGCCTGTGCCGCGCGCGTACTCACAAGGGACGAGACTACGGGGTCCGGACCCTCGTTCCGTGCCCGGGGCGGCCACTGGGCACAAATCGCCTGCTTGCCGTAGGAAATCCGCCGTAACCCGGAATTCGCCGGGGTCACTCCCCGGCAGGCGCATGCTCCGCGGCCGTGCGTACGTCGACCTCCCGCCAGAACCCGGCACGGATCGCGTACCGGTCGTGCTCGTCGATCTGGTCGTCCTTGTGGGCGAGCAGCCCGAACCGGGCGGCGTACCTGAGCAGCTCCCCGTCGATCCGGTGCGGGATCCGCGGATACATCCCGGACAGCTTCTGCAGATTGTTCTGCTCTCCGAGCCGCTCCATCCACCGCCGGGCGAAGACCTGCCCCACCTCGTAGGGGTCGCCGCCGACGGTCGTGATGTCCTCCTCCCGGTCGGCCCACCGCTGCTCCGCCGTGGTCAGCTGCGCGAGCGTCGGCATGGAGGCGGCGTCGGGCGGTTCGGCCGCGACGCCGGGCCGGTCGACCCAGCCCTTGTCGGAGGACCACCGCAGGGTCGCGCTCGCCGGGGTCGGTGCGGGCGGCACACCGGGCGCGCGCAGGGCGGCGAGGTCCTTCGGCGTGGGCACGCCCTTGGGCGCGGGCACCCGCTCCTGCGTCCCGTTCTCCGAGGCGGCGGCCTGCGCGTGCTCGGCCTCCTCGGTGGGACGCTGGGTCGCCGCGCCGAGCGCCGAGTCCGGCAGCGGCGCGGACAGGATCGCGGCGATCTCGGGGCGGGGCACGGGCGGCGGCGCGCACACCCCGGTGAGCTCCTTGGCGCGTACGGCCTTGGTGATCCACGTGCGGTCGAGCACGCGCCGTTCGTCCGCCTCGGCGACCAGGTCCTCGGACTGGTTGTAGTCGCCGTCGGCGGCCTGCACGGCCCACAGATGTACGGCGACCCCGTGCTCCTTGGCGGCCATCATGCCCGGCAGCAGATCCCCGTCACCGGTCACCAGCACGACGTCCGAGCAGGCGCGGTTGCGGGCCAGTTCGGTCAGCTCGGCGTGCATCGCGGCGTCCACGCCCTTCTGTGCCCAGCGGCCGTCGCTTCGGGTCAGGGCACCGAGCCGGACGGTGACCCGGGGCATCACCCGCAGCCTGCGGTGCTCGGGCTGCGGGACGCGGTCGGGGGCGCCGTCGAACCAGTAGATGCGCAGCAGGGGCTGCTGGGTGTCGGACTCGGCGCGTTCGCGCAGCCCCTGGATGAGGGCGGCGTGATCGACGGCGATCCGGGACCGGGACGGTTCCCCGGCGAGCAGGCTGGCGGCGGCCCCCAGCAGATACCCGGCGTCCACCAGGACGATGCAGCGGTCCACGCGACTCACCCTCTTCCCGGGAGGTTTGCTTTGGGCTTCCTTCGAGTCTGCCCGACCACGCGGGGGTTAACGGGGCGAACTCGATCTTCGGCGTGGCGTTTCGGGGCATGGACTCCTCGGTGCGCCATGCCTCACGCCCCGACAACCGCTGTTACGCACGGTAATTATCCGAAATGCGTTCTTAGTCAGCCTATGTGAATCTGGTCCCGGCCCTGGCCCCTAGATCCCCCACAGGAGGCATCACCATGGCCAAGAACAAGAAGCAGGACCGGAAGCAGCCGCAGTCCGAGCGTGGTCAGCAGCAGGCTCAGCAGTCCGCGATGGAGACGCAGACCGAGCAGCGCGCCACGCCGGTGACTCCCGGCGACATGGCCCGCAAAGGCCGGCAGAAGCGCTTCGGTCACAACTGACATCTGCATATCGGGTCGTTGAGACCCAGGCACATCGAGAGGGGCGCACCCCGTGTGAGGTGCGCCCCTCTCGCGCATTCAGCGCCGGCCCTTCGGCGTCCGGCCGTTCAGCCCGCCAGGCAGGACGGGCCGAGCAGCACCTTCAGGTCACCGAAGAGTGCCGGGTCGGGCTTCACACGGTGCCGGTCCAGCCGCAGCACCGTCGTCTTGGTCGGGCCCTGGAGCTTGATACGGACCTCGCTGTCGCCCTTGTGATGGCTGAGGATCTCGCCGAGGCGGTTGACCATCGGCGGGGTGACCCTGGTGGCCGGGATGGTGAGGATCACGGGCGCGTTGGTGCCCGCGTTCGACAGGTCGGGGACCTGGAGTTCCATCGCGACCAGCCGCGGCACATCCTCGCGCTTGTCGAGGCGGCCCTTGACGAACACGACGGCGTCCTCGACGAGTTGGGTCGACACCAGCTGGTACGTCGCCGGGAAGAACATGCACTCGATGGAACCGGCGAGGTCCTCGACGGTGGCGATCGCCCACGCGTTGCCCTGCTTGGTCATCTTGCGCTGGAGGCCCGAGATGATGCCGCCGATGGTCACGACGGCACCGTCCGCGTGTTCGCCGCCGGTCAGCTGGGCGATGCCCGCGTCGGCCTTGTCGGACAGCACGTGCTCCAGGCCGAACAGGGGGTGGTCGGAGACGTACAGACCGAGCATCTCCCGCTCCTGGGCGAGCAGATAGGTCTTCTCCCACTCGTCCTCGGTGAAGACGACGTCGAGTCCGAAGCCGGGCTCGTCGCTCTCCTCCTCGCCCATGCCGCCGAAGAGGTCGAACTGGCCCTCGGCCTCCTTGCGCTTGACCGCGACCACGTTGTCGATCATCGGCTCGAAGTGCGCGGTGAGGCCCTTGCGGGTGTGCCCCAGGCTGTCGAACGCGCCCGCCTTGATCAGCGATTCCGTGGTCCGCTTGTTGCACGCCACCGCCTCGACCTTGTCGAGGTAGTCGGGGAAGGAGCCGTACTTGCCCTTGGCCTTGCGGCTCCTGATGATCGACTCCACCACGTTCGTGCCGACGTTGCGCACGGCTTCGAGGCCGAAGAGGATCACGTCGTCGCCCTGCGCGGCGAAGTTGTGCACCGACTCGTTGACGTTCGGCGGGAGCACCTTGATGCCCATGCGCCGGCACTCGTTGAGGTAGACGGCCGACTTGTCCTTGTCGTCCTTGACCGAGGTGAGCAGTCCGGCCATGTACTCGGCGGGGTGGTTGGCCTTCAGGTAGGCGGTCCAGTACGAGACCAGGCCGTACGCGGCGGAGTGCGCCTTGTTGAACGCGTAGCCGGCGAAGGGCACCAGCACGTCCCACAGGGCCTGGATGGCCTCGTCGCTGTAGCCCTTGTCGCGGGCGCCCTTCTGGAAGAGGACGAAGTTCTTCGCCAGTTCGTCGGGCTTCTTCTTGCCCATCACGCGGCGGAGGATGTCGGCCTCGCCGAGCGAGTACCCGGCGATGATCTGGGCGGCCTTCTGCACCTGCTCCTGGTAGACGATCAGGCCGTAGGTGACGGCCAGGACCTCTTCGAGGGGCTCCTCCAACTCCTTGTGGATCGGAGTGATCTCCTGGAGCTTGTTCTTGCGCAGGGCGTAGTTGGTGTGCGAGTCCATGCCCATCGGGCCCGGACGGTACAGCGCCGACACGGCGGAGATGTCTTCGAAGTTGTCGGGCTTCATCAGCCGCAGCAGCGAACGCATCGGACCGCCGTCGAACTGGAAGACGCCCAGGGTGTCGCCGCGCTGGAGGAGTTCGAAGGTCTTCGGGTCGTCGAGCGGCAGGGACAGCAGGTCGAGGTCGATGCCCTTGTTGGACTTCACCATCTTGACGGCGTCGTCCATGATCGTCAGGTTGCGCAGGCCGAGGAAGTCCATCTTCAGCAGGCCGAGCGACTCGCACTGCGGGTAGTCCCACTGCGTGATGGTCACGCCGTCGGTGTGCCGCACCCAGATCGGGGCGTGGTCGACGATGGGCTCGCTGGACATGATCACGCCGGCGGCGTGCACGCCCATCTGCCGCACCAGGCCCTCGACGCCCTTCGCGGTGTCGATGACCTTCTTGACGTCCGGCTCGTTCTCGTACATCCCGCGGATCTCGCCCGCCTCGCCGTAGCGAGGGTGCGTGGGGTTGGTGATGCCGTCGAGGTCGATGCCCTTGCCGAGGACGTCGGCGGGCATCGCCTTGGTGAGGCGGTCGCCCATCGCGTACGGGTAGCCCAGCACGCGCGCGGAGTCCTTGATGGCGTTCTTCGCCTTGATCTTGCCGTAGGTGCCGATCATGGCGACCTTGTCGGCGCCGTACTTCTCCGTCACGTACCTGATCACCTCGACGCGCCTGCGCTCGTCGAAGTCGATGTCGACATCGGGCATGGAGACGCGCTCGGGGTTGAGGAACCGCTCGAAGATCAGGCCGTGCGGGATCGGGTCGAGGTCCGTGATGCCCATGGCGTAGGCGACGATCGAGCCGGCCGCGGAGCCTCGGCCGGGGCCGACCGCGATGCCGTTCTTCTTGGCCCACATGATGAAGTCGGCGACCACGAGGAAGTAGCCCGGGAACCCCATCTGGATGATGACGTCCATCTCGTACTCGGCCTGCTTCTGGCGGTCCTCGGGGACGGCGCCGGAGAACCGGCGCTCCATACCGCGGCGGACCTCCTCCTGGAACCAGGTGACCTCGGTGTAGCCGTCGGGGATGTCGAACTTCGGCATGAGGTTCTTCGCCTCGAACATGCCGTCGGTGTCGACCATCTCGGCGACCAGCAGCGTGTTGGCGCACCCCTCCTGCCAGGCGTCCGAGGAGTCGACGGCGTACATCTCGTCCGTGGACTTCAGGTAGTAGCCGGTGCCGTCGAACTTGAAGCGGTCCGGGTCGGAGAGGTTCTTACCGGTCTGGATGCACAGCAGGGCGTCATGGGCGGTCGCCTCGTGCGCGTACGTGTAGTGCGAGTCGTTGGTGACCAGCGGGGGGATGCCGAGCTTCTTGCCGATCTCCAGCAGGCCGTCGCGGACCCGGTGCTCGATCTCGATGCCGTGGTCCATCAGCTCCAGGAAGTAGCGGTCCTTGCCGAAGATGTCCTGGTAGTCGGCGGCGGCCTTCAGAGCCTCGTCGTACTGGCCGAGGCGCAGCCGGGTCTGGAGCTCGCCGGAGGGGCAGCCGGTGGAGGCGACGATCCCCTCGGACCACTGGGAGATCGTCTCCTTGTCCATCCGGGGCCACTTCTGGAGCCAGCCCTCGGCGTACGCGTCCGAGGACAGCCGGAAGAGGTTGTGCAGGCCCGTCTTGTTGACGGCCCACATCGTCTTGTGGGTGTAACCACCGGAACCGGAGACGTCGTCCCGCTTCTGGTGCGGCTGGCCCCACTGGATCTTGCGCTTGTTGCGCCGGGACTCGGGGGCGACATACGCCTCGATCCCGATGATCGGGGTGATTCCGGCCTTCTTCGCGGTGTGGAAGAAGTCGTACGCCCCATGGAGATTGCCGTGGTCGGACATGGCGATGTGCGTCATGCCCATCTCGTTGCACGCGTCGAACATGTCCTTCAGCCGCGCGGCACCGTCCAGCAGCGAGTACTGGGTGTGGACGTGCAGGTGCGTGAACGGCGGCTTTGACACGGCGTGGCCTCCAGGGAAAACGCTCGGCAACGGGCTGGCGGACAGTTCGGGGGACAGCGTCGAAGTCTATGCCTCGGCACTGACACTCCGAGGGCTGCCCCGCGTACCTTCACAGCGAAGGACGACGGGCACTTTCGTCCGCCCCCGACCGTTGAAGACGACAGAAACGCTGTCGTACACGTTCATGCACCAGGAGGCACCCAGCGATGTCGGTCCCCAAGCTCAACGGCGAGCAGCGCGGCGACGAGATCCTCGCCGTCTTCGACACCGCCTTCGGCGAGCTCCTGGCCGCCGACCCGGCCGCGTTCCGCGTGAAGTTCCGGAAGATGGCGGCCTCGGCCTTCGCGTTCTACCGCGGCACGGCGTGCCTCTTCTACCACGACCTGGAGCCCGAGAAGCGCGGCGGACCGTATCTCGACGAGCGCACCTCGCGCGTGTGGATCCACGGCGATCTGCACGCGGAGAACTTCGGCACGTACATGGACGCCAACGGCCGCCTGATCTTCAACGTCAACGACTTCGACGAGGCCTACGTCGGCCCGTTCACCTGGGACCTCAAGCGCTTCGCCGCCTCCGTCGCCCTGATCGGGTACGCCAAGGCGCTCGGCGACGAGCAGATCACCGAGCTGGTGCGGATCTACGCGGCCGCCTACCGCGAGCGCGTGCACGCCCTGGCGACCGGCGCCAAGAGCGACGAGGTGCCGCCGTTCACGCTGGACACCGCGCAGGGCCCGCTCCTGGACGCGCTGCGGGACGCCCGCTCCCTGACCCGCTTCGGACTGCTGGACTCCATGACCGAGATCCGCGACTTCGAGCGCCGCTTCGCGCCGGGCGGCGGCTCCATCGAGCTGGACGCGGCCACCCGCTACAAGGTGCTGGCCGCCTTCGACGGCTACCTGGAGACCCTGCCGGACGCGTCGCTGGCCCGCCCGGACTCGTACCGGGTGAAGGACGTGGTCGGCCGCCGCGGCATCGGCATCGGATCGGCCGGGCTGCCGTCGTACAACATCCTTCTGGAGGGCCACACCGACGCCCTCGAGAACGACGTGGTGATCTACATCAAGCAGGCCCAGACCCCGGCCGTCTCCCGGCACATCACGGACCAGGCACTGCACGACTACTTCCAGCACGAGGGTCACCGCACGGTGATCTCCCAGCGCGCCCTGCAGGCGAACGCCGACCCGTGGCTGGGCTGGACCGAGCTGGACGGCGCGGGCCAGCTGGTCGCCGAGGTCTCGCCGTACGCCGTGGACCTGGACTGGGGCGACATCGACGAGCCGGAGGAGATCGCGGCGGTGGTCGCCGATCTCGGGCGGGCCACGGCCACGATGCACGCGGCGGCGGACGACACCTCCGGCGAGTCCCTGGTGCCGTTCTCCACCGAGCGCGCCATCGACGCGGCGATCGCGGCCGACGAGGAGGGCTTCGCCGAGCTCCTGGTCGACTTCGCGCACTCCTACGGCGCACGCGCGCGTGCCGACCACCAGACCTTCGTGGACCTGTTCCGCAACGGCCGGATTCCGGGTCTGTGACGGAAAGGCCGCTCCCTGGCCCTCACCGTCTCTTCACAGGCACCCTTTAGGGGTCTCTTACAGGCCCACGTGACACACTCTCCACCGCTATGGACATATCCGGGACCCAGCTGCGAGCCGTACGCGCGGCGCTGTTCACGTCACTCGTCGTGACGCTCAGCACCGCGTCGCACGTGCTGCTCTCGCGGGCACCCCTGCCGTTGAACACGGTGGCCCTGCTTGCCGCCGCCGTGTTCGTCCTGGCGTACGCCCTGGCCGGCCGCGAGCGGACTTTCGGGCGGATCGCCGCCCTGCTGATCCCGCTGGAGCTGGCCGCCGACACGATCCTCACCACCGGCCAGCACGTCTGTTACGGCAAGGCGGGCGGACCGGTCGCCGGGCCCCTGGCCTCGGTCGGCTGGGACGTCCTGTGCGGCGACGGCACCCGGGTCGGCACCCCGCTGGCCCAGGTCACCGGCGCCGACCCGGACAAGCTCGGCGGCCTCCTCGCCCACGCCGACCCGGCCACCGCCTGGCTGCTGCTCGGCGCACACGTCGGCGTCGGCCTCCTCGCCGCCGCCTGGCTGCGCCGCGGCGAGCGGGCACTGGCCCAGCTGGTGCGGGCGGTCACGGCGACCACGTTCCGCCCGCTGCTGCTGGCGGTGGCGGCCGTGGCCGTACGGCTGCCCCGGTCGGGCCGCCGCCTGCCGCGCCCCATCCGCCGGGCGGCCGCCGCCCGCAACCGCCTCTTCGTGCACTCCCTGGGACGGCGTGGACCACCCCGCTCACCCGCCTTCACCTGCGCGTGAACGGCACCTGAGCATCACCTTCCACCCCTTACGTATCTCGCACACACCTATGTGCGCGTCCCCATGGAGAACACCAACATGAGCAAGCGGAACAGCCAGGCGGCGAAGACGGCGGCCCGAGAGCGGCTGCGTATCGAGCGCGAGCGGGAGGCCAAGCGGGCGAAGGTCAGGCGGCAGATCATCGTCGTCTCGTCGGTCGTCGGCGTGCTGGCGGCGGCGGGCGGCATCGGTTACGCGATGGTCCAGGCCAACAAGCCCAGCCACTGGGAGTCGCTGACGGACGCCAAGGTTGTCGCACCGGCCAACACCAGCGGCACAAACGGCACGACCGTCGTCATCGGCAAGGACAGTGCCAAGAAGACCCTCAAGCTCTACGAGGACCCGCGCTGCCCGGTCTGCGCCTCGTTCGAGCAGAGCGTCGGCTCGACCGTCGACAAGGACGTCGAGGACGGCAAGTACAAGCTCCAGTTCGTCGGCGGCACGTTCCTCGACGGCGACCAGATGAAGAAGAACGAGATCGGCCCCAACGGCGAAGGCTCGAAGAACGCGATGAGCGCAATGGGCGCCGCGCTGAACGTGAGCCCTGAAGCCTTCCTGGCATACAAGACCGCGCTCTACTCGGAGAAGTTCCACCCGCTGGAGTCGGACGACAAGTTCAAGGACGACGACTACCTGATCGAGGTCGCGAACACCGTCCCCGCCCTGAAGAACAACGCCAAGTTCGAGAACGCCGTGAAGAAGGGCACCTACGACGCCTGGGCCCTGCAGATGTCGAAGACCTTCGACACCAACAAGGACGGCGTGACGGGCACCCCGAGCCTCGTCATGGACGGCAAGATCCTCGAAAAGTCCGACGCCAACCAGCCGTGGACGACGGCTGAGTTCAACAAGGCGGTGGAGGCGGCCCTCAAGGGCTAGCCCAGCGATCGCTTCCGGTCGACTCCCGCGAACAGAGGCGGCCGGAAGCGCACACAACCCGGTTGACACTCCCCCGATTGCTGGCATAAACATGCCACGTAAACGATCTTGTGACCAGAGATCAATTGAATCGGGGAGAATCAACGTGAAGTACCGAGTCAGGACCCTGAGCAGCAGCCTCATCGCGGGCGCTGCCGCCGTCCTCCTCGCCACCAGCCCGGCCTCCGCCGGCACCGACGTGTACGTCGACACGACCGACCCGTGGAACTCTGCCGCCGCCGGCTTCGCGGCCGACGACGAGATATTCACCGTCTGCGACAACCGATCAGACGGCATGCGGGCGAGCGGCCGCATCATCTGGATCGACTCGAGCGCTTCGCACGCGGTGCCGCTGGAGGACGCCAATGGCTCCGGCAACTCCTGCGGGCGTAAGAACCTTTCGATCGGCGAAGGCATCACCGTGACTGTCGAGATCTGCGTCAGGAACGGCGCGAGCGGCGAGAAGAAGTACTGCGCGTCCAAGAACGGCAAGGCGTAAGCCGTAAGGAAGCCCAGGCCCAACTTTCGAGTCTGACAGCGAAAGAGCGGGCGAACTTTTGCCAGTTCGCCCGCTCTTGTTCATACCGATCAGTAACCTGATCGGCTGTGACCAGTCGATACAGATCATCCGAGCAGCTCAATTCCCTTACCCCGCGCCGCCGTACGGTCGTCAAGGCCGCGGCGGCGACGGCTGTGCTGGCCGGCCCGCTCGCCGCCGCGCTGCCCGCGAAGGCCGCCGACGCGGCCCCCGCCTTCCTGCACGGTGTCGCCTCCGGTGACCCGCTGCCCGACGGCGTCCTGCTGTGGACCCGGGTGACACCCGCCCCCGAGGCCACCCCCGGCTCGGGGCTCGGTGCGGACACCGAGGTCAGCTGGGTCGTGGCCCGGGACAAGGCGCTGATGAACATCGTCGCCAAAGGCTCGACCACCGCGAGGGCCGCCTCCGACCACACCGTCAAGGCGGACATACGTGGCCTGGAGCCGGCCACCGACTACTGGTTCCGCTTCTCGGTCGGCGGCACGGACTCCCCGGTGGCGCGTACCCGCACCGCGCCGGCGGCGAACGCGTCCGTCGCGGGCCTGCGCTTCGGCGTGGTCTCCTGCGCCAACTGGGAGGCCGGTTACTTCGCCTCGTACCGTCACCTCGCCGCCCGCGGCGACCTGGACGCCTGGCTGCACCTCGGCGACTACATCTACGAGTACGGCGCCGGCCAGTACGGCACGCGCGGCAGGTCCGTACGGCAGACAGCGCCGGCCCACGAGATCCTCACGCTCGCCGACTACCGCATCCGGCACGGCCAGTACAAGACGGACGCGGATCTCCAGGCCCTGCACGCGAAGGCGCCCGTCATCGCGATCTGGGACGACCACGAGATCGCCAACGACACCTGGTCGGGCGGCGCCGAGAACCACACCGAGGGCGCCGAGGGCACCTGGGCCGCGCGCCAGGCCGCCGCCAAGCAGGCCTACTTCGAGTGGATGCCGGTGCGCCCGGCGATCGCCGGCACCACCTACCGCAGCCTGCGCTTCGGCAAGCTCGCCGACCTCTCCCTGCTCGACCTGCGCTCCTTCCGCTCGCAGCAGGTCACCGTCGGCAACGGCGACGTCGACGACCCGGACCGTACGCTCACCGGGCGGGCCCAACTGGACTGGCTGAAGGCGGGGCTGAAGTCCTCCGACACCACCTGGCGTCTCGTCGGCAATTCGGTGATGATCTCGCCGTTCGCGATCGGCTCCCTCACCGCGGACCTGCTGAAGCCGCTGGCCAAGCTGCTGGGCCTGCCGCAGGAGGGCCTCGCCCTCAACACCGACCAGTGGGACGGCTACACGGACGACCGCCGGGAACTCCTCGCCCACCTGCGCTCGAACGCGATCCGCAACACGGTGTTCCTGACCGGCGACATCCACATGGCATGGGCCAACGACGTGCCCGTGGACGCCGGTACCTACCCGCTGTCCGCCTCCGCCGCCACGGAGTTCGTCGTCACGTCGGTCACCTCCGACAACCTCGACGACATCGTCAAGGTCCCCGAGGGCACGGTCTCCGCGATCGCCTCCCCGATCATCCGAGCCGCCAACCGCCACGTCCACTGGATCGACACCGACCGCCACGGCTACGGCGTCCTGGACATCACGGCCGAGCGCGCGCAGATGGACTACTACGTCCTGTCCGACAAGACGAAGCAGAGCGCGACCTCGTCCTGGGCCCGCTCCTACCGCACCCGCAGCGGCACGCAGAAGGTCGAGCGGACGTACGACCCCGTCTGACGCGGACGTACGGCCTCGCCGAACCGCCCCTAGAGGGTCTCGAGGAAGCCGAGTGCCACCCGCCAGGTGGCCTCGGCGGCCTCCTCGTCGTAGTCCGGCAGGGCCGGGTCGGTGTAGAGGTGGCCGGCCCCCGCGTATCTGTACACCTCGACGTCGGCGCCCGCCCGGCCCATTTGGAGATACCAGGCGCTCAGCCAGTCGTCCGTCTCGAACGGGTCCGGCTCGGCGACGTGCAGCTGCACCGGCAGATCGTCCACCGAGGCGTTCGCCGCGATGTCCGACGTGCCGTGCAGGAGCAGCAGGCCACGGGCCTTGTCGTCGCCCAGCGCGAGGGTCTGCGCGACGGACGCGCCGAGCGAGAACCCGGCGTAGACCAGCCCGCGATCCGAGTAGGGCGCGGCGGCCAGCACGGCCCGCTTCAGCACCTCGTCCTTGCCGATCCGCTCGTTGAACTCCATGCCCTCCTCGACCGTCTCGAACGTGCGTCCCTCGAAGAGGTCCGGCGTCCACACCTCGTGTCCGGCGGCGCGCAGCCGGTCCGCTGCCTCGCGCACCGCGGGCCTGAGGCCATAGGTCGAGTGAAAGAGCACGATGTTCATGAGGCCATCGTGCCAGCCGGGTCCGACAACGCCGTGACCACCGCCTCACCGACGCACATGTTCATGACCCCCTTCGGCTGGTTACGTTCGAAGGCATGGAGAACATACTCCGCCCGCTGATCGTGATCGGCGGCTCGGTCCTGCTCACCCTGATCATCGGGTGGGCGACCGACCGCCTCATGCGCAAGGCAGACGAACGGCACAGTGAGACGCCCCTGTGGGGTCTGCTGCGCCGCGCCCGCGTCCCCTACCAGCTCGTGCTGTGCGCGGCCCTGCTCAGAGGGTCGTACGACGAGGCCGAGCTGCTCCAGGAGAACCGGGTCGCCGTCGGCCGGGTGCTGACGCTGGTGCTGATCGGAGCGGCCGCCTGGCTGGCGATCCGGATCGCGGCGGCGGTCGTCGAGACGACGTACAGCCGTTACGCCCGTGTCCACCGAGATCCGGCCCGGGTCCGGCGGGTGCGCACACAGGTGACGTTGATCATGCGGGTGGTGGCGGCGGTCGTCGGTGTGGTCGCCGTGGCGGCGATGCTGCTGACCTTCCCGGCGTTCCGCGCGGCCGGCGCCTCGCTGCTGGCCTCGGCCGGCATCCTCGGCATCGTCGCAGGTGTCGCGGCCCAGTCCACGCTGAGCAACATGTTCGCCGGGTTCCAGATCGCCTTCGGGGACATGGTGCGCCTCGGGGACACGGTCGTGGTGGACGGCGAGTGGGGCACGGTCGAGGAGATCACGCTGACGTTCCTGACCGTACGGACCTGGGACGAGCGCCGGATCACGATGCCTGTGTCGTACTTCACGTCGAAGGCCTTCGAGAACTGGTCGCGCGGCGGCGCCCAGATGACCGGCACCGTCTTCCTCCACGTCGATCACTCGGCGCCGATGGAGAAGATGCGCGAGAAGCTCCGCGACATCCTGCGCGAGTGCCCGGCCTGGGACGGCCGCGACTACGGCCTGGTCGTCACCGACTCCACGCCCAGCACCATGGAGGTGCGGGCCCTGGTCACGGCGAAGGACGCCGACGACCTGTGGACGGTGCGGGTCACGGTGCGCGAGCAGCTGGTCGGCTGGCTGGCCGACGAGCACCCGTACGCCCTGCCGCGCGTCAACGCGGCGGACGCGGCACTGCCACCCGGCTTCCCCGTCCCGGGCCGCCTCCCGGCCCGCCGCGCCTACCAGCACGACCACCAGCCGACGGCGCGTCCCGACGGTGTCTGAGGGGTTCAGTGGCCGCGCTCGGCCCCGCCGTTGACCTGGATGATCTGCGAGGTGATGTGCCCGGCGGCGTGTGACGCCAGCCAGTGCAGGGTGGCGGCGACGTCGCCGGGCGTGGCCGCGCGCCCGGTCGAGGTCTCCGCGACCAGCCGGTCACGCCGCTCCTCGTCCATCGCGCCGCCGAAGAACTCGGTGTCCTCGACGTACCCGGGCGCGACCACGTTCACGGTGATCCCGCGCGGCCCCAACCGCCGGGCCAGGTCATGGGCGTACGGGTGCAGCGCCGCCTTGGACGCCGCGTACGCCACGTTGCCGGACCCCCGGAAGGCGGCGATGGAGCCGATGAACAGCACCCGCCCGCCGGGGTCGGCGAGCCGGTCCTTCAGGGCCTCGGTGAGCAGTGCCGCGGTCAGGGTGTTGAGGCCGAAGTTGAGGGTCCAGTTGTGCAGGACCACGTCGAGGGGCTCGTCGCTGTCCACCTTGGGCTCCAGATGGCCGGCCCCTCCGGCGCTGTGGATCAGTACGTCCACGGTGCCGAGCTCCGCCGCCACGAAGCGCTCCACGCCCCGCACACCGCGCGGCTTGCTCAGGTCAGCGGCGTAGGTGAGAGCCCCGGGCACGCCGGCCTGCTCCAGCACCTCGGCGCGCCGCCCGAGCAGCAGCACCTGATCCCCGTCCGCCGCGAACAGCTGCGCCGTCGCGAGCCCGATTCCCGTACCGCCACCACTGATCACCACGTTGCGAGCCATGATCAGAGCGTACGGAGGGACAGCCGCGGGTGCGGGGATCACCGCAGGCTGCGCACGTCCAAATGCCGCAGCACCCGGTCGACCACCTCGGGATTGGCCCCCGGTTCACTGCGCGCCGCCAGCACCTCGTGCCGCGCCGCGCTCAGCAGCTCGCCCTGGATCCGCCGCACCCGCTTCAGCCGCCGCGCCCGCTGCTCATGCGCTTCCCTGCGCTCCTCCTCGCCCAGGTCCGGGCTGATCCGCACCCCGATCTCGAACGCCCGGCGCAGCATCTGCTCGGCGAGGTCCTCGGGCAGGTCCTCGACGGACTCGATCTCCCGCAGCCGCCGCTTCGCCGCCTTGGCCGCGCGCACCGCCAGTTGCTTCTCGAACTCCTTCTCCTGCTCGCTGTCGGCGCGCACCCCGAGCCGTTTCACCAGCCACGGCAGGGTGAGTCCCTGCAGTACCAGCGTCGCCATGATCACCCCGAAGGCGATGAACACGATCTCGTCCCGGTCGGGAAAAGGCGCGCCCGAGTCCGTCTCCAGCGGAACGGCCAGCGCCAGGGCCACCGAGGCGACGCCACGCATCCCCGACCACCACATCACGACGGTCTCGCGCCAACTCGTCGGGATCTCCTCGTCGTAGTCCCGTCTCGCGTGCATGCGTTTGGTGAGCCAGGTCGCCGGCAGCAGCCACAGCAACCGCACCGCCACGACGACGCCGACCACAGTGGCAGCCCAGCCGAGCATCTCGCTCCACCGCCCGGACGCCGTCCGCACGGCGATGTGCAGTTCGAGCCCGATCAGCCCGAAGGCGACGCCGGTGACCAGCGTGTCGACGATGTCCCAGAAGGTGTGCCCGGCGAGCCGCGTCATCACGTCGTCGGCGTCGGTGGCGTACTCGGCGAGGAACAGGGCGGTGACCAGCACGGCAAGCACACCCGAGCCGTGGAGTTCCTCGGCCAGCACATACGAGGCGTACGGCACGAGCAGCGTGAGCGAGATCTGCAGGGTCGCGTCGCCCAGCAGATCCATCAGCTTGTTGGCGCCCCATCCGAGGGCGAGCCCTACGGCCAGCGCCACCACGGCGGAGAGCACCAGATCGAGCCCGGCCTCCCACGGGGAGAAGGTTCCGCTCACGGCGGCCGCGATCGCCACGTGGTAGAGCACGATCGCGGTCACGTCGTTGAAGAGCCCCTCGCCCTCCAGGATGGACACGAGACGCCTCGGCAGCCCGAGTTGCCCGGCGACAGCGGTCGCCGCGACCGGGTCGGGCGGCGCGACGAGTGCACCCAGCGCCACGGCGGCGGCCAGCGGCAGTCCCGGCACGATCGCGTGGGCGACGGCGGCGACGCACAGCGTCGTGACGAACACCAGCGCCACGGCCAGCAGGAAGATGGGCCGCAGATTGGCCGCGAACTGTCGCCACGACGTGCGTCGTACGGCCGCGTAGAGCAGCGGCGGCAACAGCAGCGGCAGGATCAGATCCGGCGGAATCTCGACGTTGGGCACGAATTCGAGCAGCGCGAGAACGATCCCGAGGAGGGTCATCAACACCGGCGCCGGCAATCCGAACCGGTCCCCCACCGGGACACTGATCACGGCCCCGAGCAACAGCACGAACAACAGGGCCAACTGATCCACGGTCAGCGCTCCGGTGAGATCGGGGTCCACACAGCAGACCTCAAGCCTGCCATGGCACCCTTCCCACCAGCGCCTTAGGGCCCTCGGCTAAAGAGCGCGCCGCATCGCCCGGTGCGGTATCCCCGCGTCCGGGAATTCCGGGCCGTAGGCCTCGTACCCCAGCCGCTCGTAGAACCCCAGCGCATGCGTCTGCGCGTGCAGATCGACGGCCGCGAGCCCCTGCGCGCGTGCCGCCTCCTCGATGGCCCGCACCAGGGCCGCCCCGACGCCGAGGCCGCGCGCCGCCTGATGCACGGCGAGCCGGCCGAGCGAGCCCACGGACGGATCGCCGTCGACCTTCGCCGCGGCCGCCTCCCCGTGCAGCAGCCGCCCGGTCCCGAGCGGCGTCCCGTCATCCCGTATCGCGAGCACATGCACGGCACCCGCGTCGTAGGCGTCGTACTCGATCTCCTGCGGGACGCCCTGCTCGACGACGAAGACCTCCTTGCGCACCGCGAAGCAGGCCTCGCGGTCGGCGGGGTCGTCGGCGACCCGCACGGCGTACGACGGGTCGTGCGGCGGAGCACTCATGCCCACGTCTCCTCGCGGACCTGGTCCAGGGCCTTCTGCAGGTCGGCGGGGTATTCGCTCTCGAACTCGACCCACTGGCCGTCCCCGGGGTGCTCGAAGCCGAGCCTTACGGCGTGCAGCCACTGGCGGGTCAGCCGCAGGCGCTTGGCGAGCGTCGGGTCGGCGCCGTAGGTGAGGTCGCCGACGCAGGGGTGCCGGTGGGCGGCCATGTGGACGCGGATCTGGTGGGTGCGGCCGGTCTCCAGCTTCACGTCGAGCAGGGAGGCCGCGCGGAACGCCTCGATGAGGTCGTAGTGCGTGATCGAGGGCTTGCCGTCGGCGGTGACCGCCCACTTGTAGTCGTGGGTGGGGTGGCGGCCGATGGGTGCGTCGATGGTGCCGCTGGTCGGGTCGGGGTGGCCCTGGACGAGCGTGTGGTAGCGCTTGTCGACCGTGCGCTCCTTGAACTGGCGCTTGAGCGACGTGTACGCGCGCTCCGACTTGGCGACGGCCATCAGCCCGGAGGTGCCCACGTCGAGCCGGTGCACGATGCCCTGGCGCTCGGCGGCGCCGGACGTCGAGATGCGGTACCCGGCAGCGGCCAGGCCGCCGATCACCGTGGGGCCGCTCCAGCCCGGCGACGGATGCGCGGCGACGCCGACCGGCTTGACGATCACGACCACGTCATCGTCGTCGTGCACGATCTCCATGCCCTCGACCGGCTCGGCGACGATCTGCACCGGGGCGGGCGCCTGCGGCATCTCCACCTCGAGCCAGGCCCCGCCGTGCACCCGCTCGGACTTCCCGACCACCGAGCCGTCGACCGTGACCTTCCCCGCCGCGGCAAGCTCCGCGGCCTTGGTACGGGAGAAGCCGAACATGCGGGAGATGGCGGCGTCTACACGCTCGCCCTCCAGGCCGTCGGGCACGGGCAGGGTGCGGATCTCGGGAATCGTGCTCACCCGTCGAGTATGCCGGACGGGCCGGAGCCCCCAGTACGGAGCCTGTGGATAACTCAGGCAGGGCCCGGGGCGCCGGCCCCGGCGGACTCAGTCCTTGTGGACGGTGCCGTCCGGGTCCAGCCCCCTGAACGACAGCAGCACGATCAGGATGCCGCCGCACACGATCGCCGAGTCGGCCAGGTTGAACACCGCGAAGTGCTTGGGCGCGATGAAGTCCACGACCGCGCCCTCGAAGACGCCCGGCGAGCGGAAGATCCGGTCGGTGAGGTTGCCGAGCGCACCGCCGAGCAGCAGGCCGAGCGCGATCGCCCAGGGCAGGCTGTACAGCTTGCGGGCGAGCCGCGCGATCACCACGATCACGGCCGCCGCGATCACCGTGAAGATCACGGTGAAGGCCTCTCCGAAGCCGAAGGCCGCGCCCGCGTTGCGGATCGCCTCGAACTTCAGCCAGTCCCCGATGATCTCGATCGGCGGCTGGTGCTCCAGCTTGGCCACCACGATCATCTTGCTGATCAGGTCGAGGGCGTACGCGAACGCGGCGACGCCGAACAGCACGGCGATCCGGCGCCGGCCGCGCGGCCGCTCGGCGGTGTTCCCGGCGTCACCGGTTTCCGTCGTGCTCCCGTCGGAATGCTCCGGCTCTGCACCCGCCGCCTCTGGGGTGTCCGGCGTACCGATGATGCGCTCCGCCTCTGCCACGTGAGTCCCTCAACCTAGGTACCTGACTGAGGACGAGAGTACGGCACGTCCGGCGGCACCCGCCTACCGGTCAGTACCGGCGTTCCTGCTTCTGCTTGCACTCGACGCACAGGGTCGCGCGCGGGAAGGCCTGCATGCGTGCCTTGCCGATCGGGTTGCCGCAGTTCTCGCACAGGCCGTACGTGCCCGCGTCGAGCCGCTCCAGAGCCCGCTCGGTCTGTTCGAGCATCTCGCGCGCGTTGGCGGCGAGCGCCAGCTCGTGCTCCCGCGTGATGTTCTTGGCACCGGTGTCCGCCTGGTCGTCGCCGGCTCCGTCCCCGGAGTCCCGCATCAGCCCGACGAGGGACTGCTCGGACGAGGTGAGCTCCTCGCGCAGCCGCGTCGCCTCGGCCATCAGCTCGGCACGGGCCTCATCGACCTCCTCCGGAGTCCAGGGGTCCTCGCCGGGGCGCACCGCGAGCTCGCCGGGCTCCACCGCCGCGGCGACGCGTGCCTTGGGAACGGCGGTCTTGGCCGCCGTGGCCGTGCCAGGAGTCTTCTTCGCAACCACTGTCGTGGCTCCCGTCTGCTCCGCGGCCTGCGCCGCGCCCGCCTTCTTGGCCCTGCTCTTGGCGCCCGCACGCTTCCCGGCCGCACCGAGGCTCCCCTTGGACGCGCCCTTCTCCACCACGCCGCCCTCCTCAACGCCCCCATCGGAGCGCCTTGCCCCACCGGCCGCCTTCTTGCCGTCCCCCACCTGCCCGCTCGCTTTCCTGCGAACGCCCTTCCCGGCCGCCTTCGCACCGACCGCTCCCTGCCGGGCACCTTCACGATCGATCGCCACTGAGCCGGCCGCCTCCTTGCCGGCCCCTACCCGACCGGTCACCTTCTTACGGACCGCCGCCTTGCCGGCCGTCCCCTTGCCGGCCGATTCCTTCCCAACCCCCTTCGCACCGACCGCCACCTGGTCGGTCGCCCCCTTGGTCGCCGACGCCTTACCAGCCGTTGTCTCCCCGGCCGCTACCTGGCCCGTAGCCTTCCTACCGGCCGCTGCCCTGCCAGGCGTCTGCTTCCCGGTCGCTCTCTTCCCCGCCCCTGCCTCGCCAGTCGTCCCCTTGTCGGCCGACGCCGTCCCGGCAGGCACCTCCTGGGTCGCCTTCTTGCCGGGCGCGGCCTTCCCTCCCGTTGCCTTCCCGCCCGCCACCTGGCTGATCGCCTTCTTCCCGGCCTTTTGCCGACCGGCTGCCTTCCCACCAGCCGCCGTCTTACCGGCCGCTACGCGCCCAGCCGCCCTCCTGGGCGCCAACTCCCCGGTCGCTTCGTCTGCAACGGTCACTTTCACGGCCACCTTCCTGGCGGCACCTTCCTTGGCCACGGTCTTCTTGGACGTGCTTGTCCTGGCTGCGGCCTTCTCAGCCGCGCTCTTCCGGGCCGCTGACTTCTTGCCCGCAGTGCCCTCGGCTGCCGCTTCCATGGCGACCGCCTTCTCTCCCGACGCCTTTCGTGCCGCCGATCCCTCGGCTGCCTTGCCCCCGGACACGGCCTTCTTGGGCCGCGCCTTCTTGGACCCCGCAGCCTTACCCGCAGACTCCCTGACCACCGCTTTCCCGGCCACCGCACCCTGAACGGACGCCCCCTTGCTCCCCGGCGCCTTCGCTTCAGCCGTCTTGGCCCCCGCCTTCGTCGCCGCAGCCCCTGTGTCCGCCCCGGCCTTCGCGACCGCCTTCTCAGCAGCTGCCTCCTTGCCCGCCTTCGAGCCCTTCCCCTTCCCACCCTTCCCCGCCGCCGGCTCACCGGCCCTCTTCGAACCACCCCCCTTGGCGGCGGAGCCCGACTCCCCCGCCCCACCCCCGGCAACCCCCCGGACCGTCTTCACCGGCTTCCCGTCCCGCGCCCCCGCGGCCCCTCCCCGCGCACTCTTCTTCCCACCCACACCGTTGGCCGCACCGTCGGCGGCCATCACCCCGCCTGAGGCACCCACGCCGCCGGAAGCCGGCACGCCACCGGAAGCACCGGCCGCACCAGAGCCACCTGCACCACCGAAAGCCTTCGCCCCCACCCCAGCAGAAACACCCACCCCACCAGAGCCACCCAATCCGCCGGAGGCACTCGCATTGGTGGATCTGCCCGACGCCGACTGCTGTACGGCGGTCTTCTTCGCCACCATGCCGCGGCCCCTTCACATACTGTGATCTTGCTCGCGAATCGTGCTGGGACGATAAATCGACTTGAGTCCCGCGGCAACGGGGCACACCGCCCGATTCGCCCGCCTCGCGCATGCAGCGCGACAGACCTGCATCCGTTGTGCCCAGCTCCTCGCCGGGTATGCAGACGAGCCGGACGTCCCAGAATCCGAACAGACGTACCGCGCCATTCGGGTCATCCGGGCCCGGACACGATCCCCGCCCCCAGGGCCCGAAAATCCGGTCGGCCGCTGTCCCCGCGGCGCCGTACACTGGGCGGAGCGAAAAGCATGGATGGGGACGAGTAGCGGCGTACGCAGCCCAGAGCGACCCGGGGACGGTGGAAGCCCGGGGGCCGGCGCGACGTGAAGATCACCCCGGAGCCGTCGGAAGAAAGCCGCAGCCCAACAGCAGCGGCCGTAGAACCGGCATCGCGACCCCAATGAGGGGGCTCACCGACGCACACCCCGCGCCGGAGGGCCAAGGAGGGTGGTACCGCGGGAGCGCGCCGAAACCGGCGTACGGAAAGACACGGCTCTCGTCCCTCCGGACGGAAGGCAGCAAGTCCGCCGGAGGAAGCTCGCTGATGACAACGCCGACGTACCGCCAGGTACCCGCCCAGGTCGACCTGCCCGCCCTCGAGCACGCCGTGCTCGACTTCTGGCGCGAGCAGAAGATCTTCGCCAAGAGCCTGGACCAGTCCGAGGGCCGCCCCGAGTGGGTGTTCTACGAGGGCCCGCCCACTGCCAACGGCATGCCCGGCGCCCACCACATCGAGGCCCGCGTCTTCAAGGACGTCTTCCCCCGCTTCCGCACCATGCGCGGCTACCACGTGGCCCGCAAGGCCGGCTGGGACTGCCACGGCCTGCCGGTGGAGCTGGCGGTCGAGAAGGATCTCGGCTTCAGCGGCAAGAAGGACATCGAGGCGTTCGGCATCGCCGAGTTCAACGCCAAGTGCCGCGAGTCCGTGCTGCGCCACACCGACGCCTTCGCCGACCTGACGACCCGCATGGGCTACTGGGTCGACCTCGACGACGCCTACGTCACGATGGAGCCCGAGTACATCGAGTCCGTCTGGTGGTCCCTCAAGGAGATCTTCAACAAGGGCCTCCTCGTCCAGGACCACCGCGTCGCCCCCTGGTGTCCCCGCTGCGGCACCGGCCTGTCCGACCACGAGCTGGCGCAGGGCTACGAGACGGTCGTGGACCCGTCCGTGTTCGTCCGCTTCCCGCTCACCTCCGGCCCGCTCGCCGGCGAGGCCGCGCTCCTGGTGTGGACGACCACGCCCTGGACCCTCGTCTCCAACACGGCGGTCGCCGCCCACCCCGAGGTCACGTACGTCGTCGCGACGAACGGCGAGGAGAAGCTCGTCGTCGCCGAGCCGCTGGTCGCCAAGGCCCTCGGCGAGGGCTGGGAGACCACCGGCCAGTCCTTCACCGGCGCCGAGATGGAGCGCTGGAAGTATCAGCGGCCGTTCGAACTCGTCGAGTTCCCCGCCGAGGCGCACTACGTCGTCAACGCCGAGTACGTCACGACCGAGGACGGTACGGGTCTGGTCCACCAGTCCCCCGCCTTCGGTGAGGACGACCTCAAGGTCTGCCGGTCGTACGGGCTGCCCGTCGTGAACCCGGTCCGCCCGGACGGCACCTTCGAGGAGGACGTCCCGCTGGTCGGCGGCGTCTTCTTCAAGAAGGCGGACGAAAAGCTCACCGAGGACCTCCAGCAGCGCGGTCTGCTCTTCAAGCACATCCCGTACGAGCACAGCTACCCGCACTGCTGGCGCTGCCACACCGCGCTCCTGTACTACGCGCAGCCGTCCTGGTACATCCGCACCACCGCCATCAAGGACCGCCTCCTCCAGGAGAACGAGAAGACCAACTGGTTCCCGGACACGGTCAAGCACGGCCGGTACGGCGACTGGCTGAACAACAACATCGACTGGGCGCTGTCCCGCAACCGCTACTGGGGCACCCCGCTGCCGATCTGGCGCTGCGAGGACGACCACCTCACGGTCGTCGGCTCCCGCGCGGAACTCACCGAGCTCACGGGCACCGACCAGTCCGCCCTGGACCCGCACCGCCCGTACATCGACGACGTGACCTTCGCCTGCCCGCAGTGCGCCAAGACGGCCACGCGCGTGCCGGAGGTCATCGACGCCTGGTACGACTCGGGTTCGATGCCGTTCGCGCAGTGGGGCTACCCGTACAAGAACAAGGAGCTGTTCGAGAGCCGGTATCCGGCGCAGTTCATCTCCGAGGCCATCGACCAGACCCGCGGCTGGTTCTACACGCTGATGGCGATCGGCACCCTGGTCTTCGACAAGTCGTCGTACGAGAACGTGGTCTGCCTCGGCCACATCCTCGCCGAGGACGGCCGCAAGATGTCCAAGCACCTGGGCAACATCCTGCAGCCGATCCCGCTGATGGACCAGCACGGCGCGGACGCGGTGCGCTGGTTCATGGCGGCCGGCGGCTCCCCGTGGGCGGCACGCCGCGTGGGCCACGGCACGATCCAGGAGGTCGTCCGCAAGACGCTCCTGACGTACTGGAACACGGTCGCCTTCCAGGCCCTGTACGCCCGTACGTCGAACTGGGCGCCGTCCGCGGCCGACCCGGCCCCCGCCGACCGCCCGGTCCTGGACCGCTGGCTGCTGTCGGAACTGCACGCGCTGACCGACCAGGTGACCCAGTCCCTGGAGGCGTACGACACCCAGCGCGCCGGCAAGCTGCTCTCGGCGTTCGTCGACGACCTGTCGAACTGGTACGTCCGCCGCTCGCGTCGCCGCTTCTGGCAGGGCGACAAGGCGGCCCTGCGCACCCTGCACGAGGTCGTCGAGACGATCACCAAGCTGATGGCCCCGCTGACCCCGTTCATCACCGAGCGGGTCTGGCAGGACCTGATCGTGCCGGTGACCCCGGACGCGCCGGAGTCGGTGCATCTGGCGTCCTGGCCCGAGGCGGACCTGTCGGCGATCGACCCGGAGCTGTCGAAGCAGATGGTCCTGGTCCGCCGACTGGTGGAGCTGGGCCGTGCCACGCGCGCGGAGTCGGGCGTGAAGACCCGCCAGCCGCTGTCCCGTGCACTCATCGCGGCCACCGGCTTCGACGCCCTCGACCGCGAGCTGCACGCGCAGATCACGGAAGAGCTGAACGTCACATCCCTCGCGTCCCTCTCCGAGGTCGGCGGCTCCCTCGTCGACACGACCGCGAAGGCCAACTTCCGCGCCCTGGGCAAGCGTTTCGGCAAGCGCGTCCAGGACGTGGCGAAGGCCGTCGCGAACGCGGACGCGGCGGCGCTGTCCCTGGCCCTGCGCGAGGGCACCGCGTCGGTGGAGGTCGACGGCGAGACGGTCACGCTCGCACCCGACGAGGTGATCATCACGGAGACCCCGCGCGAGGGCTGGTCGGTGGCGTCCGACTCGGGCGCGACCGTGGCCCTGGACCTGGAGATCACGGAGGAGTTGCGCCGCGCGGGCCTGGCCCGTGACGCGATCCGCCTGATCCAGGAGGCCCGTAAGAACAGTGGCCTGGACGTGGCCGACCGCATCGCCCTGCGCTGGACGGCGACGGACGCGGCGACGATCGCGGCACTGGGCGACCACGCCGAGCTCATCGCCGACGAGGTGCTGGCGACGGACTTCGCCCAGGGCGAGGCGGACGACTCGTACGGCTCCGCCTTCACGGACGAGGGTCTGACCCTGACGTTCCGCCTGCGCAAGCAGTAGCGGGACCCGGCCGCACGACCGAAGGCCCGGGCCCACCAAAGAATCTTGGTGGGCCCGGGCCTTCGGCGTTGCGTACGTCGGACACCACACCCGGCTCCGAACAAACACCGCAAACTCCATGAACACGCGTAGCAAAAGGGCGGGGCCCCGGATCGAAATCCGGGGCCCCGCCCTGAACGCTGCCAGCGTCTACGGCGTACTACCAACCGTCAGTTGTCGTCCTCGTCGATGAGGAACCCGCGCATCGGCGACGGGGCCTGGCCCATGGGGCCCGGACCCTGCGGCCGGACCGGTGCCATCGGCTGGGTCATCGCCGGGGACATCTGCTGCTGACCGCCGTAGGACGGAGCAGCCGGGGACGGGGCGCCGCCCATCGTCTGGTTGCCGCCGTAGGACGGGGCACCCGCGCCGGCCGGTGCCATGGAGGGCGCCGGGGACGGCGGGAGAGACGCGGTGGCCGGAGTGCGCGGCGGGGCGAGCGAGTCGTCCGCCTGGGTCTCCAGCTGGCGCAGCTGGGACTCGAGGTAGGACTTCAGCCGCGTGCGGTACTCGCGCTCGAAGCCACGCAGGTCCTCGACCTTGCGCTCCAGCGTGGCGCGGGCGGACTCCAGGGAGCCCATCGCGACACGGTGCTTCTCCTGCGCGTCCCGCTCCAGGGCGTCCGCCTTGGCACGGGCGTCACGCTCGAGACCCTCGGCACGCGAACGTGCCTCTCCGACGATCTTGTTGGCCTCGGAACGGGCCTCGGCGATCGCCTGGTCGGCGGTCTGCTGGGCAAGCGACAGAACGCGCGCGGCGCTGTCGCCACCGGGGCCGCCCTGACCGGGACCGCCCATCGGGCCACCCATGGGACCGCCCATCGGGCCACCCATCTGCTGCATGGGGGGCTGGCCCATCGGCCCCGGACCCTGGCCCATCGGACCGGGACCCTGCGGGCCACCCTGACCGCCGGGACCGGCGGGCAGCTGCGGGGCGCCGCTCGGCAGCTGGGGCGGGCCACCCATGGGGCCACCCATCTGCTGCTGCGGCGGGCCCGATATCCCAGCGGGGACGGGAGCCCCAGGACCGCGCATGCCCTGCTGAGGCATACCGCCCTGCTGAGGCATGCCGCCCTGCTGCTGGTCCTGCGGACCGCCGGGGCCCTCCGGGGGCTTGCGCATGTTCTGCTGGTTCTGGGCAGCAGCGCGCGTGGCCGCGGCCAGCTTGGCGCGCAGGTCCTCGTTCTCGCGGAGCAGGCGGGTCAGTTCGGCTTCGACCTCATCGAGGAAGGCATCGACCTCGTCCTCGTCATAGCCTTCTCGGAGGCGGACGGTCGTGAACTGCTTGTTCCGCACGTCCTCGGGGGTCAACGGCATCTCTTCACCTCAACGTAGTCGTCGGCAGTCGGCAAGACCGTATCTCTCACATCGCTCACATCGCGCTCCGCACGAGCGTGATCAGGATGTAGACGATGATCATCAATACGAAGAAGGACAGGTCGAGCGCCACGCCCCCGAGACGCAGCGGCGGGATGACCCGCCGCAGAAGCTTGAGCGGTGGATCAGTGACAGTGTAGGTGGCCTCCAGAACGACCACCATCGCCTTGCCGGGTTGCCACGAGCGGGCGAACTGGAAGACGTAGTCCATGACCAACCGGAAGATAAGCACGATGAGGAGAACCATCAGCGCGATGTAGAGAACCTGCAGAACCACGCTCATGACTGGTGCTTCCCTCTCCCCTGTTCCCTGATCCGTGCGTTTGTTTCCGGTGGTGCGTCTCAGCTCTGGTTGAAGAACCCGCCCTCTGCGATACGGGCCTTGTCCTCCGCCGTGACATCGACGTTAGCAGGCGACAACAGGAACACCTTCTGCGTCACCCGCTCGATGCTGCCGTGAAGACCAAACACCAAACCTGCCGCAAAGTCGACAAGTCGCTTCGCGTCTGTGTCATCCATCTCAGTCAGATTCATGATCACCGGGGTGCCTTCACGGAAGTGTTCCCCGATGGTACGGGCCTCGTTGTAGGTTCGAGGGTGAAGTGTGGTGATCCGGTACGGCTCTCGTTCCGACACGACCTTGGGCATGATCACCGGTGCGTTCTTCTCCAGGCTTGCGCGTTCTTGTGTGATGGACGCCACGGGCGCAATGCGCGCCGGACGGCCGGATTCCGCGGGGAGCGAAGTCGATCGGGCCACGGGTTCACGCGGCGCGGGCGGCTGCACGATTCGCACCTCTTCGTCCCTTTGGGACGAATGTGCACTGTGGGACTGGTGGGACGGCTCATGCCGTCGGTGGTCCCGCTCGGGCTCCGGGTCCAGTTCGGGCTCGAAGTCGTCGTCGGGGTCGAACCCCCGGCCGTCGTACCCATCGTCCTCCACGAGGCCGAGGTAGACCGCCATCTTGCGCATCGCGCCGGCCATGCTCTGAGTCCTCCGCTCTGTGGTGGATCGGCTGACGACTGCCAAATGCCTGCGATCCACACGGTCGTTACGCCCGCCTTTCGGCGACATTGACCATATTTTCTGCTGTGGTCCGACTTCTTGGCGACGTTACCCGAGCCTGGGGCGGACTCCGAGTACCGCGGTGCCGACGCGCACATGTGTCGCTCCGGCCGCCACGGCGTCCTCGAGATCCGCACTCATCCCTGCCGACACCATGTTCGCAGTCGGATGAGTCCGGCGCAGGTCAGTCGACAAATCCATCAAGCGCTCGAACGCCGCCTGTTGGCGCCCCTCGTACTCCCCGCTGAGCGGCGCGACGGTCATGAGCCCCTCGAGGCGCAGCCCCGGAGCCTTCGCGACGAGGTCGGCCAACTCCGCGACCCCACCGGGCGCCACACCACCCCTCTCACCCCGCGCGCTCTCTCCCGCATCCAGCGCCACCTGGATGAGGCAGCCCACCTCCCGCTCCTGCCGTACGGCCTCCTTCGAGAGCGCCGTCACCAGCTTGGAACGATCGACGGACTGCACGAGATCCGCGTAAGCGACCACGGAGCGCACCTTGTTGGTCTGCAACTGACCGACGAAGTGCCAAGCGAGCGGGAGATCCGAGCAGGCAGCGGCCTTCGGGGCCGCGTCCTGATCGCGGTTCTCGGCGACATGACGCACGCCGAGCTCCGACAGCATCCGCACATCGCTCGCCGGGTAGGTCTTGGTGACCACGATCAGGGTCACCTCCTCGCGCCCGCGCCCGGCGGCCGCGCAGGCGGCGGCGATCCGCTCCTCCACCTTTGCGAGGTTCGCGGCCAGTTCGCCCTTACGGTCCGTCATGCTCTCTCTCAGTCCAACCAGACATATCCCGCGAGTCTCCCGGTGGTGCGGTCGCGGCGGTACGAGAAGTGGTCCTCCGACTCCAGCGTGCAGACCGGCGACTGCTCCCGGTCGCGCACCCCGAGGCGCGCGAGCTGGGCGTGCACCCCGGCGGTCACGTCCACCGCGGGTGTACCCCAACTCGTCTCGGCGTGCGCCGTCGGCTCCCTGGCCGCCACCTCGGCGCGCATCGCCTCCGGCACCTCGTAGCACCGTCCGCAGACGGCCGGGCCGGTGCGGGCGACGATCCGGGACGGCTCGGCGCCCAGGTCGGTCATCGCGCGTAGCGCGGCCGGGACGACCCCGGCGATCATGCCGGGCCGCCCCGCGTGCGCCGCCGCGACGATCCCGGCGACCGGGTCGGCCAGCAGGACCGGCACGCAGTCGGCGGTGAGGACGGCGAGGGCGAGACCCCGCTGTGCCGTGACGACCGCGTCGACGTCGGGCACCGGACGATCACGCCATGGCCCGTCGGCCACCGCCACGTCCGTGCCGTGCACCTGGTTCATCCAGACCACCCGGCCCGGATCGAGCCCGAGCGACTTGGCGGCGAGATCCCGGTTGGTCAGTACGGCGTCAGTGTCGTCCCCGACCGCCCCACCGAGGTTGAGCTCCTCATACGGAGCGGCGCTCACCCCGCCCCACCGGTCGGTGAAGGCGAAGTGCGCGCCGCTCACGGTGTCGCGCTGTGCTATCACGTCAGAAGGATCACTTAAGGAAGTCCGGAACGTCCAGCTCCTCCGCCGCGCTGTCGGCGTAGGTCCGCGACGGCGGGACCGGCGGAGCGACCGGGAGGTCGGCCACCGGCTCCGGCTCGGGCTCGGCCTCTTCCTTCGGCGTGACGCTGCCGAGGGAGCCGAACGACGGTCGGCTCTCGGTCTGCCGTGCCGGAGTGGGCTCCTCGCGGCGGGCCGAGGACGGAGAGGAGGAGGTCGAGCCGAGGACGTTGTCCCGGCGGGCCGGCGGCTGGCCGCCGTCGAAGCCGGCCGCGATCACGGTGACCCGGACCTCGTCGCCGAGGGCGTCGTCGATGACCGCGCCGAAGATGATGTTGGCCTCGGGGTGGGCGGCCTCGCTGACCAGCTGGGCGGCCTCGTTGATCTCGAACAGGCCGAGGTCGGAGCCGCCGGAGATGGAGAGCAGCACGCCCCGGGCGCCGTCGATGGACGCTTCCAGGAGCGGCGAGGAGATCGCCATCTCGGCGGCGGCCACCGCGCGGTCGTCGCCGCGGGCCGAGCCGATGCCCATGAGGGCCGAACCGGCCTCGGACATGACCGACTTGACGTCGGCGAAGTCGAGGTTGATGAGGCCGGGGGTGGTGATGAGGTCGGTGATGCCCTGGACACCGGAGAGGAGGACCTGGTCGGCCGACTTGAAGGCGTCGAGCACCGAGACCTGGCGGTCCGAGATGGACAGCAGCCGGTCGTTCGGGATGACGATGAGGGTGTCGACCTCTTCGCGCAGTTCGGCGATGCCGTCCTCGGCCTGGTTGGCGCGGCGCCGTCCCTCGAAGGTGAACGGGCGGGTGACCACGCCGATGGTGAGGGCGCCCAGCGAGCGGGCGATGTTGGCCACGACGGGCGCGCCGCCGGTGCCGGTGCCGCCGCCTTCACCGGCCGTCACGAAGACCATGTCGGCCCCCTTGAGGACCTCCTCGATCTCCTCGCGGTGGTCCTCGGCGGCCTTGCGGCCGACGGCCGGGTTGGCTCCGGCGCCGAGTCCGCGGGTGAGTTCACGGCCGACATCGAGCTTGACGTCGGCGTCGCTCATCAACAGAGCTTGCGCGTCGGTGTTGATAGCGATGAACTCGACGCCCTTGAGACCGACCTCGATCATCCGGTTGATGGCATTGACACCACCGCCGCCGACACCGATGACTTTGATGACTGCGAGGTAGTTCTGCGGTGCTGCCACGTCGAAGGCCTCTCGCCTCGAGTTACGGGTCGTCGGATCACGGGAAGCTCTCTGCTTTGTGAACCGCGACTGATGCCGAATGGGACGGTCCGTAGCGCCGACCCGAACCCTAACCCTGAAGTTTAGGGTTACCAGTGTGTCTGTTCCTTGAAGTCTTCTGAACAGGACACTAAGTCGACAAGTGGCGCACGTTCAACGAACACGCCGAACCTCCCGTTTTTCTTTTCACCCTATGTGATCAGCCATGTCGCTGCCCAACCAGGGTGCTGGCCTGCGCGAATGTGCGTCAACTCCCTGATGACGCAGGGGCGGTGGGAACGCTGACGTCGAAGTACCGCGCATCCGGCGAGGCTTTCATGAGAGCGGTGAGTGTGCGAGCCTTCGCGGCCCCCTTCTCGCCACTCCCCCAGGCGACGGTCGTGCCGCCGCTCAACACGAGCGAGATGTCGTCGTAGGAACGGACCTTGACGACCTGGGTGCCGCGCGCCACGGCGTCCGGCAGGGCGTCGGCCACGCGCACCGCCTCCCGCATCAAGCGGGCCTCCCCGAAGCGGCGCAGACTCGCGGCGGCGGAGCTCGACTGAGACACCGTCAATTCCAGCGCGGGAACGCCTTTCGGCTCCACAGAAACCGTGGCGAATCGGACGCCTTCCTTGTCCACTTCGACGAACTTTCCGTCCTTTTGGACAATCAGAACCGGAGTACGCTCCGCCACTTTGACGCCGATTCCATGAGGCCAGGAGCGGACCACGTCAACCACGTCAATTCGGGGCAATTCCCGGCGCAGCCGTGCCTCAATCGCGTCGGTGTCGACGGAAATCAGCGGCGCCCCGACAGGGACGTCGGCGGCCTCGAGGACCTGTGCGGGCGTCAGCACCCGGGTCCCGGAGACGGATACGCGCTCCACGCGCAGCCATGTGGAGCCGTACAGCAGCCAGACGGATCCCGCGCCGAGGAGTACGAGCACGACGAGAAGAATGATCATCGTACGAAGTCTCCGCACCCTCAACCGCCGGGCGAGGGGCGGGTCGGACGACTCCTGCTGGCGTTCACCGCGCTCGGCGGTCGTCGGTCCGGCCACGCTCCCTGCCCTCCGTCATACGGTTACTGGCGGCGGTGCGAGGCGATCGCCTCGTACACCATGCCGACGAGCAGGTCGTCGGCGTCCCGGCGGCCGAACTCGCTTGCGGCGCGGGACATCTCGTACAGCCGGTGCGGGTCGGCGAGCACGGGCAGGACGCTCTGCTGCACCCACTCGGGCGTCAGTTCCGCGTCGTCGACCAGCAGTCCGCCGCCGGCCTTGACCACCGGCTGGGCGTTCAGCCGCTGTTCGCCGTTGCCGATGGGCAGCGGGACGTAGGCGGCCGGGAGTCCGACGGCGGAGAGTTCGGCGACGGTCATCGCGCCCGCGCGGCAGAGCATCATGTCGGCCGCGGCGTACGCGAGGTCCATCCGGTCCAGGTAACTTACCGGGATGTACGGCGGCATTCCCGGCATCTGGTGCACTTGCGGCAGTTCGTTCTTCGGGCCGACCGCGTGCAGGATCTGGATTCCGGCCTGCTGGAGCCAGGGCGCGACCTGCTGGACGACCTCGTTGAGACGGCGGGCGCCCTGCGAGCCACCGGAGACCAGCAGGGTGGGCAGGTTCGGGTCGAGCCCGAACGCGGCGCGAGCCTGCGGGCGCATCGCGGCCCGGTCGAGAGTGGCGATGGTCCGGCGCAGCGGGATGCCGATGTAGCGCGAGTTGCGCAGTTTGCTGTCCGGAGTGGAGACGGCGACCTGGGCGGCGTAGCGCGAGCCGATCTTGTTGGCGAGGCCCGGGCGGGCGTTGGCCTCGTGGATGATGATCGGCACCCCGAGGCGCTTGGCCGCGAGGTAGCCGGGCAGGGCGACATAGCCGCCGAAGCCGACGACCGCGTCGGCCTTGGTGCGCTCCAGGATCTGCTCGGTCGCCTTGATCGTGCCGCGCAGTCGGCCCGGGACGGTGATCAGCTCGGGCGTGGGCTTGCGGGGCAGCGGCACGGCGGGGATCAGCGCAAGCTCGTAGCCGCGCTGAGGAACGAGGGTGGTCTCGAGCCCTCGCTCCGTGCCCAGGGCCGTGATCCCCACGGTCGGGTCCTGCCTGCGCAGGGCGTCCGCGAGGGCGAGCGCGGGCTCGATGTGGCCGGCGGTCCCCCCACCGGCGAGTACGACATGCACCGAAATTCACCGCTCTCCGGACGAGCGCGCCGCCGAGGCACGCCGTCGCATCGTGTTCCATCTCCGAGGCGCCCGGCCGGAGCCGGCGCCTCCCGCACGCTTTCTACCAAAGCGGGGTTGCCGCACGGAAAGCGCTGCCCGCGCAGCGGGCTCGTCGCGCGCGAACGCGATCAGCAGCCCGATGGCGAACATGGTCGGCAACAGGGCGGACCCTCCGTACGAGAACAGCGGAAGGGGGACGCCGGCGATCGGCAGCAGGCCGAGCACCGCACCGATGTTGATCACGGCTTGCGCGGTGATCCAGGTCGTCACGCCTCCCGCGGCATACCTCACGAAGCGGTCCTCCGTGCGTCCGGCCACGCGGATACCCGCATAGCCTAGAGCCGCGAAGAGGGCGAGCACCGACAGCGTCCCCGCCAGGCCCAATTCCTCACCGGTGACGGCGAAGATGAAGTCGGTGTGGGCTTCGGGTAGTTGGCCCCATTTCTCCACACTCGCACCGAGCCCGGAGCCGAAGATTCCGCCGGAGGCCAGGGCATAGATGCCATGCACGGCCTGCCAGCAGTCGACGGCTCCGCTGCGCGGTTCGGTGGCGCCCAGGCACTGCAGTCGGGCCATGCGGTTCGCGCTGGTCTTGATGAGGACCAGGCCGATCAGGCCGGCGACCGACAGGACCCCGACGAACAGCCGGGTCGGCGCCCCCGCCAGCCACAGCAGGCCGAACAGGATCGCCGACAGGATGATCGCCGTACCCATGTCGCCGCCCAGCATGATCAGCCCGAGCAGCATGAAGGCGACCGGCACGAGCGGCACCAGCATGTGCTTCCACTGCGCCAGCAGCTTCCGGTCCTCCTTGCGGGCGATCAGGTCCGCGCCCCACAGCACCAGCGCGAGCTTGCCGAACTCGCTGGGCTGGATCTGAAAGGAGCCGCCGAGGGCGATCCAGTTCTGGTTGCCGTTGACCGCGACTCCTATCCCGGGGACCTGCACCAGCGCCATCATGAAGACGGCGCCGGCGAGGATCGGGTAGGCCAGCGCCCGGTGCAGCTTCACGGGCATCCGCGAGGCGGCGAACAGCAGCCCCGTGCCGATCACCGCGGCCAGCAGCTGCTTGCGGAAGAAGTACGACCCTGGCAGCGACATCTGCAGCGCGGTGATCTGGGAGGCCGAGTAGACCATCACCAGACCGAGCACGGTGATCAGCAGGCTGCCGCCGAGGATCAGGTAGTACGCGGTCAGCGGCCGGTCCCACGCCCTGTTCAGGCGGACGTAGAGCCGTCGTACGCCGTTGTCGTGCGACGGCCGGGGAACGACGGGACGCCGGACGGTCCGCTGGACGGGAGGCCTTCCCGTGCGGCTACCGGGCATCGGCGCTCACCGCCCCGCCGTGGGGGTTGGTACCGTCCGGCCACATCCGAGTCACGCGTCCCTCCAAGGGTCCCGAAGCACCCGCAGTGGCCGAGACCCGCGTCAGGCGCCCGCGCCGAGTTCGCGAACCGCCTCCGCGAACGCGTCACCGCGCTGGTTGTAGTTGGCGAACATGTCCATCGAGGCACAAGCAGGTGCCAAGAGCACCGTGTCTCCGGCGACAGCGAGTCGCCGGGCTTCCTGGACTGCCGCGAGCATCGCCCCAGTGTCGGTCCGGTCGACGTCGACGACCGGTACTTCCGGCGCGTGTCGCGCGAGGGCTTCCCGGATCAGGCCGCGATCGGCGCCGATGAGCACGGCCGCGCGCAGTCGCTTTGCCGACTTGGCGGCCAGTTCCTCGAAGACGGCGCCCTTGGCGAGCCCGCCCGCGATCCACACGATGGACTCGTACGCCGCCAACGAGGCTTCCGCCGCGTGGGTGTTGGTGGCCTTGGAGTCGTCGACGTACGCGACCCCTTCCAGGTCCGCCACATGCGCGATGCGGTGGGCGTCCGGGGTGAAGGCCCGAAGGCCGTCCCGTACGGCCCTGGGGGGCACCCCGTAGGCCCGGGCGAGGGCCGCCGCCGCAAGGGCGTTGGCGATGTTGTGCGGGGCCGGCGGGTTGACGTCGGAGACCTCGGCGAGCTCCTGGGCGTTCTTGTGCCGGTCCTCGACGAAGGCACGGTCGACCAGGATGCCCTCCACGATGCCGAGTTGGGACGGGGCCGGGGTGCCCAGCGTGAAGCCGACGGCCCGGCAGCCCTCCTCGACGTCGGCCTCGCGGACCAGGTCCTCGGTGGCCTTGTCGGCGACGTTGTAGACGCAGGCGACGCGATTGCCCTCGTAGATACGGCCCTTGTCGGCGGCGTACGCCTCCATGGAGCCGTGCCAGTCGAGGTGGTCGGGGGCGAGGTTCAGGACGGCGGCGGAGTGGGCGCGCAGGGAGGGCGCCCAGTGCAGCTGGTAGCTGGACAACTCCACCGCCAGGACGTCGTACTGCTCGTCGCCGAGCACCGCGTCGAGGAGCGAGACGCCGATGTTGCCCACGGCGGCCGTGCGCAGGCCCGCCGCCTCAAGGATGGAGGCGAGCATCTGGACGGTGGTGGTCTTGCCGTTGGTGCCGGTGACGGCGAGCCAGGGCGCGGCGTCCGGGCGCCGCAGCCGCCAGGCGAGTTCCACGTCGCCCCAGACCGGGACGCCCGCTTCACGAGCCGCCGCGAACAGCGGCTTGTCCGGCTTCCAGCCGGGCGCGGTGACGATCAGCTCGGTGCCTTCGGGCAGGGTGGCTCCGTCACCGAGGCGTACGGCGATGCCGAGGGCCTCCAGGTCGGCGGCCTGGGCACGCGCGCGTGCGTCGTCGCCGTCGTTGACGACGGTGACCTTCGCGCCGAGGCCGTGCAGCACCTTGGCCGCCGGGATCCCGGAGACTCCGAGCCCGGCGACGGTGACGTTCTTCCCCTGCCAGTCGGTCACTTGTCCGCTGCCCATCCCGCGTAGAAGAGGCCCAGTCCGACAATCACACAGATGCCCTGGATGATCCAGAAGCGGACCACCACAAGGACTTCGGACCAGCCCTTGAGTTCGAAGTGGTGCTGGAGTGGCGCCATCCGGAAGACGCGTTTGCCGGTGAGGCGGAAGGAGCCGACCTGGATGACCACCGACATGGTGATCAGCACGAACAGGCCGCCGAGGATGGCGAGCAGGAACTCGGTGCGCGAGCAGATGGCGAGACCCGCGAGCGCTCCGCCGAGGGCCAGCGAACCGGTGTCGCCCATGAAGATCTTGGCGGGCGAGGTGTTCCACCACAGGAAGCCGAGGCAGGCGCCCATCAGCGCCGAGGAGACGACGGCGAGGTCGAGTGGATCTCGCACTTCGTAACAGGCACCCGGGTTGCTGAGGGTCTGCGCGTTGGCGCAGGACTCCTGGAACTGCCACACACCGATGAAGGTGTAGGCGCCGAAGACCAGCACGGAGGCGCCGGTGGCGAGGCCGTCCAGACCGTCCGTCAAATTCACGCCGTTCGACATGGCGAGGATCATGAACAGCGCCCAGACGACGAACAGCACCGGGCCGATGGACCAGCCGAAGTCCTGCACGAAGGAGAGCTTCGTGGAGGCCGGGGTGTTGCCGCGGTTGTCCGCGAACTGGAGCGAGAGCACCGCGAAGGCGATACCGCCGAACAGCTGGCCGGCCATCTTGGCCTTGGCCCGCAGACCCAGCGAGCGACGCTTGACGATCTTGATGTAGTCGTCCAGGAAGCCGACCAGACCCATGCCGGCCATCAGACCGATCACCAGGATTCCGGAGAACGTCGGCGGCTTGCCGGTGATCAGCTTGGACAGGAAGTACGCGGCGATCGTCGCCAGGATGAAGGCGATACCACCCATGGTCGGCGTACCGCGCTTGGCGTGGTGCTCACGCGGGCCGTCGTCCCGGATGTACTGGCCGTAGCCCTTGCGGGCCAGCAGCTTGATCAGCAGCGGAGTGCCGATCAGGGTCAGGAAGAGGCCAATGACTCCTGAGAACAGGATCTGATTCATCATCGGGCGGCAACCTCACCCTCGGTACCGCCCGCGAGCAGCGCCTCGGCGACGCCCTCCAGACCGACCGAACGGGACGCCTTCACGAGCACGACGTCCCCCGGGCGCAACTCGCTGCGCAACAGGTCGACCGCCGCCTGTGCGTCGGACACGTGCACCGACTCCTCACCCCACGAACCCTCGTTATATGCGCCCAGTTGCAGCCAGGACGCTTCCCTGCCCCCGACCGCGACGAGCTTGCTGACGTTGAGCCGGACGGCGAGCCGCCCGACCGCGTCGTGCTCGGCGAGCGCCTCGTCCCCGAGCTCGGCCATCTTGCCGAGCACCGCCCAGGTCCGCCGCCCCTTGCCCATCGCCGCGAGCGCGCGCAGGGCGGCTCGCATGGACTCGGGGTTCGCGTTGTAGGCGTCGTTGACGACCGTCACGCCGTCCGGGCGCTCGGTGACCTCCATCCGCCAGCGGGAGAGGGAGCCCGCCTCGGAGAGCGCGGTGGCGATCTCTTCCGCGGACATGCCCAGCTCATGGGCGACGGCGGCCGCGGCGAGCGCGTTCGACACGTGGTGCTCACCGTACAGGCGCATGGTCACATCGCTGCACCCGGAGGGTGTGTGAAGCATGAAGGAGGGCTGTCCGCTGTCCGTGAGTCGCACGTTCTCGGCGCGTACGTCCGCTTCGCCGGACTCTCCGAAAAGGATCACCTTCGCCTTCGTACGGGATGCCATGGCCCGCACGAGGGGGTCGTCCCCGTTCAGGATCGCGGCGCCGCCGTCACTCGCGGCCGGGAGGTTCTCGACGATCTCGCCCTTGGCCTGCGCGATCTGCTCGCGGCCGCCGAACTCGCCGATGTGGGCGGTGCCGACGTTGAGCACGAGGCCGATCTTCGGGGGCGTCAGACCGGTGAGGTAGCGGATGTGGCCGATGCCGCGGGCGCCCATCTCCAGGACGAGGAACCTCGTCTCCTCGGTGGCGCTCAGCGCGGTCAGCGGCAGCCCGATCTCGTTGTTGAACGAGCCCGGCGTCCACACCGTCGGCGCCTTGCGCTGGAGGACCTGGGCGATCAGGTCCTTGGTGCTGGTCTTGCCCGCCGAGCCGGTCAGGGCCACGAGGGTCGCGCCGAGCCGTCGTACGACATGACGGGCGAGGGCGCCGAGGGCCTTCTGAACGTCGGCCACGACGATCGCGGGCACCCCCACGGGACGCGAGGCCAGGACGGCGACGGCACCCGCCGCCACGACCGCCGACGCGTAGTCGTGGCCGTCCACGCGCTCGCCGACGAAGGCGGCGAAGAGGCTGCCGGGCTCCACTTCACGGGAGTCCCGGACGACGGATCCGGTGACCTGGACGGACGGATCCGGTATGTCGTACGTCTGCCCGCCGACGACTTCTGCGATCTCGGCGAGAGAGAGGGCGATCACAAGTTCATCCCTGGGTCTTCTGGATAGCTTCGCGAAGCACCTGGCGGTCGTCGAAGGGACGGACCACTCCGGCGATGTCCTGGCCCTGCTCATGGCCCTTGCCCGCGACCAGCACGGTGTCGCCCGGCTCGGCGCGCGCCACGGCTGCGGCGATCGCGGCGGCCCGGTCCTCGAAGACCTGGACCTCGCCACGCTCGTGTCCCGGCACGGACGCCGCACCCTGGAGCATGGTTGCGAGGATCGCCAGGGGGTCCTCGGAGCGGGGGTTGTCGGAGGTCAGTACGGCGGTGTCGGCGAGCCGGGCGGCGGCGGCGCCCATCGGCGCGCGCTTGGTCGTGTCGCGGTCCCCGCCGCAGCCGAGCACTACGTGCAGGCTGCCCTCGGTGACCTTGCGCAGCGCCTTGAGCACCGATTCGACGGCGTCGGTCTTGTGGGCGTAGTCCACGACCGCGAGATACGGCTGCCCGGCGTCCACCCGCTCCAGCCGGCCCGGCACACCCGGCACGGCGGCGATGCCGTCGGCGGCGGCCTGTACATCGAGGCCGGCGGCGGCCAGGGCGGTGATGGCGGCGAGGGTGTTCGCCACGTTGAAGGGGCCCGCGATCGGCGATCTGGCCGCGATCCGCTCGCCCTTGGGGCCGATCACGGTGAACGTCGAGTCCATGGGGCCGATCGCCACGTCGTCGGCGCGCCAGTCGGCGTCCGGGTGGCCCTCGGCGGAGAAGGTGACGACCGGAACGGTGGCTTCCTTGACGAGCCTGCGGCCGTACTCGTCATCGAGGTTGACGACGCCGAGTTTGCTGCGTTTCGGGGTGAACAGCTGCGCCTTGGCCCGGAAGTAGTCCTCCATGTCGGAGTGGAACTCCATGTGCTCCGGGCTGAGGTTGGTGAACACGGCGATGTCGAAGACACAGGCGTCCACCCGGCCGAGGACCAGCGCGTGGCTGGAGACCTCCATGGCGACCGCCTCCACGCCGCGCTCGCGCATGACGGCGAACAGGGCCTGGAGGTCGGTGGCTTCGGGGGTGGTGCGCTCGGACTTGATGCGCTCGTCGCCGATGCGCATCTCGACCGTGCCGATGAGTCCGGTGGCCCGGGCGGTCTTGAGGGCGCCCTCGACGAGATACGCGGTGGTGGTCTTGCCGGAGGTGCCGGTGATGCCGATCTGGAGGAGGTCGCGGCCGGGGTGGCCGTAGATCGTGGCCGCCAGTTCACCCATCTGCCCGCGCGGGTTCTCGACCACCAGCACCGGCAGGCCGGTCGCGGCGGCGCGCTCGGCGCCGGTCGGGTCGGTCAGCACGGCGACCGCGCCGAGGCTCGCGGCCTGCGTGACGAAGTCGGCGCCGTGCAGGCGGGCGCCCGGGAGGGCGGCGTACAGATCGCCGGGGCGGACGGCGCGCGAGTCATGGGTGATGCCCGTGACATCGACGGCGTCCGCGCGGTCCGGCGCGGTGGCACCCAGCTGATCGGCAAGTTCCGCGAGGGGTGTGGCGGAGACCTGCGCCGGCCTGGGCGGTCCCGGATAGGTCACGGGTTGCCCCTTCTGGGTGGTTTGGGACTGATCAGCGTGTGGCACGGCGGTGAGCGTACCGGGCGTACCCGCCCGGGAGCTAAAAAGGGGCCCGCGCGCAGCGCGGTCGGGCAAGGGTGGCGGTGGGTGACGGGCGGGCGAGGGGCGAGGGGCGCCCTGGTTCCCGGAGTCGGGAGTGATCGTTGTCACGAGGTGGTTCCTGGCTGCTCGGTGCTGATCAGGGTGGTCGGGTTCGTGGTCAGGGCCGGTAGGCGACCGGGAGCTTCGCGGCCTTGGCCCCGGTCGGCGGGACCTGGAGGGTCTTCAGGGCGAACTCCATCACCTGCTTGTAGATCGGTCCGCAGATCTGGCCACCGAAGTAGTTGCCCTGGGTGGCGTTCTGGATGGCGCAGTAGACCGTGATCCGGGGCTTGTCGGCGGGTGCGAAACCGGCGAACGACGACGTGTAGCCGCGGTACTTGCCGGTGGCCGGATCCACTCGGTTCGCCGTACCCGTCTTGCCCGCGACCCGGTATCCGGGGATGCGCGCCTTGGTGCCGGTGCCCTCCCTGTCGTCCACGACCGACTCCAGCATCTGGGCGAGCGTCTTCGCCGTCTTCGCGCTGATGACCCTGGTCTTCTTGGGCTCCTTGGCGGAGGTGAACTGCCCGTCGGGCCCCTTGGTGCCGCGCACGATGCTGGGTTCGACGCGTACGCCGCCGTTGGCGATGGTCGAGTAGACGGAGGCCGCCTGCATCGCGTTGATGGACACGCCCTGGCCGAAAGGAATCGTGTACTGCTGCGAGGTCGACCACTTGTCCGGGGCGGCGAGGATGCCCGGGGTCTCGCCGGGGAAGCCGAGTCCGGTGTAGCTGCCGAGGCCGAACTTGCGCAGGTAGTCGTAGAGGACCTTGTTGGACTGCGGCTGGGTCTTGCCGAGCTGGCCGGTGGCGAGGATGGTGCCGATGTTGCTGGACTTGGCGAGCACGCCGTTGAGCGTGAGGTACCAGGTGTCGTGGTCGATGTCGTCCTTGAAGAGCCGGTCACCGCGGTGCAGCCGGTTGGGGACGATGACATGCGTGCCCGGGGTGGCCACGCCCTCCTCCAGTACGGCGGCCATCGACATGACCTTCGCGGTGGAGCCGGGCTCGAAGGCGTCCTGGAGGGCCGCGTTGCCCATGTTCGCGCTGCTGGCCTCGGAGAGGTCGTTCGGGTCGAAGCCGGGCGAGTTGGCCATGGCGAGGATCTCGCCGGTGCGGGTGTCCTGGACGATCACATAGCCGCGGTCCGCCTTGGACTCCTGGACCTGCTTGGTGATGGCGTTCTGCGCGGCCCACTGGATGTCGCGGTCGATGGTGAGCTCGACGTCGCTGCCGGGCACGGCGGGCGTCTCGGTGGAGCCCACGGTGGGGACCTGCCGGCCGCCGGACTGGGCGTAGCGGATCTCGCCGTCCTTGCCGGACAGCTGCTTGTTCAGCTGCTGCTCGACACCGCCGCCGCCCTTGCCGTCGGAGTTGACCCAGCCCAGTATCCCGGCGGCGAGGTCGCCGTTCGGGTACACGCGCTTGCTGCTGGCGACCGACAGGACGCCCGCGAGGACGTTGACGGTGCTCTTGTCGCTCTCGGACTTGGTGGCCAGCGCGGTCTTCAGGTCCTTGATCTGCTTCCAGACCTGCGGGGTCTGGCGGCTCGCCAGCAGGGTGTAGCGCAGGTTCTTGTTCGCGGGCCGCAGCTTGTGGGCGATCTTCTCCGGCTCCTGGCCGAGGATCGGCGCGAGAAGGGCGGCCGCCTGCTCGGGGCCGTCGTCGACCTTCAGCTGCTCGGGGGCGAACAGCGTGGGGTCGGCGGTGATGTCGTACGCGTCCACGCTGGCCGCCAGGGCCACGCCGTTGCGGTCGGTGATGCCCCCGCGCTCGGCGGCCAGCGTGTAGCCGACGTACCGGTTCTTCTCGGCCTTGGCGGCGTAGGTGCTCGCGTCGACGCCCTGCACCTGGAGGAGCCGTACGACGAAGGCGATCAGGACGAGGGTCAGGGCCAGGCCGACCATGCGCAGCCGGGGGCGGGGGCTGCCGAGCCGGATGACTCCGGTGACCGGCGGACGGGGGCGTGCCGGGCGGCGGGCCGGGCGGGCGCCGGGGCCGGGGCGCCGCTGGGCGCCTGCGGAGCGGGCGGGCTTCGCGGGTCCGGGCACGCGGCGGCGCGGCGGTTCCCTGTCGGACACTTCCGTCACCTGCCGGGGGTCGAGTACGGGGCGGTGGACTGGGCGGACGGGAGGGGCTGCTGAACGGAGGGCGCGTACCGGGGTTCGGCGTACGAGGCCGCGGGCTCAGACACGGCGGGGGTGGCCTCGGGAGCCGACGCCGTGGGCGTCGCACTTGCTGCCGAGGGCACGTTGGGCTCGCTGACCAGGGCCTCGGGAGGGAGGAGCAGGGAGTCGTACGCGGCGGTCTGCCCGGCGGGCGCGGGGCTGGGGACGCCCTTGACGGTGCCGTCGGGGTTGAGGAAGGCGGGGTCGCCGCCGGGAACCATGCCCAGTTCGCGGGCGCGGCGCTGGAGGGCCTCGGGGGCGGAGTAGGCGTCGATGTCCCGCTGGAGCGACTGCTCCTCGTCGGTGAGGGACTTCGTCTCCTTCTGCAGGTCGTCGAGTCTGAACGCGCCTTCACTGAGGGCGGAGTTCAGCACGAGGAGCCCGATGAGGCCGCCGCCGAGAAGGAGGACGACGAGGAGGACGAAGGGGGCGCGGGCGGCATGCCCGATCCCCGCGGGAAAGAGCCGCGCGAGCCGGGCGGCCCGACCCCTCAGTTCGGGTTTCCTACTCACTCACCCTCCCCCAAGCGATTCTCCGACTCATGGGTTTGATTTCTGGACCCGGACATCCGCCCCCGCCCCCGCGTTGCGCCCCTCATTCGATGGACTCCCTGATGCGTTCGGCGCCACGCAGGCGCGCCGGTGCCGCGCGCCGGTTCTCGGCGACCTCTTCCTCGGTGGGAAGTTCGGCACCGCGCGTCAGCAGCTTGAGCCGGGGCTGGTACTGCTCGGGGACAACCGGCAGCCCGGGCGGGGCGGTATTGGCGGCGCCGGCCGCGAACACCTGCTTGACCAGCCGGTCCTCCAGCGACTGGTACGACAGCACGGCGATCCGCCCGCCGACGTCGAGGGCCGCCACGGCGGCCGGGATCGCCCGCTCCAGGACGGAGAGCTCGCCGTTGACCTCGATGCGCAGCGCCTGGAAGGTGCGCTTGGCCGGGTTCCCGCCGGTGCGCTTGGCGGCCTGCGGCAGCGCGTCCCGGATGAGCTCCACCAGCCGGGCGCTGTTCGTGAACGGCTCCTTGTCCCGCTCGCGCACCACGGCGGCCACGATCCGCTTGGCCTGCTTCTCCTCGCCGTACGCGCGCAGGATCCGGACGAGTTCGCCGGCCGGGTAGGTGTTGAGGACCTCGGCGGCGCTGATGCCGCTGGTCTGGTCCATGCGCATGTCGAGGGGGGCGTCCTGGGCGTAGGCGAAGCCGCGGTCGGCCTCGTCGAGCTGCATGGAGGAGACGCCGAGGTCGAACAGGACGCCCTGCACGCGCGCGATGCCGAGCCTGGCCAGGACGTCGGGCAGCTCGTCGTAGACGGCGTGCACCAGGTTGGCTCGCTCGCCGTACTCCGCGAGCCGTTCGCCGGACAGACGCAGGGCCTCCTTGTCGCGGTCGAGGGCGACGAGCCGGGCCTCGGGGAACCGCTCGAGGAGAGCCTCGCTGTGGCCGCCGAGCCCGAGCGTGCAGTCGACGACCACGGCTCCCGGCCGCTGCAGCGCGGGTGCCAACAGGTCCAGGCACCGCTGGAGCATCACCGGGACATGTCGACTCTGGCTCAAGGGGCCCTCTCAGATCCGGCGGGCGTGCACGCACCGCCGGGTCCCCGCCCTCCCCCGACGAACTGGGGGAACCCCAGCGAAGGGGAGGCCTGCCGGCGCCGGAAGCGTCAGCCGACCGGGAGCGGGAGGAGGCCGAGCCGTACGTGCGCGCCGCGCACGCGGGGAGATCTCCGGAAAGTCGCCGGGGTCTCCGGGGAATTCAGTCCAGCAGGGAGCCTCGCCTCCCGCTTCGCGTCACTTTAGTCCACCGTCTGTCGCGGTCAATCAACCGGCCTGCGCGTCGCCGCTTCGGGTTGCGCCGCTGCCGCGCTGCGCGGAGATTCGCTCGTATGGGCGCACTCACGACACCCCTGTGGGTTAGCTCACAACAAGGCTCGATGGCGTTCTTTGTCCCCTCTCACAACGGGTCCGTTCGAGGCGTGACCAGTACCGTCATGGGTATGACGACTTCTGCATCGGTTCCCACTGGTCCCCAGGGCGCGATAGCCGACCGCGGCACGGTCACCGACCGTCTTGTCGAGGCGAACGAGCGCTACGCCGCCGCCTTCACCGACCCGGGCATGGACGCCCGGCCCGTGCTCCACGTCGCCATCGTCGCCTGCATGGACGCCCGACTCGACCTGCACGCCGCGCTCGGCCTGGAGCTCGGTGACTGCCACACCATCCGCAACGCGGGGGGTGTCGTCACCGACGACGTGATCCGCTCGCTCACCATCAGCCAGCGCAAGCTCGGCACCCGCAGCGTCGTACTGATCCACCACACCGGCTGCGGTCTGGAGTCCCTCACCGAGGACTTCCGCACCGAGCTGGAGCTGGAGGTCGGCCAGCGCCCCGCCTGGGCGGTGGAGTCCTTCCGCGACGTCGACCAGGACGTGCGGCAGTCGATGCAGCGCGTGCGCACCTCGCCGTTCCTGGCGCACACCGACGACGTACGCGGCTTCGTCTTCGACGTGAAGACGGGTCTGCTGCGCGAGATCGACCCCGCGTAACCCTCCGCCACGCCTGTCGTTTCGCTGTCAATTCGGCCTCTGGAGCGCACAAAAGGCCCTAAGCCCTGACATATCGCGGACAGTTGTCCACAGTCGAGTGACACGAATCGGTAACGGCAGCAAGAATGCGAGTGTGGCAACACGCGGAACGTTTCACGCGTGGTGTCCGTGTTCCAGGGGTGGGCCGGTCCGCATCGCGTCGGCCCGGAAAGAACGGGCCGAGGAGGGCCGGGTGACGACCTATGACGATCGAGCGAGCCTCACTGATCTGACCGCCACTGCGGAGCGTGTCCGCAGTTCGGTGGAGGGTGTGATCGAGGGCAAGCCCGAGGTCGTACGGCTTTCGCTGACCGTACTGCTCGCCGAGGGGCATCTTCTGATCGAGGATGTCCCCGGCGTGGGCAAGACGATGCTGGCCAAAGCGCTGGCACGATCCATCGACTGTTCGGTCCGGCGTATCCAGTTCACGCCCGACCTGCTGCCGTCCGACATCACCGGTGTGTCGATCTGGGACCAGCAGCGCAAGGACTTCGAGTTCAAGCCCGGCGCGATCTTCGCCCAGATCGTGATCGGCGACGAGATCAACCGCGCCTCGCCGAAGACCCAGTCCGCGCTGCTGGAGTCCATGGAGGAGCGCCAGGTCACGATCGACGGGCAGACCTATGAGCTGCCGAGCCCCTTCATGGTGGTGGCGACGCAGAACCCGGTCGAGATGGAGGGCACCTATCCGCTGCCCGAGGCCCAGCGCGACCGCTTCATGGCCCGCGTCTCCGTCGGCTACCCCAGCATGGAGGCCGAGCTGCAGATGCTGGACGTGCACGGCGGTGTCTCGCCGCTGGAGGACCTCCAGCCGGTGGCGCACGCGCACGACATCGTGAAGCTCATCGACGCCGTCCGCGGCGTCCACGTCGCCGAGCCGGTCCGGCGGTACGCGGTGGAGCTGGTCGCCGCCACGCGCACGCACCCCGACCTCAGACTCGGCGCCTCCCCGCGCGCGACGCTGCATCTGCTGCGCGCGGCGAAGGCGTCCGCAGCCCTGAGCGGCCGGGAGTACGCGCTGCCGGACGACGTGCAGGCCCTCGCCGTGGCCGTCCTGGCCCACCGCCTGCTGCCCACGGCCCAGGCCCAGCTGAACCGGCGTACGTCCGAGCAGGTCGTCCAGGAGATCATGCAGCGCACCCCGGTGCCCGCCGCGCCCCAGCAGCAGACCGGCTTCGGAGGCCTCGGCCGGGGCACTCCGACGTACGGCCAGCAGCCGCCGCGGAGGCTCGGATGACCTCCGGTGGGACCGGCCAGGCGGAGGCGGACCGCGGTGAGAAGAGCGGCATCCGCACCGCACTGGCCGGTCTGACCACGCGTGGCCGCTCCTTCCTGGCGGCCGGCATCGCGGCCGCCATCTGCTCCTACGTCCTCGGGCAGAGCGACCTGCTGCGCGTCGGGCTGCTCCTCTCCGTGCTCCCCCTGGTCTGCGCGACGGTGCTGTACCGCACGCGCTACCGGGTCGCGGGCAGCCGCAGGCTCTCCCCCGCGCGCGTGCCCGCCGGCAGCGAGGCCCGCGTCCATCTGCGGATGGACAACGTCTCCCGGCTGCCCACGGGCCTGCTCATGCTCCAGGACCGGGTGCCGTACGTCCTCGGACCGCGCCCCCGCTTCGTCCTGGACCGAGTGGAGGCGGGCGGCCGCCGCGAGGTGTCCTACCGCGTGCGCTCCGACCTGCGCGGCCGCTATCCGCTGGGCCCGCTGCAGCTGCGCCTGAGCGACCCGTTCGGCATGTGCGAGCTGACCCGCTCCTTCTCCACGCACGACACCCTGACGGTCATCCCGCGCGTGGAGCCGCTGCCGCCGGTGCGCTTCAGCGGCGAGGCGAAGGGCTACGGCGACGGACGGCAGCGCTCGCTCGCGCTGGCCGGCGAGGACGACGTGATCCCGCGCGGCTACCGCCACGGCGACGATCTGCGCCGCGTGCACTGGCGCTCCACCGCCCGCTACGGCGAGCTGATGGTGCGCCGCGAGGAGCAGCCGCAGCGCGCCCGGTGCACGGTGCTGCTGGACACCAGGGGCCCGGCCTTCCAGGGCGCGGGCCCCGACTCGGCCTTCGAGTGGGCCGTGTCGGGCACGGCGTCCGTTCTGGTCCACATGCTCGAACGGGGCTTCTCCGTCCGGCTCCTGACGGACACCGGCAGCTCGGTGCCCGCCGAGGGCGCCGACGGGTTCGCGGGCGCGAGCCAGGAGTCCGCGGACGCGGCCGGGCTGATGATGGACACCCTCGCGGTGATCGACCACTCGGACGGTACGGGTCTGTCGCGGGCGTACGACGTGATGCGCGGCGGCAACGAAGGGCTGCTGGTCGCCTTCTTCGGCGACCTCGACGAGGAGCAGGCGACGGTGGCCGCCAAGATGCGGCAGCGCAGCGGCGGCGCGGTGGCCTTCGTGCTGGACAGCGGGTCCTGGGTGCGGGAACCCACCGATGTGCCCGGCGCGTTGGACAGGGGCGAGGAGCGGCTGCGGATGCTGCGGGAGGCGGGCTGGACGGCCCTGAGCGTGCCGCGGGGCGCTTCGCTGGACGAGCTGTGGCGCCAGGCGGACCGTGCGCGCACGGACGCGGCCGCGATCAGCGGCGCGTATGGCGAGGGGGGACGGGCATGAGCGGGCGGACACGGATGGCGCTGAGCGCCGCGGCGGCCACGCTGATGGCGTCCTGCGCCCTGCTGCCCCTGGTCTCCCCGGTCACCTGGCTGCTGCAGGCGATCTTCCTGCTGGCGATCCAGACGGGCGTGGGCATGGCGACCCGGCGGGTGCCGCTGGCCCGGCCCCTGACGGTGGCGGCGCAGGCCCTCGTCGCCCTGATGCTGCTGACCCTGACCTTCGCCAACCAGCAGGCGATCATCGGGATGATCCCCGGGCCCGAGGCGTTCGCCCACTTCGGCGAGCTGCTGCAGACGGGCGCGGACGACGTCAGCCGGTACTCGATTCCGGCGCCGCTGTCGGACGGCATCCGGCTGATGCTCATCGGCGGGGTCCTGATCATCGGCCTGGCGGTGGACACCCTGGCGGTGACGTTCCGCAGCGCCGCCCCGGCCGGGCTCCCGCTGCTGGCGCTGTACTCGGTCGCCGCGGGGCTGTCCGAGGGCGGCGCGGACTGGCTGTGGTTCCTGGTCGCCGCCGCGGGCTATCTGATGCTGCTCCTGGCCGAGGGGCGTGACCGGCTCTCGCAGTGGGGCCGGGTCTTCGGCGGGGCGCCACGGATGCCGGGCGGGGAGCCGACCGGCGCGGTGGCACCGGTCCGTACCGGGCGGCGCATCGGCGTGGTCGCGCTGGGCATCGCCCTGGCGGTGCCGCTGGCCCTGCCCGCGATGAACGGCGGGCTGCTGGGACCCGCGGGCACAGGGGTCGGCTCCGGCAGCGGGAGCGGGGGCACGATCTCGGCGGTGAACCCGCTGGTGTCCCTGCGCGACAGTCTGAACGTGGACGAGGACCGCGAGGTCCTCTCCCTGAAGTCCGACACGGCCGACCTGTCGAACATGTATCTGCGGATCGTCTCCCTGGACGACTTCGACGGCACCACCTGGCAGCCGGCCAAGCGCAGCATCCAGGCCGTGCCCAACGAGTTCCCCACGCCCTTCGGCCTCGGCCCGGACGTGCAGCGCTCGCAGGTCGAGACGACCGTCTCGGCAGCGGACTGGTACGCGCAGAACTGGCTGCCGATGCCGTACCCGCCCAGCGGCGTCGACATAGCGGGCAACTGGCGGTACGAACCGCTGGGCATGACGGTCGTGGGTGACCGCCGCCAGACCACGCGCGGGGCGACGTACACCGTGCGCAGCCTCGACGTGCAGCCGACGGCTAAGCAGCTCGCGAACGCGCCGGCGGCGCCCGCGGCCTTGAAGCGCGAGTTCACCGAGCTGCCCGACACGCTGCCCTCGGCGGTCGCCCGGACCGCGCGCGAGGTCACCGAGGGGGCGGACAACCCCTACGAGCAGGCCGTCAAGCTCCAGGAGTACTTCGCCGTCACGGGCGGCTTCCAGTACGACACCAACGTCAAGGTCGGCAGCGGCCGGCAGGCGATCGCCCGCTTCCTGAAGGACAAGCAGGGCTTCTGCGTCCATTTCTCCTTCGCGATGGCGGCGATGGCCCGCTCGCTGGACATACCGGCACGGGTGGCGGTGGGTTTCGCGCCCGGCACCCCGCAGGGCGACAACTCCGTCTCGGTGGGCCTGAAGGACGCCCACGCCTGGCCGGAGCTGTACTTCGAGGGCGTGGGCTGGACCCGCTTCGAGCCGACGCCGACCCGTGGTTCGGTGCCGTCGTACACCCAGTCGGACACGACCGGCTCGACGCTGCCGGACGTGGCGCGGCCCTCGCAGTCGACGAGCACGGGGCCCTCGGCCTCGCCCTCGACGAGCGAGAGCTGCGCGGGGCAGAACCCGGAACTGTGCGCGAGCGAGTCCCCGGAAGCCGCGCTCGTCACGGACGACGACGGCCCGAAGTGGTACGTCATCCTGGCCTGGGCCCTCGGAGGGGCCGCGGCGCTGCTGATCCCGTTGGCGCCGATGCTGTGGCGGCTGCGGACCAGAGCGGTGCGGCTCGGCGGGCACGGTCGCACGGAGGCGGACGTATCGCTCCACACACTGGCGGTCTGGCAGGAACTCACGGACACCGCCTGGGACTTCGGCATATCCCCGGACGACTCCCAGACCCCCCGTAAGACCGCTGCCCGCATCGTCCGTCTGGGCCATCTCGACCCACCGGCCGCGGCCTCGGTGCACCGGGTGGCCGACGCGGTGGAACAGGTCCTCTACGCCCCCAGCCCCCGGCCGCCGGCCGGCCTCGCGGAGGACGTCCGCGGCGTCCTGTCCGACCTCGAGTCGAAGTCCCCCTGGACGACGACCCTGCGCGCCCGGCTGGCCCCACGCTCCAGCGTGCGGGTCGCCTGGGCCCTGTCGGACTGGTGGGCCAACGTCAAACGGCGCGCCGCCTCGGCCCGCCCGACGCTGCGCAGGCCCTCCACGCCGGGCCAGCGCGGGTGACCGGCCGGGCCCGCGCCGCCGGGCCCGGCTCACCCGGCCGGACGTAGGCACACCGCAACCCAGCCGAACCTGACACCCGTCACCGAGCGTAGGCATACGTCAGGGGGTGACCACCCACCGGTGGTCACCCCCTGCGTCTGTTCAGGATGCTCGTCGAGCTAATGGCCGCCCTGTTCGTCACGGCGGCGCTGCCAGCGCTGTTCGATTCGGTCCATCATGGAGCGCTTCTGACGTGGCTGGCGGCGCGCCTGCTGGCCACCCGCGGGCTGCTCGCCCGGCTTGGGGGCCTTGCGCCAACCGGTCACGGCGAGTACCGCACAGCCCAGCATGACGAGGAAGCCCACCACGCTCAGCCACACCTGCTTGGCGACCATTCCAGCCATGAGGAGCGCGATACCTACGAGGAAGCCCGCGACCGCCTGGTAGACCCGTCGCCGGGTGTACGTACGCAGCCCGCTTCCCTCAAGCGCTGTCGCGAACTTGGGATCTTCGGCGTACAGCGCTCGCTCCATCTGCTCGAGCATTCGCTGCTCGTGCTCCGAGAGCGGCACGGAGTCCTCCTCATCGTGCAGTCGCCGGGGCGACCCGGGGGGTCCCTTCAGGATAGGCAGGGAATCGCCCCCGTGAAACCCGCCCCTCTACGCCAATTGGCCAACCGGGCTCCGTCATGGACGTCCCGGCTCGCTGAGATCTGCATTCCCCAGCGGCCGACCCGTCATGCCGGAACGGTCTCCCTCGATCATACGGCGCCCCGCGCCCGATCGGGGGGCCTGTGGCGTACTCCATGTGCAGCCAAGCCCCTGATCAACGGCGCACCCCTGGGGTCCGCTCACCGAAAACGGCTCAGGCCCCGGCGGTCTCCCGCGTCTCTCCCAGCACGTGGAGCTGCGTGGCCACGGAGTGGAAGGCCGACAGCTCTGCCGCGGCCTCCTCCAGCTTCAGCAGCGCCTCCAGAGCGCCGGGCTCGGTGTCCACCAGCACGCCCGGGACCAGGTCGGCGAAGACCCGCACCCCGTGCACGGCCCCCACCCGCAGGCCGGCGCCCTCGACCAGCCCGGTGAGCTGCTCGACGGTGAATCGGCGCGGCACGGGGTCACCCTGGCCCCAGCGGCCGTCCGGGTCCTCCAGGGCCTGCTTGGCCTCCTTGAAGTGACCGGCGAGGGCCCGCGCCAGCACGGCACCGCCCAGACCGGCGGCGAGCAGGCTGAGGACGCCCTCGGGGCGCAGGGCGGCCACGGCGTTGCGGACGCCCTCGGCGGGGTCGTCGACGTACTCCAGGACGCCGTGACACAGCACGACGTCGTACCCGCCGCGCTCGACCACGTCGAAGAGGCCGTGGGCGTCGCCCTGGACGCCCTGCACCCGGTCGGCGACCTCGGCCTCGGCGGCGCGCCGCTCCAGGGCGAAGAGCGCGTTCGGGCTGGGGTCGACGACGGTGACGCGGTGACCGAGGCGGGCGAGGGGCACGGCGAAGTTGCCGCTGCCGCCCCCGGTGTCCAGGACATCCAGCGCCTGCCGCCCCGTGGCCTTGACCCGGCGGTCCAGGGCGTCCTGGAGGACCTCCCAGACCACGGCGGTACGGAGAGAGGCGCGGGATTGAGAGGCGCCGGAGCGCAGCGACGTCCCCTGAGGGTGGTGGTGGGAGACGGGCGGGCGCATCGGGTCCGACACGGCGTTTGACTCCTCGGCGCGGCACCGCCGTCTGCACGGCGGAGCGAACGGGCTGCCTCCCAGCCGCCCGGTGGACGGGTGGGGAAGGCTTCAGGCGCCCTCCACCCTATTGCCTACGCCGGCCCACCCGGCCATCGCGGTGCCGCGCGACGCCGACCGTCTCGCCGGACGGACGGTGATGCCCAGGGTGGGCCCGGACCGGGGACTTCGCGGGCGCACGCCGGGACCGCTGTCCTACGCCCCGGTAACACCCCCGGCACAGGCCCAGGATCCCCTCTCAGCCCGCGTCCGGCATGTCGTCCCGCGCGTGACGCGGACCCTCGGCCCCCTCCCGGTCCGTCCCGTCCAGGTCCGGTCGCGGCTGCGGCAGGACCGGCTGGAGCACCAGCATCCGCTCGACGAGGCGCAGGAACATCGCCACGTCGCGTATCAGGTCGTCGGCGTCCCGGCGGCTGGCCGCGCCCTGGATGCCCGCCTCGGCCCGGGCGCGGCGCCGGGCGCCGGAGGCGAACAGCGCACTCCACTCGGCGAGTTCGGGCACGATCTCGGGGAGCACTTCCCATGCGCTCCTGATGCGGGCCCGGCGCCTGGGGCTGGGTTCCGGTCGCCCCCGCGCGGCGAGGACGGCGGCGGCGATACGCAGGGCGGCGAGGTGGGCTGTGGCGTAGCGCTCGTTCGACGTTTCCAGTACGGCGGTTTCGTCCAGTCCGGCACGGGCCTGGGCAAGCAGGTCGAGGGCGGCGGGCGGGGCCGTGGTCCGGCGGAGCACGGGGTGCACGTCGCTCGCCGGGCCGGTCAGTGAGGGGGCAGGGCCGGTGGCGCGGCGCCGGCGGGCGGCTGCTGCGTGATAGCTGGCCATGACGAACCTCCTGTCGTCTGTGTGACGGCACGCCCTGATACGGGATGCCGTATGTGCCCATCGTGAGGTATGGCACTGACAATCCGTTCTGACCTGGGATTTTGCTTCGATCGAGAGTTCGGGCTAGTTTTTGCACTGACCAGTCAGTTCAAATGAAGAGGGGGCAGGGATGGGGGGAACCGTGGCCGCGGCCGGCGTCACGGCCCGGGGTCTCGGCCTCGAAGGGCCCCGCGGATGGGCATTCCGCGGGGTCTCCTTCGAGGCGGAGGCCGGCTCACTGATCACGATCGAAGGGCCGTCCGGCACGGGCCGTACGTGTCTGCTGCTCGCGCTCACCGGGCGGATGAAGCCCACCGAGGGGTCCGCCACCGTCGGCGCGGCCGGGCTGCCCAAGCGCATGGCGGCGGTACGGCGTGTCAGCGCCCTGGCCCATGTCCCGGGTGTGACCGACCTGGACCCGGCCCTGACCGTCGCCGAGCACCTGCGCGAACGGGCGCTGCTGCAGCGGCGGTTCGGCGACTCGTTGCGCGGGCTGCTGCGGCCGCGCGGCGAGCGCAGGAGCGAGGAGCGACAGCGGATCGACACCGCGCTGACAACGGCGGGGCTCGACCTGGACTCCCTGCCCAAGGGCTCGCGTACGGCCGTACGGGATCTGGAGCGGCTGGAGGGGCTGCGGCTGTCCGTCGCGCTGGCCCTCATCGCGCGCCCGCGCGTGCTCGGTGTCGACGACACCGACCTCAACCTCTCGGACGCCGAACGGGCCGAGGTCTGGGCGCTGTTGCAGTCGATCGCCGAGGCCGGGACCACGGTCGTGGCGGTGTGCAGCGAGGCCCCCGACGGGACGGTCAAGGTGTCGACGCGGGCGGCCGACGAGGAGCCCATGCCCGAGGAAACCGACGGAAAGGAGGCCGCCGATGCGCTCGCCGAGGCTGGCCGCGCTTGAGCTGAGGCGCTTCGGCCGGGGAAAGCTGCCGCGTGCCGCCCTGGTCGCGCTGCTGGTGCTGCCCCTGCTGTACGGCGCCCTGTACCTGTGGTCGTTCTGGGACCCGTACGGCCGTCTGGACCGCATTCCCGTGGCGCTCGTGAACGACGACAAGGGGGCGAGCGTCGAGGGCAAGAAGCTCGCCGCTGGCGACGACATCACCAAGGGGCTGCGCGAGAGCGACGTCTTCGACTGGCGGGAGGTGAGTGCCGCCGAGGCCCGGAAGGGCGTCGAGAACGGCACCTACTACCTGTCGCTGACCATGCCGGCCGACTTCAGTGAGCGCATCGCCTCCAGCTCGGGCGACTCCCCGGAGACGGGCGCACTTCAGGTGCGTACGAACGACGCGAACAACTACATCGTCGGGCAGATCTCACGGACGGTCTTCAGTGAGGTGCGCGAGGCGGCGTCCACGAAGGCGTCGCGGTCGTTCCTGGACAAGATCTTCGTCTCGTTCTCCGACATCCACGGCAAGACGGTCAAGGCCGCGAACGGCGCCGACAAGCTCGAAGGCGGCATCGGGAAGGCGGAGAAGGGCTCCAAGGACCTTGCCGACGGGCTGAAGGACGCCAAGAAGGGCAGCGGCAAGCTGGCCACGGGTCTGAAGAAGCTCAACACCGGCGCGGGCGATCTGGAGGACGGCTCCAGGCGGGTCGCGGAGGGGACGCAGACGCTGGCCGACAGGGTCAACGGGGTCGACAAGAAGATCGGGCCGTTCCTGAAGGACAACGAGAAGACCATCGGGGACTCCGCCCGGCTGGTCGCCGACGCCTCGGGCGCTATCCGCAACAACCTCGACGACTGGGTCGAGCGCGCTCCGGGCGCCGCCGAGGACGCCCACAAGGCCTCCGACGCGCTGAACCTCATCCACAAGGCGCGCTGCGAGGACGCGGTCCTGCCCGACCCGGCCTGTTCCGACTTGAAGAAGGCGAAGCAGTCGGCCGCGGACGTGGCGACGATCGCGGACGATCTCAACACGCTGGTCACCGACCAGAAGGGCGATCTGGCCAAGCTCGACAAGCACCTCGCCACCCTCCAGAAGCAGTCCCAGGCGCTGGCCGACCGCGCACCCCGCCTCTCCGAGGACCTCGACGACGCCGTCAGCAGGATCAACAAGCTGAACCAGGGGGCCGGCAAGGTCGCCGCGGGCGCCAAGAAGCTGCACTCGGGCCTCGGCTCGGCCAAGACCGGCGCGGCGGACCTGGACACCGGCGTGGGCGAGCTCAAGTCCGGCGCGGTCGACCTCAACGGCGGCATCTACAAGCTCGTCGACGGCTCCGGGAAGCTCTCGGACGGGCTGCACGACGGTGCCGAGCGGATCCCCGACTACGACAAGAAGGCACGCGAGCAGCGCACCGAGGTCATGTCCGACCCGGTCCAGCTCGTCTCGCGGGACATGCACAAGGCGCCCAACTACGGCACCGGTTTCGCCCCGTACTTCATCCCGCTGTCCCTGTGGGTGGGCGCGATGGTGGCGTACATGGTGATCACGCCGATGAACCGGCGCGCGCTCGCCGCGGGCGCCTCGGCCTGGCGGATCGCGCTGGCCGGCTGGCTGCCGGTGGTGGCGATCGGGGTGCTGCAGACGGTGGCCCTGATGTCGGTGCTGCACTGGGCGGTCGGGCTGCAGATGGTGCGGGCGGCCGGGACGGTGGGCTTCCTGTTCCTGGTGACCGCGTGCTTCGCGGCGATCGTGCAGTGGCTGAACGCGCGCTTCGGGGCGGCGGGCCGGATTCTCGTCCTGGCGTTCCTGATGCTGCAGTTGACGTCCGCGGGCGGCACCTATCCCGTGCAGACCAGCCCGGGCTTCTTCAACGCGCTGCATCCCTTCCTGCCGATGAGCTACGTCGTGGAGGCGCTCAGGAGGCTCATCACGGGCGGCGGTCTGGAACCGGTGTGGCAGGCGTGCGTGGTGCTCGTCGCCTTCACCGCGGCCGCCCTCGCGCTGACCGCCCTGTCGGCACGTCGCCGGCAGGTGTGGACGCTCGACCGGCTGCACCCGGAGCTGACCCTGTGAACGCGCGCGGGACAATCAGGCCCATGGAAAGCAGCAACGCCGCGTCGGGCGGCAGCACGCGCCGTGAGGCCACCCGGCAGAAGCTCTACGAGGCGGCCGTCACACTCATCGCCGAACAGGGCTTCTCCGCCACCACCGTTGACGAGATCGCCGAACGGGCCGGAGTGGCGAAGGGCACGGTCTACTACAACTTCGCCAGCAAGTCCGTCCTCTTCGAGGAGCTGCTGCGCCACGGAGTCGAACTCCTCACCGCGTCCCTGCGGGAGGCGGCCGAGAAGACCGCGCGGGACGGCGGCAGCAAGGTGGACGCCCTGGACGCGATGATCCGCGCGGGGCTGGTCTTCATCGACCGCTACCCGTCCTTCACCCAGCTCTACGTCGCCGAGCTGTGGCGGACGAACCGGGCCTGGCAGTCCACGCTGATGGTGGTCCGGCAGCAGGCCGTCGCGGTCGTCGAGGGCGTGCTGCGGGAGGGCGTGGACAACGGCGAGTTCAGCGAGGAGATCGACGTCCAGCTGACCGCCGCCGCCCTGGTCGGCATGGTCCTGGTTGCCGCGCTGGACTGGAAGTCGTTCCAGCCGGAGCGCTCCCTGGACGACGTGCACTCGGCGCTGTCCCGGCTGTTGCAGGGCCGGGTGAGCGGCCGCCGCTGACGCGGCAGCCGTCGTACGCACACGAAAGCGCCGGTCCGACGGTGGCCGCGTCCCCCGCGGGCCACCGTCGAACCGGCGCCTTCTCGTGCTCCCCCGATTTCCCCCGTACTCCCCCGTGTCCCCCCTGGACCCCCGTCCGGTCGTTCCCCCGGGTCCCCCGTCTCGCTCCCGCCGACGCCGGGCCGGCGGAAGGAGCGGATCCGGGGCCGCTCCGATTCCGGCGCCCCGTGTCGCCGGTTCCGGAGCCGATCCCCTTCTCCGTGCCCTAACTCTCTCGTTCAGGCAGGTCGCGCCCCATCCGCGCGCGTACTCAACTCACCGACTAGGTACGCGTACTCAGGACTGCGCACTCATCCCCAAGCCCCGCCGTTGCCGACTGGTTACGATCGCGTCCGTGTCCATACTTCCCTTGATCTTCACCAGCGGCTGGGCCAGCGGCATCAACTCCTACGCCGTGGTCCTGCTGCTCGGCGTGTTCGGCGCGACAGGGCTGAGCGACGAGGTGCCCGAGGCGCTGCAACGGCCCGACGTACTGATCGCGGCCGGCGTGCTGTTCCTCTGCGAGGCCGTCGCCGACAAGATCCCGTACGTGGACTCGGCGTGGGACTCGGTGCACACCGTGATCCGGCCGTTGGCGGGCGCGGTCGTGGCCGCGCTGCTCGCCGGGCAGAGCGGGTCGCTGCCCGAGCTGGCGGCGGGTGCGGTCGGCGGTTCCACGGCGCTGGTGAGCCACCTGGTCAAGGCGGGCACGCGGATGGCGGTCAACACCTCGCCGGAGCCGTTCAGCAACATCGTGGTGAGCATCGCCGAGGACCTCGGGGTCGGCGCCCTCATCACCCTCGCGATCTTCTACCCCGTCGCCGCGGCGGTCATCGCGGGCGTCCTGCTGCTCGGCGGGCTGCTGCTGCTCCTGTTCCTGGTCTCCCGGATCCGTCGCTTCCTGCGCCGCAGGGCGGAGCGCCGGGAGGAGAAGCGGCTCGCCCAGGCGGTGGGGCAACCGCCCGGCTGAGGCCGCTGCCTGCGCTTGCGCCCGAGGTCAGGGAGCCGTTGTCAGTGGCGGCCGATACAGTCCCACGTATGGCAAGGATTGCGGTGATCGGCGCCGGGATGGGCGCGATGGCGGCCGCTGCCCGGCTCGCCGTCGCGGGCCACCGGGTGGCGGTGTACGAGCGTACGGAGACGTACGGCGGAGCGGTGCGCCGCTTCGAGCGCGACGGCTTCGGGTTCGACACGGGCCCGGGGTTGCTTCCCCTCCCCGCCGTGTACCGCGATCTGTTCATCAAGACCGGCAAGGAGCCCCTGGAGGCGTGCGTCGAGCTGGTCCAGGTCGACCCGTCCGCGCGGCACGTCTTCGCGGACGGCACCGAGGTCCGGGTGCCGAACGCCTCGCGCGCGGGCGTCGTGACAGCCCTCGACGAGGCGCTGGGCGCCGGTACGGGCGGCCGGTGGGGGGACTTCCTGGTCCGCGCCCGCGAGGCCTGGGACCGCACGCGCAGGCCGTTGCTGGAGGAGCCCCTGTGGCCGAACTGGCAGGTGCTGGCCGAGCGCGAGCCCTACCCTGCGGTCCCCCACAAGCGGTTCCTGCGCACCCGCCGGGCAAGCACCCTCGCCGAGGTCGGCGCCTGGGAGTTGCGCGACCCCCGGCTCGTCGCGCTGCTGGAGAGCCACGCGCTCGCGTACGGCCTGGATCCGCGTGAGACGCCGGCGAGCGCGTCGGTGCTGCCGTATCTGGAGCACGCGTTCGGGATCTGGTATGTGCGGGGCGGTATACGGGAGTTGGCGCGGGCGGTGTACGAGCGGTGCGTGGCCCGGAAGGTCGAGTTCAGCTTCGGCGCGGAGGTCTCCGGGGTCCTGGAGAAGGACGGCCGGGCGGCGGGGCTCGAACTGGCCGATGGTTCGGTCGTGGAGGCCGACTTCGTGGTCTCCGGGGTCGCCCCCGGGGTGCTGGACCGCTTCGTCCGGGGCACGGCGCCGCGCGGCGAGGCCGAGGTCACGCCCCGGCGCGGGGCGGCGAGCCGTCTGACGGTCCTGCTGGCACTGCGCGGCGCCCGGCCGGAAGGTACGGCGCACCGCACGGTGGTGCACGCGGCGGACCGTGAGGCCGAGTTGGAAGCCGTGTTCGGGGCGGCCGGGGGCATGCCCGCGCGACCCACGGTCACCGTCCTGCGGCCCGGCGACCCGGCGCTGGTTCCGGACGCCGGGCATGAGGCGATCACGCTCACGTCGACGGTGCCGGCACAGTTCGACCGGAGTTGGGCGGAACCGGAGAACGTCGACCGGCACGCCGAAGTCCTGATCACGGTCGCGGAGCGTGCCGTGCCGGACCTGCGCGCCCGGCTCCTCTGGCACGAGGTTCGTTCCCCGGCCGACATCGCTGAGGAGACCGGCACGGACGGCGGAGCGGTTCCGGCACCCGCGCTGGCCGCGGCCGAGGGGCGGCTGCTGCACCCGTCCAACAGCACGGCCGTATCCGGTTTGTTCACGGTCGGCGGCTGGTCCCACCCGGGCGGCGGGCTCCCCCACGCCGGCATGTCGGGCGCGCTGGTGGCGGGACTGATCGTGGAAGGGCCTGACTTCCGGGGCTCTCAGTGACCCGGGTGTGAGCGGCGCCGTGCGGGGCCGTCAGAAGCGGTACTGCTCGTCGTACCCCTGACCCTGCCCGTGCTGCTGGCCGTCGCCCTGGTACGGGTACTGCTGCTCGGGCGGGAGTTCGCCGCCGTACGCCTCGTCGGTGCGCTGCTGCGGAACCCAGACTCCGCCGGACGGGGTCTCGCCGTAGCCGCCGGTGGCGTACTGGTCCTGGGCATAGCCCTGCTGGTTGTACTGCTGCTGGCCATAGGCGTCGTAGGAGGCACCGCCGTAGGTCTGGGTGCCGATGTACGGGTCGGAGTACGCGGCGTACTGCTGCTGGCCGGTGCTGTCGTAGCCGTACTGCTGCTGGTCGTAGCCGCTGTAGCCGTCGTACGCATAGCTCTGGTCGGCCGTCGCGTACTGGTCCTGGGGCTGACCCGTGGCCGCGTAGTTCTGGTCGGCGGCGGCGTAGGCGGGGTCGCCGCCGTATATGCCGTAGGAGCCCGTGTCGTCCGGCAGGGGCTGCGGCTCATACACGGAGGTCGTCTCGGCGGCGGTGGGCTGAGCTGCGCGCGACGGGGTGAACACGTCGTCGCGGTCGTAGTCGTCGCCGTAACCGACGTTGTCCTGGCCGTACTTGGCGTCGTTGCCCGCGTAGCCGCCCTCCGCCTCCAGGTCGGAGACCTCGAGGGTCGGCTCCTGTCGGTCGGGCTCACCGCGGCGGCGCTTGGCGGCGGCCAGCGGGCCCAGGGCCGGCGCGGAGACCGCCCAGCCGGCCGAGAAGCCGCGGCGGAACGACAGCGTGACGTAGGTCTGGCCGACCGCGAACGCCGCCGCGCCCAGACCGATGACGATGACGGAGGGAATCAGCACCCCGACCACGACGCCGAGGAACCCGACGAAGGCGAGCAGCCGCCAGCGCAGCCGCGCCTTGTACTGCAGCAGCACCTCGCCCAGCAGCCACAGCGCGACGACGCCGAATGCGATGTAGAGGACCGTCCAGCCCATGTACGCCCCTCTCCCAGTGGCCGCCTACGCAGTGTGACGTATATCAGGACGGCCGGTCTAGGCCTGCGGTGGGTGGTGCAGGCCCAGGCTTTCGTAGATTTCCAAGGTAGCTGTGGAGTTGTTGAGCGTGATGAAGTGCAGTCCGGGCACTCCCTCGGCCAGCAGCCGCGCGCAGAACTCCGTCGCGAACTCGATGCCAATGGAGCGTACAGCCGCGGGATCGTCCTTGGCTGTGAGGATCCGCTCTTTCAGGGCGGCCGGGAAGGCGGCGTTGGTGAGGGAGGGGATGCGTTCCAGCGTCTTTACGCTGGCGATCGGCATGATCTCCGGGATGATCGGGGTGTCGCAGCCCGCGGCCGATACGCGGTCGCGCAAGCGAAGGTAATCCTCCGGTTCGAAGAACATCTGCGTGATCGCGTAGTCCGCGCCGGCCCGGCACTTGTCGACGAAGTGACGGACGTCCGCCTCCCAGTCGGCTGAGCGCGGGTGCATCGCGGGGAAGGCCGCGACGCCCACGCAGAAGTCGCCGGACGCCTTGATCAGTTCGACGAGTTCGGCGGCGTAGGCGAGGCCCTGGGGGTGCGGCACCCACTCGCCCAGCGGGTCGCCGGGCGGGTCGCCGCGCAGCGCTAGCATGTTGCGGATCCCGGCGTCGGCGTACTGCCCGATGATGTTGCGCAGGTCCGCCACCGAGTGATCGACGGCGGTGAGGTGCGCGATCGGGGTGAGCGTGCTGTCCGAGGCGATCGCCTCGGTCGCCTTGACCGTGCCCGCGCGGGTGGAACCGCCCGCGCCGTAGGTCACGGAGACGAAGTCGGGGCCTACGGCCTCGACCCGGCGCAGCGCGTTCCACAGGTTCCGCTCGCCCTTCGGGGTCTTGGGCGCGTAGAACTCGAACGAGTACGTCGTCTTTCCGGTCGCGAGCATCTCGCGCACGGTACGAGCGTGGTCCGATCTGATGGATGCGGTGCCGAGGGCCATACCCGCAGGTTAGTCAGGGGGCCCCGGTCCCCCAACCGGACACCGGACATTTGCCCGATTTGCCGGGTTGTTGTCCACGCCTTGGACAAACGTCAGGAAATCCGGGGTGTCCAGCGGGGCGAAGGCGGTGGGCTACCCCTGCCGCAGCCGCTTGGCGAACTCCGCCGCCGCCGCGCCCGGGTCGTCCGCCTCCGTGATCGCCCGTACGACGACGGCACGGCGGGCGCCCGCCTCCAGCACCTGGTCGAGGTTGGCGAGGTCGATGCCGCCGATGGCGAACCAGGGGCGGTCGGTACCGAGGGCTGCGGTGTGGCGGACCAGGTCGAGACCGGGGGCGTGGCGGCCGGGCTTGGTGGGGGTCGGCCAGCAGGGGCCGGTGCAGAAGTAGTCGACGCCCTCCTGGACGGCGGCCGCGGAGGCCTCGGACTCGGAGTGCGTGGAGCGGCCGACGAGGACGTCGGCGCCGAGGATGGCGCGGGCCGCGGGTACGGGGAGGTCGCCCTGGCCGAGATGCAGGACGTCGGCGCCGGCGGCGTGGGCCACGTCGGCACGGTCGTTGACCGCGAGGAGCTTGCCGTGCCGGGCGCAGGCGTCGGCGAAGACCCGCAGATGCTCCAGCTCCTCGGCCGCCTCCATGCCCTTGTCCCGCAACTGCACGATGTCGACGCCCCCCGCCAGCACGGCGTCCAGGAACTCCGCGAGGTCGCCCTGCTGCTTGCGGGCGCCGGTGCAGAGGTAGAGCCGGGCATCGGCGAGCTGGGCGCGGGCGGTGCCTGCGGTGACGGTGTCGGACATACGGTGCCCCCTGTGGTCGGGTTGCCGGACGGGTGACGTCGGGCGGGTGCCGGACGGTGGCACGGTAGCCGGAGCGGGCCGCGCCGTTGCGGAGCGGTGGGGTGTGGTGGGCCGCGGCGCGGTGGCACCGGGCCCGGCCACCGGTGCGGGCGAGGCCCGGCCCCGTGCCCTGGGACTGCGCCCTCCGGCGGCCCCGACCGCAGTGCGGCACCGGCCGACGCGGCAGGACCGCCGATCCGTCCGGCCCGACCCATGTCGGCCCGGACGGCCGAAACCCCCGCGCTCGCGGAGACGCCGTCGCGCCGGTGGCCGTAACCGGCCGCAACCGGTTACGGCCCCGAACGGGAGCGGCAGGTTCTCCCCGCCGCTCCACGCCACTCCATGCCGCTCCACGGTGCCCCCACCGTGCGCCACGCACGTCCCGCTCCCGGCTTCGGGCCGCAGCCGACCTCGGCCGTGGCCCATGGTGCGGCCCCGGCCCGTGCGCCGGACGGTGTTCGGCTCGGTGGGTTCGGACTCAGACGGCGAGCGCCTGGGCGCGGCGCTTCACCTCCGTGCCGCGATTCTCACTGAGGGCTTGCGCGGGGGTGCCGGGCAGGCTGTCGTCGGGGGTGAAGAGCCACTCCAGCATCTCTACGTCCGTGAAGCCGTCGTCCCGCAGGAGCGTCAGGGTCCCGGACAGACCCTTGACGACCTTGTCCTCGTCGATGAAGGCGGCGGGGACGTGCAGCGCGCGGTTCTCACCACGGCGTACGGCGATGAGCTGGCCCTCCTTGACCAGCTGCCGGACGCGGGTCACCTCGACGCCGAGCATTTCGGCGATGTCGGGGAGGGTGAGCCAGGCGGGGACGAGAGCATCGGTTCTTGCGTCAATCTCGGTCACGGAAACAAGCCTGCCATCTGCCACTGACAGTCGGAAGTCAGGCCGGTCCACCTGGGAGGACCTGTTGGGGTGACGTGCTACGCCACCGCCGCCTTCATCGGCCGTCCCGGGTCCCTCAGCAGCTCCGCGTCGACCGGCGTGCCCGCCTCGATCAGCCGTCGGCCCTGTGCGAGATCCCTCGGTCGGCCCACCGCCAGCAGGGCGACGAGTCGGTCGCCCCGCAGCCAGCAGACGGTCCAGGCGGGGCCCGTCGGGTCGCCGCGCCACAGGAGGGTGTCGGCGGCGGCGTGATGGCCGGCGTACTGGACGAAGCGGCCGAACTGCTCGGACCAGAAGTACGGCACGGGGTCGTAGATCGCGGAGCTCTCACCGAGGATGTTCGCGGCGACCGTGCGCGGGCCCTGGAGGGCGTTGTCCCAGTGGTGGACCAGGAGGCGCTCGCCGTACCGTCCCGACGGGAAGGAGGCACAGTCGCCGACCGCGTAGACGTCCGGTACGGACGTGCGCAGGCGCTCGTCGGCCACGACGTCTCCGTGTGCTCCGAGCTCGATGCCCGAGTCGGCCAGCCAGGCCGTGGCGGGCCGCGCCCCGATGCCGACCACGACCGCACCGGCGGGCACCCGCGAGCCGTCGTCGAGGATCACCTCGCCGGGCTCGACGCGCTCCACGCGCGCGTGCGTGCGCAGCACCGTCCCGCTGTCCTGGTACCAGGCGGTCATCGGCGCGGTCACCTCCGCGGGCAGCGCAGCGGCGAGCGGCCGGTCGGCGGCCTCCACGACCGTCACCGCGCAGCCCGCCTCGCGCGCGGCCGTGGCGAACTCCGCGCCGATCCAGCCCGCCCCGACCACCACGATGTCGTGCTGGCGGGCCAGCACCGGCCGCAGCCGCTCGGCGTCGTCCAGGGTGCGCAGCAGATGCACGCCGGGCACGCCCTCCGCGCCCGGCAGCCGGATCGGTTCGGCGCCGGTGGCCAGCACGAGGACGTCGTACGGGACGGGCCCGGCCTCGGTGTCCAGCCGGCGCTCGGCGGGGCGCACGCCCAGGACCTCGCGCCCCAGCTGGAGTTCGACGCCGAGCGCCTCGAAGTCGACGTCGAAGGCGGAGCCCTCGGCCTTGCCGAGCAGCACGGCCTTGGACAGGGGCGGCCTGTCGTACGGCTGATGGGGCTCGGCGCCGATCAGTGTGACGGTGCCGGTGAAGCCCTTTTCCCGCAGGGCGACCGCGGTCTGCACGCCGGCCATGCCCGCGCCGGCGACGACCACGCGGCGTGCCGCTGACGTGCCCCGTTGCTGCGTCTGCTCGCTCACCTGATCACCATAGACAACTGACTATTCGTCAGTCAGGGGGCGTGCTCAGTGACCTGCTGCACAACCTCGACCGGAAGCTCCTCCACCACGCTGGTCCCGCTGCCCGCCTGCGACTCCCACTCCCAGCTCTCCTCCAGCCGCACCCGCCCGTCGGACAGCTCGACCACCGTCGACACGCAGTGCCCCGACGATGTCGCCCCGTCCCGCTTGAGCTGCACGTACCGGAAGTCCAGCCGGTCGCCTTCCCTGGTGCCCACGAGACGGCCGCGTACGACGTCGCCGCCCGTGTACTCGGCCCAGATCTCGCCGTCCTTCTCGTGGTACGTGAACCGGGTGCGCGTACCCACCTGACCTGGGGCCTGGTCCGCGACCGGGGCGAGGACGAGGCCGTCGAGCGAGCGGGGCATGGGCGCGGGCTCCCTTACTGAGACTTACGGCGGCGGGCTAGGGTGGCCAACGTAGAGCACTCGCGGGAGCCCGGACGCACCGGGCTGAGAGGGAGGCTGGCGGCCTCCGACCGTACGAACCTGATCCGGGTCATGCCGGCGAAGGGAGGGGCTGGACGCCCATGTCGCGTACGCGAACGTCAGACGTCCTTGTCATCGGGGGCGGAATCATCGGCCTGGTCACGGCGTGGCGGGCCGCGCAACGCGGGTTCACGACGGGAGTCGTGGATCCCGAGCCGGGTGGCGGCGCCGCCCAGGTGGCGGCCGGGATGCTGGCCGCCGTCACGGAACTGCACTACGGCGAGCAGACCCTGCTGGGCCTGAATCTCGCCTCGGCCCGCCGTTACCCGGACTTCGTGGCCGAGCTGAGCGACCTGACCGGCCATGACCTCGGCTACCGGCGGTGCGGCACGCTCGCCGTCGCGCTGGACGCGGACGACCGCGCTCATCTGCGCGACCTGCACGCCCTGCAGCGCCAGTCCGGCCTGGACTCCGAGTGGCTGTCCGGGCGCGAGTGCCGGCGCCTGGAGCCGATGCTCGCGCCAGGTGTGCGCGGCGGGCTGCGGGTGGACGGCGACCACCAGATCGACCCGCGGCGGCTGTCCGGGGCGCTGGTGGCCGCGTGCGAGCGGGCCGGAGTGGTCTTCCACCGGACCTGGGCCGAGCGCTTCGACGTCACACGGGGCCGGGCTGCGGGAGTCACCACGGCGGACGGCAACGAGCTGCGCGCGGGCCAGGTCGTCCTCGCGGCCGGCAGCCTCAGCGGACGACTGCCCGGAGTCCCGGACGACGTGGTGCCGCCCGTACGCCCCGTGAAGGGGCAGGTGCTGCGGCTGACCGTGCCGAAGCGGTACGCGCCGTTCCTGAGCCGGACCGTACGGGCCGTGGTGCGGGGCAGCCAGGTGTATCTGGTGCCGCGCGAGAGCGGGGAGCTGGTCGTCGGGGCGACGAGCGAGGAGCTGGGCTGGGACACCACGGTGACCACGGGCGGCGTCTACGAGCTGCTGCGCGACGCGCACGAGCTGGTGCCGGGCATCACCGAACTGCCGCTCACCGAGACGCGGGCCGGCCTGCGCCCCGGCTCCCCCGACAACGCTCCGCTGCTCGGCCCGACCGAGCTGGAGGGGTTGTCGCTGGCCACCGGGCACTACCGCAACGGCGTGCTGCTCACGCCGGTCACCGGCGACGCCATGGCGCACGTCCTGACCACCGGCGAGCTCCCGGACGAGGCCCGCGCCTTCACCCCCAGGCGCTTCGGCGCCGCCGCACTCACGGAGCAGCCCGTATGAGCATCCCGGTCACCATCTCGGTCAACGGCGAGCGTCGGCAGATCGAGCCGGGGACGGCCCTCGACACGCTCGTGAAGTCCCTCACCGCGGCGCCCTCGGGAGTTGCCGCCGCCCTCAACGAAACCGTCGTCCCGCGCACGCAGTGGCCGTCGACGTCCCTCTCCGAGGGGGACCGCGTCGAGGTCCTGACCGCCGTCCAAGGAGGCTGAACCATGGCCGACGATCCCTTTGTCATCGGGGGTACGTCCTTCTCGTCCCGTCTGATCATGGGCACGGGCGGGGCGCCCAGCCTGGACGTGCTGGAGCGGGCGCTGCTGGCGTCCGGGACCGAGCTGACGACGGTCGCGATGCGGCGGGTGAACGCCTCGGTGCACGGCTCGGTGCTGTCGGTGCTGGAGAAGCTCGGAATCCGGGTGCTGCCGAACACGGCGGGGTGCTTCACGGCGGGAGAGGCCGTGCTGACGGCCCGCCTCGCGCGCGAGGCGCTCGGTACGGATCTGATCAAGCTGGAGGTCATCGCCGACGAGCGGACGCTGCTGCCGGACCCGATCGAGCTCCTGGACGCGGCCGAGACGCTGGTGGACGACGGGTTCACCGTGCTGCCGTACACCAATGACGACCCGGTGCTGGCGCGGAAGCTGGAGGACGTCGGCTGTGCGGCGATCATGCCGCTGGGGTCGCCGATCGGTTCGGGGCTCGGCATCCGCAATCCGCACAACTTCCAGCTGATCACGGAGCACGCGCGCGTGCCGGTGATCCTGGACGCGGGAGCCGGTACGGCGTCGGACGCGGCGCTCGCGATGGAGCTGGGGTGCGCGGGTGTGATGCTCGCCTCGGCGGTGACGCGAGCCCAGGAACCGGTGCTGATGGCCGACGCGATGCGGCATGCGGTGGAGGCCGGGAGGCTGGCGCACCGGGCGGGGAGGATTCCGATGCGGCACTTCGCGGAGGCGTCGTCGCCGGTCGGGGGCATGGCGCGGCTGGACCCGGAGCGCCCCGCATTCTGAACGCACGTTCGATGGAAAGCCTTCGGCCATGAGGCGTCCGTCACAGGTCAGCTTCAGTCCCGCCCCGATCCTGGCCGAATTGGGAGGCGTGTCAGTGTCGGCTCGTACACTCACCTGCGTGGATACGACCCTTCAGGACCCTCTGGTCGGGCAGGTGCTCGACGGCCGGTATCGCGTGGACGCGAGGATCGCGGTCGGCGGGATGGCCACGGTCTACCGGGCCGTGGACACCCGCCTCGACCGCGTACTCGCGCTCAAGGTGATGCATCCCGCCCTGGCGGTCGACGGGGTGTTCGTCGACCGGTTCATCCGGGAGGCGAAGTCCGTGGCCCGGTTGGCGCACCCGAACGTGGTGCAGGTCTTCGACCAGGGCACCGACGGGTCGTACGTCTATCTCGCCATGGAGTACGTCGCGGGCTGCACCCTGCGCGACGTGCTGCGCGAGCGCGGGGCGCTGCAGCCCCGCGCCGCCCTCGACATCCTTGAGCCGGTGCTGGCCGCGCTCGGTGCCGCGCACCGCGCCGGGTTCGTGCACCGGGACATGAAGCCGGAGAACGTGCTCATAGGGGACGACGGCCGGGTCAAGGTCGCCGACTTCGGGCTCGTGCGGTCCGTCGACACCGTGACCAGCACCACCGGTGCCGTGCTCGGCACCGTCTCCTATCTCGCGCCCGAGCAGATAGAGCAGCCCGGCGCCGCCGACGCCCGCGTCGACGTGTACGCGTGCGGTGTCGTGCTCTACGAGATGCTCACGGGCGACAAGCCGCACGACGCGGACTCCCCCGCCGTGGTGCTCTACAAGCACCTGCACGAGGACGTCCCGCCGCCCTCGGCCATCGTGCCGGGCCTGGCGTACGAGCTCGACGAGCTGGTCGCCTCGGCCACCGCGCGCACCCCGGACATCCGCCCGTACGACGCCGTGGCGCTGCTCTCACAGGCCCGGGACACGCGCGCCGCGCTGAGCGCGGACCAGCTGGACGCGGTGCCGCCGCAGGCCCTCACGGCGGAGCACAGCAACGCCGACGACCGTACGAGCGTGATCCCGCGCGCGCTGAACATCCAGCGGCCGCTGCCGGTGAACGAGGACGAGCCGGAGCGCGAGGCCGTCTTCAACCGGACCAGCCGTCTGGAGTCGCCGCCCCCGCCGCCCCGGCGCCGGTCACGGACGTCGCGCGCTCCGCGCGGGCCGCTCGTCATCGTCGCCGCCGTACTGCTGACCCTCGGCCTCGGTGCCGGCATCTGGTACATCAACTCCGGCCAGTTCACCAAGGTCCCGCCGCTGCTGTCCAAGACCGAGGCGCAGGCCCGGGACCGGCTGGAGGACTCCGGGCTCGAGGTCGGCAAGGTCGAGCGCGCGTTCAGCGACACCGTCAAGCGCGGCACCGTCATCAGCACCGACCCGGACACGGGCGCCCGCATCCGGCACAACGACTCCGTGAACCTGGTCATGTCGATGGGACCGGAGACGGTGAAGGTGCCCGACCTCCAGGGCTACAAGCTGGACAAGGCCCGGACCGTGCTCAAGGACGGCGGCCTCGAACCGGGCAGGGTGATCCGGGAGTTCAACGACGACGTCCCCAGGGGCTTCGTGATCTCCTCGGAGCCGGGCAACGGCACCAAGGTCCGCTCCGGCTCCGCGGTCGCGCTCACCGTCAGCAAGGGCGCCCCGGTCGACATCCCGGACGTCACCGGCAGCAGCCTCGCCGACGCGAAGGCCGACCTGGCGGAAGCCGGCCTGAAGGTGAAGGTCGCCGCCGCCCGGGTCAACTCCGAGTTCGACGCGGGCCAGGTCGCCCAGCAGTCGCCGACGGAGGGCAGGCAGGCCGCCGAGGGCGACACGGTGACGCTGACGCTGTCCAAGGGCCCCGAGATGATCGAGGTCCCGGACGTGGTCGGCGACAGCGTCGACGACGCCACGACCGCGCTGGAGTCCGCCGGCTTCCAGGTCGACGAGGACCGCGGCCTGCTCGGCCTGTTCGGCGACACCGTCAAGAAGCAGTCCGTGGAGGGCGGGGAGACGGCACCGAAGGGATCGACGATCACGATCACCATCCGGTGACGGGGCGCTCCAGGGGGCGGTCAGTCGCAGGCATCGGCGATTGGCCGACTGCGGGCATGACACCCTGAACGGGTGAAGATCCAGCAGTCCGCCGCCTCGGAACCCGCCCCCGCCGCCCCGTCCCGCAACCCCGTCGGCGGCCACGTCCCCGTGGCCGGGGGCCTCAGTTCCGTCGGGCTCACCTACGCCCACGACCTCAAGGCCGAGACGGTCCAGGTCTTCGTCGCCAACCCGCGCGGCTGGGCCACGCCGACCGGGAATCCGCGGCAGGACGAGGAGTTCCGCGCGGTGTGCGAGGCCGAGTCGATCCCGGCGTACGTGCACGCGCCGTATCTGATCAACTTCGGTTCGCACACCGAGGCGACGGTCGAGAAGTCGGTGGAGTCCCTGCGGCACTCGCTGCGGCGCGGGCGGGAGATCGGGGCGCTGGGCGTGGTCGTGCACACGGGCAGCGCGACCGGCGGCCGGGAGCGCAACGTCGCCCTGAAGCAGGTGCGCGAGCACATGCTGCCGCTCCTCGACGAGCTGACCCACGACGACGACCCGTTCCTGCTGCTGGAGTCCACGGCCGGGCAGGGCTCCTCACTCTGCTCGCGGACCTGGGACTTCGGGCCGTACTTCGAGGCACTGGACGCCCATCCGAAGCTGGGCGTATGCCTGGACACCTGCCACATCTTCGCCGCCGGCCATGACCTGACCGGCCCGTCCGGCATGCATCAGACGCTCGACCTGCTGGTGGACACCGTCGGCGAGGGCCGCCTGAAGCTGATCCACGCCAACGACTCCAAGGACGTCGTCGGCGCTCACAAGGACCGGCACGAGAACATCGGCGCAGGCCACATCGGCGAGGACCCGTTCCGGGCGCTGATGACGCACCCGGCCACCGAGGGCGTACCGCTGATCATCGAGACACCGGGCGGCAAGGAAGGGCACGCGGCGGACGTGGAGCGGTTGAAGAAGCTTCGAGACGCCTGACCCCGACAGGTCACTCAAGGGGTTGGGAATACCCCTGGGGGGTATACGGTTCTCGCTCGGTGCGGGAACCGTAACCTGGCATTGGGGGCACTCATGCAGCACGAAGCGCACGCGGCACACGCGCACCACCCCGACGCGGCCGCGAGCAGCAGCTGGCCGACGGCCGTCCGGGCCACCCTGCACTGCCTCACCGGCTGCGCCATCGGCGAGGTGCTGGGCATGGTGATCGGCACCGCGCTCGGCTGGGGCAACGTGCCGACCCTGGTGCTGGCGATCGTCCTGGCCTTCTTCTTCGGCTACGCGTTCACCCTGCGCGGGGTGCTGAAGGCGGGCGTCGACCTGCGTGCCGCGCTCAAGGTGGCGCTGGCCGCGGACACCCTGTCCATCGCAGTGATGGAGCTGGTCGACAACGGCGTGATCGTGATGTGGCCGGGCGCCATGGACGCCGAGCTCGCCGACCCGCTGTTCTGGTGGGTGCTGGCGATCGCGCTGACCGTCGCCTTCGTCCTGACGACCCCGGTCAACAAGTGGACGATCGGCCGCGGCAAGGGGCATGCGGTGGTGCACCAGTACCACCACTGAGGACCCCGGCAAGGCCACCGAAGATCACAGCTCAGGCCCGTCCCCGGGCTCCTCCTGGTACGAGTACCGCTGTTCCTTCCACGGGTCCCCGAGGTTGTGGTAGCCGCGCTCCTCCCAGAACCCGCGCCGGTCGGCGGTCATGTACTCCACGCCCCGGACCCACTTGGGCCCCTTCCAGGCGTACAGATGGGGGACGACCAGACGAAGGGGGAATCCGTGCTCCGCCGTGAGCAGTTCGCCGTCCTTGTGGGTCGCGAAGATCGCGCGATCGGAGGCGAAGTCGGCGAGGCGGAGGTTGGAGCTGAAGCCGTACTCGGCCCACACCATCACATGTGTGACGGCCGGTGCGGGTGGGGCGATCTCCAGGATCGTACGCGCCGGAATGCCGCCCCACTCCGCGCCGAGCATGCTGAATTTCGTGACGCAGTGCAGATCGGCGACGACGGTCTTGTACGGCAGAGCCGTGAACTCCTCATGGTTCCAGCAGTGCTTCTCGCCGTCGGCGGTGGCCCCGAACACCCTGAACTCCCAGCGTTCGGGCCGGAACTTGGGGACCGGGCCGTAGTGCGTGACCGGCCAGCCGCGCTGCACTCGCTGTCCCGGCGGAAGCTCGGCGTGTGCTGCTGCTCCACCTTCGCGCTCTGCCGGCTGACCCATGACTCCATCCTGACAGACCAGGGGCAGTGCACCTGACCACACCCCTCAACAATCCACCGCAAACTGGACTAAGCATGCACTTACTTACTAAGTGAAGACTTACTGGACGATCTTCTTCAGCGGTGGAATCATGCGGCGCAACCCGCCAGTTACCACGCGTGGAAGGAGCCTCTGCGATGCAGGGCGACCCCGAGGTCCTCGAATTCCTCAACGAGCAGCTGACCGGCGAGCTCACGGCGATCAACCAGTACTGGCTGCACTACCGGATCCAGGACAACAAAGGCTGGACCAAGCTCGCCAAGTACACGCGTGAAGAGTCCATCGATGAGATGAAGCACGCGGACAAGCTCACCGAGCGCATCCTCATGCTCGACGGCCTACCCAACTACCAGCGGCTGTTTCACGTGCGGGTCGGCCAGACGGTCACCGAGATGTTCCAGGCCGACCGCCAGGTCGAGGTCGAGGCGATCGACCGCCTCAAGCGCGGCATCGAGGTGATGCGCACCAAGGGCGACATCACGTCCGCGAACATCTTCGAGTCGATCCTCGAGGACGAGGAGCACCACATCGACTACCTGGACACCCAGCTGGAGCTCATCGAGAAGCTCGGCGAGGCGCTGTACCTCGCACAGCAGATCGAGCAGCCGAGCTAGGCCGCGTCCTCAAGGTCGGAGAGCAGGGGCTCCCCCCGGTCGGCCAGCTCCCGGCGCGGGCAGGCACCCCTGCCCAGGAGCGCCTGGATACGGCGCACACATGACCCGCAGTCCGTGCCGGCCTTGCAGGCCGAAGCTATCTGGCGGGGGGTGCAGGCACCGCCCTCCGCGTGCTTCTTGACCTGCTGCTCGGTGATGCCGAAGCAACTGCAGACGTACACGCGGTTCACCTCCCGGCGGGATCGATGCGCCATCCCCTTGATCGGTGAGGCTAACCTAACCTTACCCGTCACACAGGAGCCGTAAAAGTGGGGTGGGGCGCGGATCGTATGTGATCCGCGCC
>NZ_JBSGVW010000013.1:0-225964 GCF_053608645.1 Streptomyces sp. NPDC055013
CCTGAGGGCTGCCGCCCCCAGACCCCCGCTGTCGGCCTGAACGGCCTCGTCCTCAAACGCCGGACGGGCTGCAATGCCTGGGCCTGCGCCGAGAAGCGCCGTCGGTGTGGGTGCAGCCCCCAGCGGGTGGGTGGGGGCTAGGGATGGCGGTATCTCGGCCTCGAACGTCGGACGAAGCACCGTCGGTGTGCGTGCAGCCCCCAGCGGGTGGGTGGAATGGCTGGGCGGCGCCGGCAGTCACGGTCGGTTTGCGCGTGCAGGTCCCAGCCTGTGGCTGGGTGGCGCCTCGTCCTCGAACGGCGGACGGGCTATGTCGGCACCGTGTGGCCGAAGCGGAGCAGGTTGGATGGGTCGTAGGTGGACTTGTCCTGGCTCAGGCGGGTGCGGGTCTCGGGGGTCCAGGCTCGGGCTCGGTCGGTGGTGTCTCCCGGGGTGCCGTGGATGTTGATCATTGTGTGGCCCGTGCCGTAGGGCGCCATCGCCGTGTACAGGGACCTTGTGGTCATCTCTATGGCCTCGGCTGCCGGTGGGGCTGCCAGGACGCCCACCGATTCCAGGAGGTAGTTGGCGTCCCGGGAGCAGATCGCGTCCTCCAGGCGGGCGGGGCGGGCCAGGGCGCCGCCCATGTGGCGGAACTCCACCACGAGGAGGGGGCAGTCGGGGACGGCCGGGCCCACCTGGGAGAGGAACGTGTCGATCGCGTCCGCGGGCAGGTCGCGCAGCAGGGCGCATGCCTCGCGGGCCGGCAGGGGGGCCTGCGGTTCCATGTGGATGCGGTCCACGGCCGCGTACGGCATCTCCTCCACCATGTCGACCGCCACCGGGACGGCCGCGCGGATCGGGGCCAGCAGGCGCTCCCCCTCGGCCGGGTCGCCGGGCCAGGCGATCGCGACGCGGGCCCAGAAGCCGCCGCGCAGGGGCTCGGGGATCTCCGGGATGGGTGGGAGCCGGAGGACGGAGAAGGTGCTGCACATCTCGTCCGGGACGGTCCTGGTCCAGTCGGTCCAGGCGTGCAGTAGTGCCTCCGTGTGCTCGCCGGGGGAGTAGATCCCGCCGCCGAGGATCGTGGGCAAGGGCAGCAACTCGCAGACCATCGAGGTCACCACGCCGACATTGCCCTTGCCGCCGCGCAGCGCCCAGAACAGTTCCGGCTCGTGGTCGGGGTCGGACTCGTACAGGGTGCCGTCGGGTGTGGCCACCTGGAACGAGCGGACCAGATCGGTCGCGTAGCCGTAGGCCCGGCCGAGGACCGGCAGGCCGCCGCCCAGGGTGTAGCCGACCGCGCCGGCGTCCGTCGACGTGCCGCAGAGGGCGGCCAGGCCGTGCGGTGCGGTCGCGTCCATGACGTGCCGCCACTTCGCTCCGGCCTCGATGGTGGCGAGGCGTTGGCCGGTGTCGATGCGTACGTCCGTCATGCGGGCCGTGCTGATCAGCAGGCCGTGGTCGATCGGGAAGTTCGCGCCGTGGCCCGTCGCCTGCACGGCGACCGGGGTGCCGGTGGCCGACGCCCAGCGCAGTGCCATCACGATGTCGTCGACGTCCGTCGCGCCCACGACCACGTCCGGCGTGTGCAGCGCGGCCAGGTTGAAGCCGGTGACCTCGTCGGCGTAGCCGTCGTCGCCGGGGCGCAGGACCGGGCCGTGGATCTCGGAGAGGGCGAAGAGGGCGGGGGTGTTGTGGTGGGTGGCGGTCATCGCGTCCTCCGTGGTGTGCGTACGTACGGAGGGACTGCGGCGGCGAGGCGGGTGGGGCGGGGCCGTCGGGGTCCTTGTGTCCGGGGGCCTGCGGGGCCTGCGGGGGCCTGCGGGGCCTGGGAGTTCTCTACTTCAGGATGGACCCGGTGGGTGGGGGACCGCATGCGGGCCGCCGGGGCCGTGTTGCGTCCGACGCCTCGTCGGCAAAGGCACCCGCGACGCGGGCGTAGCGTAGGTGCCATGACGACGTACGGATCCTTTCCCGGTACGCGGCCGCGGCGTCTGCGGACCGTCCCCGCCATGCGGCGGATGGTCGCCGAGACCAGGCTGCACCCCGCCGACTTCATCCTCCCGGCCTTCGTGCGCGAGGGCGTCAGCGAGCCGGTGCCGATCGCGACCATGCCGGGGGTCGTCCAGCACACGCGGGAGAGCCTGAAGAAGGCCGCTGCCGAAGCGGTGGAGGCCGGCATCTCCGGCATCATGCTCTTCGGGGTTCCCGAGGAGGAGAAGAAGGACGCCCTCGGGACCCCTGGGACCGATCCTGACGGGATTCTCCAGGTCGCCATCCGCGATGTGCGGGCCGAAGTGGGGGACGAGCTTCTCGTCATGTCCGATCTGTGTCTCGACGAGACCACCGATCACGGGCACTGCGGAGTACTGGACGCGGACGGGCGTGTCGACAACGACGCGACCCTGGAGCGGTACGCCGAGATGGCGCAGGTGCAGGCCGACGCCGGGGCCCACGTGGTCGGGCCCAGCGGGATGATGGACGGGCAGATCGGCGTCGTCCGGGACGCGCTCGACCAGATCGGGCGGGAGGACGTCGCCATCCTCGCCTACACCGCCAAGTACGCCTCCGCCTTCTACGGCCCCTTCCGGGAGGCCGTCGCCTCGTCGCTGCAGGGTGACCGGAAGACGTATCAGCAGGACCCGGCGAATGCGCGGGAGTCGCTGCGGGAGCTCGCCCTCGACCTGGAGGAGGGCGCCGACATGGTGATGGTCAAGCCGGCCGGGCCCTACCTCGACATCCTGGCGCGGGTCGCCGACGCGGTGGACGTACCGGTCGCCGCCTATCAGATCTCCGGCGAGTACTCGATGGTCGAGGCCGCCGCCGAGAAGGGCTGGATCGACCGGGACCGGGCCATCCTCGAGACGCTGACCGGCATCAAGAGGGCGGGCGCGCGCAACATTCTGACCTACTGGGCCGTCGAGGCGGCACGGGGACTTCGCTGACGGAACGGCCGACGGCACGGCAACGGTTCCGGATCGGTCCGGCATCGGAACGCATTCATTTCGGCCACGACTGGAACTCGGATCGGGGCAGTTCTGGTTGCGGCGCCGGGTCGCCGCGGGACCCACGCGGGGATACTCGGTGATCTTCGATGGATCTGTCCTGAATTCGCCGGTCGCAATCGGGCGGGATCAGGTGGGTGATCAGGGTTCGGCGATACGAGCTGTGCAGATCAACCGAATTGACGGGTCCCCGTCAGTGTTCGTAGCTTCTGCGCCTGGCCTGATCCGTTCCGGAGGGTCTGTCATACGTCGATCCCTGGGGGGGATGCAGTGAACTGGTTCATCGAGGTGCTCAAGAAGTACGCGGTGTTCAGCGGCCGTGCGCGCCGCAAGGAATACTGGATGTTCACGCTGTTCTACCTGATCTTCGAGATCGTGGTCATGGCCGTCGGCTACGCGATCGACTTCCCGGCCCTCGTGGGCATCTTCGTGGTCGCGCTCCTGCTGCCCGCCCTGGGCGTCACCGTGCGCCGACTGCACGACACCGATCGCTCGGGCTGGTGGATCCTCATCGGGATCGTCCCGCTCGTCGGCTTCATCGTCATGCTGGTCTTCCTGTGCGCGGACACCCAGCCGGGCGCGAACAAGTACGGCCCGAGCCCCAAGGAGATCCCGGCGCACGCGTGATGCCATGAGCCGGTGGTGTGGGCCTCAAGGCCTGGAGGCCACCCGGACGTTGTCCGGGTGGCCTTTCGCCGTCCCCGGGTCATGGAGGGCGGCCGGGCCCTCGTCGCGCAGTCCCTCGCCGTCCTTGCACGCGGTCAGCGTGAGCGCGGCGATCGTCACCAGCGTGGCGGCGAGGAGCCGGACGTGTGGGCGACGGGTGGGGGGTGCGGACATGGGATGGGCCCTCTCCTTGGGTGGGGGTCGGACCCCAGCCTGCGTGATCATCCCTTCCGGCCGCCAGCGTCCGCCGTGAATTCGGGACGCCCGAGCAGCGGAATGCCGGTTGACCTGCGGGGACGTCATGTCCCAACGGCTCGGTGTGGGACGTCCGGAGCGGTGAAACGCCCCGCTGTGCCGCGGCGGAGTCCGGATACCGAAAAGCTGCCTGTAGGTGACACCTAGTTCTCTAGGCTGCCCGGCACGAGCCGTCACGCTCGTCGTCGAGCCGAAGGAGCCGTGTCATGACCGTCACCGAGCCCGCGCCTCCCGCGCCCCACCACGCCCCGGCCGCCGTGCCGCCGCTCGCGGCGCGGGCCGGGTCGGTCGGTGGCTCGCCCGTGCGGGACATCCTCGCCGTCACCGCCCGGCCCGAGGTCATCAACTTCGCGGGCGGGCTGCCGGCGCCGGAACTGTTCGACCGGGAGGGCATCGCGGCCGCCTTCCGTGACGTGCTCGCCGAGACACCGGAGCGGGCGTTGCAGTACTCCACGACGGAGGGCGAGCCGAGCCTGCGCACCGGACTCGCCGCGCGCATGTCGGCCGGGGGCCTCGCGACCGACGCCGACGACCTTCTCGTCACCACCGGCTCCCAGCAGGGTCTGTCGCTCCTGGCGACCGCGCTGCTGGATCCCGGTGACACGGTTCTCGTCGAAGACCCCTGTTATCTGGCGGCACTTCAGGCCTTCGGCCTCGCGGGAGCGCGGGTCGTGGCCGTGCCGGGGGACGCGGACGGGGTGGACCCGCAGGCGCTGGAGGAGCTTGTCGCGCGGGAGCGGCCGAAGCTCTTCTACACCGTGCCCACCTTCCAGAACCCGACCGGCAGAACCCTGCCCGCCGAGCGCAGGGCGGCCGTCGCCGAGGTCGCCGCCCGGGGCGGAGTGTGGATCGTCGAGGACGACCCGTACGGCGAACTCCGCTACGAGGGCGAGCGCGTGCCCTGGATCGCGTCCTACCCGGGAGCACAGGACCGTACGGTGCTGCTCGGCTCCTTCTCCAAGGTGATGGCGCCGGGTCTGCGACTGGGCTGGCTGCGCGCGCCGGCCGCCCTGCGGCGGGCCTGTGTGGTCGCCAAGCAGGCGGCCGACCTGCACACGCCGACCCTGAACCAGCTGGCCGCCGCCCGCTACCTGACCGGCCTCGACGCACATGTGGTCCGCGTCCGGGACGTCTACCGCGAACGCCGCGACGCCATGCTCGCCGGCCTGCCCGGGGCCCTCCCGGAGGGATCGACCTGGGCCCGGCCCGAGGGCGGCATGTTCCTGTGGGCCCGCCTGCCGGAGTCGTACGACACGACGGCCCTGCTCCCCAAGGTGGTCCGGCAGGACGTGGCGTACGTGCCCGGCGCGCCCTTCTACGCCGGTGAGCCCGACCGCTCGACCCTGCGGCTGTGCTTCGTGACGCAGACCCCCGAGGAGATCGGGGAGGGCCTGAGGCGGCTCGGGGAGGGTTTGCGTCAGGCTTAGGGCATGGCCGACACAGCGCAGACGGTTCAGGCGGCGGGGTTCGACCTCGACGCATACCTCCGGCGGATCGGTTGGGAGGGCGAGCGGCGGGCCGACGTGGCGACGCTTCGGGGTGTGCACCTGGCGCACATGAGGGGCATCCCCTTCGAGAACCTGGACGCCCTGCGGCGTACGGCGCCCTCCCTCGACCCGGCCGACCTGATGGCCAAGCTGGTGCACAGCCGGCGCGGCGGGTACTGCTACGAGCACAACACGCTGCTCGCCTGCGCGCTGGAGGCGCTGGGCTTCGGCGTGACCCGGCTGGCCGCGCGCGTCGTCGTGGGAGCGGATCGCGTCGAGAGCCGCCCGCGCACCCACATGGCGCTGCTCGTCGAGGAGCCCGGCGACCCGCAGCCGTATCTCGCGGACGTCGGCTTCGGCGCGATCGGCGCGCTGCTGGAGCCGGTGCCGCTGACGGCCGGTGTCGAGTTCCGGGACGCGGAACGCCGGCACCGGCTCGTCCACGCGCCCCACCACGGGCCGCTGGAGCTGTGGGTGCTGCAGGCCCACGATCGTGTGAAGGGCGACTGGGCGGATCAGTACGCGTTCACTCTGGAGCCGTTCGAGAAGCCCGACTTCGAGGTGATCAACTGGCACATCGGCACCAATCCGCGCTCACCGTTCACTCAGCGCGTCTACGTCCAGAGCGTCACCGCCGAACGTCACCTCCTGCTCAACGGCCCGCTGCTCACACGGACGCGGGCGGACGGGGCGGTCGTCGAGCAGGAGGTGACTCAGGAGGAGCAGGCGCGGCGGTTGCTGGACGAGGAGTTCGGCATCGAGGTGCCGGACGGAATGCGGGTGTTGCCGCAGTGACCGGGGACGGCGGGGCGGTCAGTCCCACCAGAAGTGCCAGGCCGGCTGGTTGAGGAGCCGCTTCTCGGCGTACGCGCGCACAGTGCTGTCACCGCTCTGCAGGATGTTGTCCGGGCAGAACGCGAAGTGCTCGGCGGCGACGGCCTCCGCCTGGGCCAAGGTGGTCGGAGGAAACGCGACGGAGACGAGCAGGTGGTCGAAGCCGAGCGCCACGACCCGTATGCCGAAGCGGTCCTCCCAGGAGCGGAGCACGGCGCAGAGGCGAGCGGTGTCACCCTCGTGGTTCACCGGGCCCGTCCAGCCGATCGCCGCCGGAACGTCCGCGCTGCGGCGGGCCGGAACGAGGGCGAGGCGGGGGCCCTCCAACAGGCCGCCGCTGTCCAGCAGGGAGTCCGCGATGTCGGTGGCCACCGCGTCGGGGTCGTCGGCAAAGACGGTGCCGGAGGCGGCGGGAGCGTCGGCCGGCCCGGGCCACTCCTCTTCCGTCTCCCCGGCCGCGTACTCCTCCCAGAGGTCCGCCAGCACCTCATCGGCGTCGTGATCTCCCGGGTACGACATCGCCTCGGGCGTCAGCTCCCACATCTGCGGGCCGCCATGGCGGCCGCCCGCGTCCAGGATGACCGGCAGCAGGCCGGCGGTCCGCCGGGCCGGGGCCAGCGCGGCCCAGGCGCCCGGCACCGCCTGCTGGTCGGCGAGCCACAGCAGCGGCTCGTGCGACTCGCCCTCGTGGGTCGCGTCGAGGAGCCTCCCGGGCGGGAGTCGGAGGCCGAGCGCGGTGCCCGTCGGGTCGGTCGCGAGCTTCGGCAGTGGGTTCGGAAGAGTCGCCATGTCGGTGACTGTAGAGGTCGGCACTGACAACTCAACCGGCCACTCGGCTGTCGAAGCACTCCTTCCCGCCGCCCGGAAACAGGCGCGGACCGCGGTACCGGGCCGAGCCGCGGTCATCGGGGTGTGGACGTAGGCGTCCGCGTCGATGTCGCTCCGGACCTCGGCGCCGCGGACGTCACCGACGCCGGCGCAGCCGCGGTCGGCCGCCGACATCTCCAGCCGGTCACCCACGCGCGTCCCCCACATCCGGGCCCAACCCGCCCCGCACTCCTCGCTGTAGCGCAGTTCCAGCCAGGCGCCGGTGGTGGTGCGGTGCCTGGCGAGGATGACCGGAGCTGCGGCGCACTTCATCTGCATCGGGCCCCTGCCCTCGCAGGCCGCCCCCTGGCAGCGGGGCCCGGCGGCGGACGGCGGCGGGGCCAGGGCCGACCCCGTCTCCCCCTCCGGGTGCGGCAGCAGCAGGACCGCCGCCGCGACGCCCCCGAGGAGCACGGCACAGATCGACGCGAGCACCGCCAGGGCTGTCGCGCCGCGGTGGGTCGTACCGGCGTCGGCGGGACTCCCGGCACCCGTGCCCTGCTGAGGAGATGGAGGGGGAGTCGGAGGGGGAGGCGGGGATGCCGGAGCGGATGGGGGCGCGGGCGGAGACGGAGACCGTGGGCCCTCCCGCGCCCGCCCGCTGCTCTCCGACTCCGCGATCTCCCACAGGGCCAGGCAGCGCCCCTCCGGCTCGCCCGCGAGACGGCACAGCTCCTGTACCGCGTCGCGCGGGGGCAGGGTGCGGCCGTTGAGGTAGCGGTCCCAGGAGGACTTGCTGAACGCCGTCTTCGCCGCGAGGCCGACCAGGCTCAGGCCGGTGCGGACCTTCAACTCCCGCAGCGCGCAGGCAAGTCGGGCCCGCTCCGGTGACGGTGTCGTCATCGCCGTAGGGCCTTCCAGGTGTGCGGGCCGATGATGCCGTCCACCACCAGCCCGGCCCGCTGCTGCGCGCGTCTGACCGCTGCCTCCGTCAGCGGACCGAAGATCCCGTCGATGCCGCCCGGCGAGATGCCCGCCCGGAGCAGCAGGCACTGTGCCTCGGCCACCTCCGGCCCCGCGTGGCCGTTAGCCAGGACGGCACCCCTGGTGGGGCTGATGCCCGCGTACCAGCGGCCGTCGATCCGCTCGACACGGCAGGCGTACCCGGGCGCCGACTGCGAGGACGATGCCGGTGCCGACGCGGCGGACGCGGCGAGCGGAGCTGCCGTCTCTCCCGCGGAGCCGAGGAGCCGTACGGCGAGGAGGACCGTCGATGAGAGGGCCAGCACCAGTGCCACGGCGCCCGCGACCAGGGCGACCCGCAGGGAACGCGTCGGCGAACGCGCGCCGTCGGCCGGAGCTTCGGCGGCGGCCCCGGCTGTAAGGATCTCCGGCGCGGTCGTCGTCGCTTCCGGCATCGCTGCTTCCAGGGCGGGCGCGTCCGCCGCGGGCGCTTCCCCGCGCCCGTTCCCCCACGCCTCCGCCGCGACCTCGCGCAGGGCCAGCCACCGGGTCGGATCCTCACCCCCGATCCGGGCCAGCGCCTCGACGGCCCGCGGTGGCGGCAACGAACGGCCGCCCAGATACCGTTCCCATGACTTCGGGCTGTACCCCGTCCTCGCGGCCAGCTGCCGCAGGCTCAGCCCGCTGTGGTCCTTCAGCCGACGCAACCGCACCACCAACTGCCGTACGCGCGGATCGAGTTCCGCGGGCAGCACTGCCCAACGCGACATGTTCCCCCCACTCGCGTTCACGGTCCGGCACGCGGTCCGTGGTCAGCGGCCCCATGCCCCGTCGCATTCTGCATCAGCATCCACGGCCCGCACCGGGAGCGGGTTCGCGTACCGGTACGAAATCGGCCAACCGCTCGCCACGGGCGTCCCGCCCCGCCGTCTCGCCGCGTCAGGTTTCCGCAGGTCAGCGAGTGGGACGTCCCGCGGTGACGTCACTTCCGCGGCAACTGTGGCAGGCCTCGCCGCCCGCCCCGCACGCTCGTTTCGCCAGCCCGGCGGCAGGGGCCGCCACCCGAGACAGAGCGAGAGGGAAACGCATGCGACCGAATGTCTGGACGAGGACCCTCGTCAGCGTCAGTGCCGTCATCGGCCTTGCCGCCGGAAGCCTCGCCACCGCGGGCACCAGCTTCGCGGCACCGGACACCCAGCCGGCCGTGAGCTCCGAGGTCTCCGTCCTCGCGGTGAACAACCTCGGCCTGACCGCCGCCGAGGCCAAGAAGGTCCAGGGCTGGCTGAAGCAGTACTGGGGCTACACCGGCGCGATCGACGGGCAGCTCGGCACCAACAGCTGGAAGGCGTTCCAGCGCTGCCTCAAGGAGTACTGGGGCTACACCGGTGCCATCGACGGCATCGTCGGATCGGGCACCATCAAGGCGCTGCAGCGGCTGCTCCAGCACTACGGCTACACCGGCGCGATCGACGGGATCGCCGGCTCGGGCACCCGGGCCGCGTTCAAGAACTTCGCCAACAGCCGTTAGCCGCACAGCCGTTCCACATGACGACAGCGGCCCGTCCTCTCCTTGGGGGGAGAGGACGGGCCGCGCGCGGTTCGTCGGACGCTCAGAGCCGCTCGGGCGTCCGGATGCCCAGCAGGGCCATGCCCTGGTGCAGCGTCCGGGCCGTCACGTCGCACAGGAGCAGACGGTTCTCCGCGACGTCCTTCGGCGGCTCCGGCTTGATCACCGGGCACTTGTCGTAGAACGACGTGAACAGCGACGCCAGCTGGTACAGATACGCGGCCAGCTTGTGCGGGGCGTACTCCGCGGCCGCCTCGAAGACCGTGTCGCCGAACGCGTCCAGGTGCAGGCCGAGCGCCCGCTCCGCCGCGTGCAGTTCCAGCTCCGGGTGCGCGGCCGGCTTCGTCTCGCCCGCCTTGCGCAGGATCGACTGGATACGGGCGTACGCGTACTGCAGGTAGACGGACGTGTCGCCGTTCAGCGAGACCATCTGGTCCAGGTCGAACTTGTAGTCCCGGTTCGGCGACGTCGACAGGTCCGCGTACTTCACCGCACCGATGCCGACCTGCGCGGCCCGCTCCTGGATCTCGTCCTCGGTGAGGTCCTGCGCCTTCTCCCGGACGACCTCCGCGGCCCGCTGCACCGCCTCGTCCAGCAGGTCCTCCAGCCGTACGGTCTCGCCCTCACGCGTCTTGAACGGCTTGCCGTCCGCGCCCAGCACCGTGCCGTAGCCCATGTTGTGCGCGGTGACGCCGTCGCTCAGCCAGCCCGCCCGGCGAGCGGTCTCGAAGACCATCTTGAAGTGCAGCGACTGACGGACGTCCACGACGTAGAGCAGAGACGTGGCGTGCAGGTCCTGGACCCGGTTGCGGATCGCGGTCAGGTCGGAGGCCGCGTAACCGAAGCCGCCGTCGGCCTTCTGCACGATCAGCGGGACCGGCTGGTCGTCCTTGCCGCGGATCTCGTCGAAGAACACCACGAGCGCGCCCTCGGAGCGCACCGCGACGCCCATCTCCTCCAGGAGGCGGGCGGTCTCGGGCATGCCGTCGTTGTACGCGGACTCGCCGACGATCTCCTCGTCCCGGATCTCCATGTCCAGCTTCTCGAAGACCGAGTTGAAGTAGACCTTCGACTCGTCGACGAACTGCTGCCACAGCTCCAGCGTCTCCTTGTCGCCGGACTGCAGGGCGACGACCCGCTTGCGGGCCCGCTCCTTGAACTCCTCGTCCGAGTCGAAGACCGCACGGGACGCCTTGTACACCCGGTTCAGGTTGCTCATCGCCTGCTCGCCGTCGACGTCGGCCGCGGGGGCCAGCTCGCCGGGGTTCTCGAACAGGTGCTGGATGAGCATGCCGAACTGGGTGCCCCAGTCGCCGATGTGGTGCCGGCCGATCGTCTGCTCGCCGGTGAAGTCGAGCATGCCGCGCAGGGCGTCGCCGATGACCGCGGAGCGGAGGTGGCCGACGTGCATTTCCTTGGCGACGTTCGGCTGGGCGTAGTCGACGACGGTGATGCCGGGGATGTCCTTGCGGGGGACGCCGAGGCGTTCGGTGTCCGCGTAGCGCGCCGCGAGGTTCTCCGTGATCGCCTGGTCGGAGACGGTGATGTTGAGGAAGCCGGGGCCGGAGACCTCGACGTCCTTGATCACGTCACCGGTGGTGATGTTGCCGACGACCTGGGTGGCAAGCTCTCTGGGGTTGGCCTTGGCCTTCTTGGCGAGGGCGAGAATGCCGTTCGCCTGGAAGTCGGCCCGGTCACTACGTCGCAGCAGGGCGTCTCCGACGGTTCCCGGGAGGGTGGCCGTGAGGGCGTCGACGAGGTGCTGGTTGACGGAGTCGCTTAGGGGCGTGACCGGGGCCATAGGAGTGAGTGCCGTTTCTCCTCGTGGGGATGGATAGACACGGTCAGTATCCCATGGGTGGTAAAGCGGTTATTGCGGCCGTGGGCCGATGGGGGCTGGTCGCGCCCACGCGGCGGAGCCGCACATCGATACAGCCCCGCGCCCCTTCAGGGCGCTGCCCGCAAAGGCGTTTTCGTTGTTGCCGTCCTTGCTGGGACAATGAGGGCGCCAGCCGTTGACCGTACGGCTGCCCTGGAGAAAGAAGGACGTGCCGATCGTGGCTCAGAGCACCGAGACCACCGACTGGGTCTCCCGTTTCGCGGATGAGGTCATCGAGGAGTCGGAGCGTCGGGCCCCGGGCAAACCGGTCGTCGTCGCGTCGGGACTCTCCCCCTCCGGACCCATCCACCTCGGCAACCTGCGCGAGGTCATGACCCCGCACCTCGTCGCCGACGAGGTCCGGCGGCGCGGCCACCAGGTCCGGCATCTGATCTCCTGGGACGACTACGACCGCTACCGCAAGGTGCCGGCCGGTGTCGCCGGGGTCGACGAGACGTGGGCCGCGCACATCGGCAAGCCGCTGACCTCCGTCCCGGCGCCCAAGGGGTCGGCCCACCCGAACTGGGCCGAGCACTTCAAGGCGGCGATGGTCGAGGCGCTCGCCGAGATGGGTGTGGAGTTCGACGGGATCAGCCAGACCGCGCAGTACACCTCCGGGGTGTACCGCGAGCAGATCCTGCACGCGATGAAGCACCGCGGCGACATCGACGCCGTGCTCGCGCAGTACCGCACCAAGCCCAAGGGCGGCGGCAAGAAGTCGCAGAAGCCGGTCGACGAGGCCGAGCTGGAGGCCGCCGAGGGCTCCGGCGCGGCCGCCGAGGACGACGGCAGCTCCGGCTCCGCCGGCTACTTCCCGTACAAGCCCTACTGCGGCAACTGCGAGAAGGACCTCACCACCGTCACCTCGTACGTCGACGACACCACCGAGCTGACGTACACCTGCAACGAGTGCGGCTTCTCCGAGACCGTCCGCCTCAACGAGTTCAACCGCGGCAAGCTGGTCTGGAAGGTCGACTGGCCCATGCGGTGGGCGTACGAGGGCGTCGTGTTCGAGCCGAGCGGTGTCGACCACTCCTCGCCGGGGTCGAGCTTCCAGGTGGGCGGCCAGGTCGTCGGGATCTTCGGCGGCAAGCAGCCGATCGGGCCGATGTACGCCTTCGTCGGCATCAGCGGCATGGCGAAGATGTCCTCCTCGCGCGGTGGGGTGCCCACCCCGTCCGACGCGCTGAAGATCATGGAGCCGCAGCTGCTGCGCTGGCTGTACGCCCGCCGCAGGCCCAACCAGTCCTTCAAGATCGCCTTCGACCAGGAGATCCAGCGGCTCTACGACGAGTGGGACAAGCTCGACGGGAAGGTCGCCGACGGGTCCGCCCTGCCCGCCGACATCGCCGCGCACTCGCGTGCCGTGCGCACGGCCGCGGGTGAGCTGCCGCGTACGCAGCGCCCGCTGCCGTACCGGACGCTCGCGTCCGTCGCCGACATCACCGCCGGGCACCAGGACCAGGCGCTGCGGATCCTCTCCGAGCTGGACCCGGAGAACCCGCTGGGCTCGCTCGACGAGGCGCGTCCCCGGTACGACAAGGCCGAGGCCTGGATCAACACGCAGGTGCCCGCCGACCAGCGGACCATCGTGCGCGACGAGCCCGACGTCGAGCTGCTGAAGTCCCTCGACGAGGCGTCCCAGCAGTCGCTGCGGCTGCTCCTCGACGGGCTGGAGTCGCACTGGTCGCTGGACGGGCTGACCCACCTCGTCTACGGCGTGCCCAAGGTGCAGGCCGGGTTCTCCGCGGACGCCACGCCCAAGGAACTGCCGGCCGAGATCAAGACGGCCCAGCGGACGTTCTTCGCGCTGCTGTACCACCTGCTGGTCGGGCGGGACACCGGGCCGCGCCTGCCCACGCTGCTGCTCGCGGTGGGGCAGGAGCGGGTGCGAACCCTGCTCGGGGAGTAGGCGGCACGGAAAAGGGGCCCTCTGCGGAGGGCCCCTTTTTTAGGCTCAGGGTCAGGCGATGTGGTCCTCTTCCAGCTCCGCCGAATGGCGCTTCTGGAAGCGTTCCGTGAGGGTCTTCAGAGCGCTGGGGCTCAGCGACGTGCCGTACGTCGCCTGGATGTTGTCACCCAGGACGCGGGGCGTGGGGTAGCTGCCGTCGATCGACTGACGGAAGATCTGGTAGTAGTCGTCGTCGTTCGGCTCCGGGCGCTCCGGAGGACCGCCGCCCTCGCCGAGCTGGCGGGTGCGGTTGCCGGTCACGGGGATCGGGAAGGTGCCGGTGTCCTCGGGGGAGGGTTCCTGGACGGGCGGTTCCTGCTGGTACTGGTCCTGGTACTGCTCGGCCCGCAGCTGTTCCTCGTACCACTCCTCGTAGTGGCCCTGGGGGTCGTACTGGGCGTCGTAGCCGCCGTGGTACTCGACGTTCCGGGGGGTGTTGAACCAGTCCTGCACGTACTCCGGCTGCTCGACGTCGGGCGGGCCGGCCGGCTCCGGGCCGACCAGCTCGGGGCGCTGCTCGCCGGCGGGCGCCGCCTGCCGGGGGACCGGCGCCGCGGCGGCGCGAGGGCCGGCGGCGTTGCCCGGCGTCATGCCGGCCACGTCGGCCGGGTGAACGGCGTCCAGGGCCTGCTTCGGTGCCGGCGGCAGCAGGGCCGGCTCGATGCCGGCCGCCGCGAGCCCCGCCGGAGCCGTCTGCGCCAGCGGAACGCCGTACCGCGCCAGACGCAGCGGCATCAACGACTCCACCGGCGCCTTGCGCCGCCACGCCCGGCCGAAGCGGGAGCGCAGGCGGGCCTGGTACACCAGCCGCTCCTGCTCCAGCTTGATGACCTGCTCGTAGGAGCGCAGCTCCCAGAGCTTCATGCGGCGCCACAGGAGGAAGGTCGGCAGGGGGGAGAGGAGCCAGCGGGTGAGGCGGACGCCCTCCATGTGCTTGTCGGCCGTGATGTCCGCTATGCGCCCGATCGCATGGCGGGCCGCCTCCACCGAGACCACGAACAGGATCGGGATCACGCCGTGCATGCCGACGCCCAGCGGGTCCGGCCAGGCCGCCGCGCCGTTGAAGGCGATCGTCGCAGCCGTCAGCAGCCACGCCGTCTGGCGCAGGAGCGGGAACGGGATGCGGATCCACGTCAGGAGCAGGTCAAGGGCGAGCAGGACGCAGATACCTGCGTCGATGCCTATCGGGAAGACATAACTGAAGTTCCCGAAGCCCTTCTGGATGGCCAGCTCGCGGACGGCCGCGTACGAACCGGCGAAGCCGATGCCGGCGATGATGACGGCGCCGAACACGACCACACCGATGAGAATGCGGTGCGTCCGAGTCAGCTGCGGTGGCCCGGCCACGCGTACTCCCCTCCCAGTGCATGTTGTTGCGCGCAACAGGGTGGCACATCTGTGCGTCGTACGGATTGCCGGTACGGCCCGAGCCCGGTCCCTTCAGGGGGCCGGGCTCGGGCAACAGGCGTGGCTGAGCTGCGTGTTGTGACTCAGCGGTGGGCCAGGTGTGACGGTCAGCTCTTCTTCGGCGCTGACTTGGACGGGGAGCCGGACGCCTTCGAGGAGCTCCCGGAAGCCGACTTCGAGGGAGACTTCGAAGCCGACTTCGACGGGGCGCTGCTCGGCGTGCCCGCGCTCTTGCCGCCGTTCGCGTTCTTCACCGCGGCCACCGCCTCCTTGGCGGCCTTGCGCGCGAGCTTGTCGATGGACTCCGTGCTCGGGGTCTTCTCACCGGCCAGACCGGCGCCGTTGTAGTCGAGCGTCACGACGACGTTCTCGACCCGGGCCACGATCGTCTCCTGGCGGAAGGAGCCCTCCTTCTTCTTCAGGTCGTAGCGCACCGCCGTCGCCTCGTCGCCCACCCCGGCGACCGGCTCCGACTTGGTGTTCTTCGCGCCCGACACCGACTTCGCGTCCTGGGCCTGCGTCTCGTAGTACTCCTGCGCCCGCTTGTCGCCCGAGCCGCGCGAGGCGTCCGACTCGAAGCGCAGCAGGGAGACGTTGAGCCAGCGGAACTGCGAGCCCTTCACGCCGTTGTTGTCGAGGCTGCTCCAGGAGCAGGAGCCACGCGTCGACGCTTCGTCCGAGGAGCCCTCCTTGCCGGACTTGGCCTCGGGGGCGAGCTCCTCCAGCGTCTTCTTCGACAGCGCCTTGCACGGCTGCGGAAGCGCCTTGTACGCCGCCGCCTGCACCGTCGGCGACGGGCTCGCGGACTCGGACGCCGACGCCGAGGCCTTCGTGTCCCCGGCCGTCCTGTCGTCCGAACCGGAGTCCGAGGAGCAGCCCGCGGCGATCAGCACCGCGGGGACGACGGCCGCGCAGACGAGGGCACGCTGCAGGCCGTGAAGGCCCTTCCCCCGCTGCTCGCGCTGCTTACGCCCGTCACGCTGTTCTCGCTCTGCTACTCGCTGCATGGTTCCTTCACTCATGACTGACACTCGTGGTCCCTGCCGTCGGATCGGGTCCGAGGGGCCACGGTACGCGGTGAAGAAGGTGTGCGGTCTCGTTTCGGTTACGCCGCACTTGGGCGTACGAGGGTGTGCGAGGGGCGCTACTCGGCCAGTTCGTCGGCCAGTTGTGCCGCCAGTTTCTGGGCCCTGTCCTGCATTTCCTCGCTGTCCGGGACCGTGCCGACGGTGGCCGGCTGCTCCTCGTACTCGATCGTCACGATCACGTTGGACGTGCGGAACGCCACAGTCACCTTGCGCTGCTGGGCCGTCGAACCGGAGCTGCTGAGCTTGTCGTCGAGGAAGGCCTCGTCGCCCAGGTCGTCGAGCACCCGGGGCTGGAGGGCGGCCGGGGTCGCGCCGTCGCCGGAGGGCGAGGCCGACGGGGAGGTGGAGCCGGAGGGCGAGGAGGGCGCCGACGCCGACGGTGAGGCCGGGGGCGAGGAGGAGGGCGAGCCGCTCGGGTCGGCGGAGGGGGTGGCCTCGCCGGTCGCGGCGGACTCGGTGCTCGTCGGCTCGGGGAGGTCGGCCGCCTCCTGCAGGGCCGCGAAGAGCTGCTCTGCCTCGCTGTCGTCGCTGACCGACGTGTCGTACGACACCACACGCTCGAAGTCGACGAAGAGATGGTCCGTGGCGTCGGTCGACTCGACCTTCCAACGGCAGCCGACCTTGCGGTCGGTGTCGTAGGTGAGGGTCGGTGCGCCCTCGTACGCCTTCTCGCGCTGGTCCTCGTCCGTGATCTGCCTGACGCCCGGAAGCAGCGAGTCGAGCGTGTCCTCGCCGACCACGCCGCACGGTTCGGGCAGTGTGTCGTACCGGCCGGGCTCGGCCGCCGCGGTCGCCGTGCCGGAGTCGCCGGGGTTGGAGCCGTCGGTCGTGCCGCCGTCGTCGGAGCTGCCGGTGCAGCCGGCCAGCAGCGCCGCGAGGAGTGCGGCGACGCCGGATACATAGGCCTTCCGCTGCACGGTCAGGCTCCTCTCGACGGTGGTTCTGTGGTCGGTCCGTTGCCGGTCATTCAGTGTCCCCGCTGGTTATTCGCTTGCCGCGCGGGGGCGCCCACTGGAGACAATGTGTATCGCACGCACTGCCGTGGGCGCCGGTCCGCTGTCCCTTTCATCAACCTTGGTGCCGGTTTTGCGATTTCAGACTTGTATGTGTTTTCCGGGGGATTGAGGACGTTATGTCGTACGTGGAGATGCCGGGCGCGAAGGTTCCCATCCGTATGTGGGCCGACCCGGCGACGGTCGAGGACGGGGCGCTCCAGCAGCTGCGGAACGTCGCGACCCTGCCGTGGATCAAGGGCCTCGCCGTGATGCCGGACGTGCATTACGGGAAGGGGGCGACGGTCGGGTCCGTCATCGCGATGCGCGGGGCCGTCTGTCCTGCGGCGGTGGGCGTGGACATCGGGTGCGGGATGTCGGCGGTGAAGACGTCGCTGACGGCCAATGACCTGCCGGGTGACCTGTCGCGGCTGCGGTCGAAGATCGAGCAGGCGATTCCGGTGGGACGCGGGATGCACGACGACCCCGTCGACCCCGGACGCCTGCACGGCTTCGGCACGGCCGGGTGGGACGACTTCTGGGGGCGGTTCGACGGGATCGCGGACGCGGTGAAGTTCCGTCAGGAGCGGGCCGGTAAGCAGATGGGCACTCTCGGCTCGGGTAACCATATGATCGAATTGTGTCTAGATCAGTCAAACTCGGTCTGGCTCATGCTGCACTCCGGTTCCCGGAACATCGGCAAGGAGCTGGCTGAGTTTCACATCGGTGTCGCGCAGAGGCTCCCGCACAACCAGGGACTGGTCGATCGAGACCTCGCGGTGTTCGTATCGGACACACCGCAGATGGCGGCCTACCGGAATGATCTGTACTGGGCTCAGGAGTACGCCAAGTACAACCGCGCGATCATGATGGCGCTTCTGAAGGACGTGGTCCGGAAGGAGTTCAAGAAGGCGAAGCCCACCTTCGAGCAGGAGATCTCGTGCCACCACAACTATGTGGCCGAGGAGTGCTACGAGGGCATGGACATGCTCGTTACCCGCAAGGGGGCGATCCGTGCCGGCTCCGGTGAGTTCGGGATCATTCCGGGTTCGATGGGCACCAGCTCGTACATCGTGAAGGGGCTCGGTAACGAGAAGGCCTTCAACTCAGCCTCGCACGGCGCGGGTCGGCGTATGAGCCGGAACGCGGCCAAGCGGCGCTTCACGGTGCGGGATCTGGAAGAGCAGACGCGAGGAGTCGAGTGCCGTAAGGACTCCGGTGTGCTGGATGAGATCCCGGGGGCCTACAAGAACATCGACCAGGTGATGGAGCAGCAGCGTGATCTGGTCGAGGTCGTGGCGAGGCTGAAGCAGTTCATCTGCGTGAAGGGCTGACGTGCGAGGCCCCAGGGTCGGAACGGTGGGCCTCGCACGATCGGTCATCTGTCCGTCGGCATCGGGATCTGGCCGGTCCTCAGTCGGCAGAGGCGGATTTGGCAGCTCTTGTCGGTTCGGCCGAGTTCCTTGGCCGCCACAGCATCGTTGTTCAGTCGGAGCAGCACGCGATCCTCGTGTGCCGTCCAGCGACGGCGCTCAGCCGCGACCCTCATACCTGCGGGCCGGATCCAGGCCGACAGCGAGTCGGCTGCTGCCTTCTTGCGCCGCAGGGACAGACAGTCCTCGTAATAGAGATGGGCTGCCAACTCCTGTGCGTTCTCCTTTGTGTAGAGGATGTTGTAGATGTTGTCCCGAGCGTTCCGCTTGAGGGTGCGTTCAGCCCGCGTGACCTTCCCTGCGTAGAAGCACATGAAGGCGCCGATGGCTGTGCTGGCCGTGGTCAGGGAGATGAACGGGAAGCCATGGCTTGTGTAACCCACCGAGCCATCGGCGTCGATGACGCCACGCAGATAGTCGCGAGTCGAGAACTCGCCAGCGGATGGGGCGATGTTCTTCGACTTGCGGCCGTAGGGAAGGCCGATTTCGTTGAGTCTGGTCCTGGCTTCGAGGGAGCACAGGGTCCAGGTGACCGAAGTGTGAACCTTGACGAAGTTCGTGGACCGAGTGCGCTCGGTGATGCTGCTGTTGTACGGCGTCAATTTCTGGAACCGATGTAGAAGATCGACATCTCGCGCGCTGATCTCGACCGGAAGGCGCCCCTTCTGGCCGGCCCCCTTTGCGAGATGTCCGTCCGCCTGTAAGAAGCCGTACATGTACGCGTACTCAGGCACCGTGAGGTCCATGAACTGGTGGGCGATAGGCTCGCATTCAGCCATGAGGAAGCTCTTCCTTCCTTGCTGGTCAGGCCCTCGCCCGGGCGGCATCCCGGTCGAGGGCCGTCGATTTGATGTTGTGGCGCGAGCCTAGATCGCCAGTTCAGCCCCCGTTCGGGTGATCGATGGTGTTCACCCTTGTGAGTTATTCCGGTCGCTTCTCAAGGAGGGCGCTGCGGAGGGTTGTTGAGAGGGGCTCAGGATTCAAGGACAGGCCCTCGGAGGCATAGCCCTCGATCGAGCCGTAACGCCCCGCCAGGTCTGCCAGGAACAGGCGCATGACCGCTTCGGGGGCGCGGCCGAAACCCGGCCGGGTCGGGGCGCGGCCGTCGTTGCGGGCCTTCCAGTCGGCCAGGAGGGCGGGGACGGCCTGTTCCGTGAGGGTGAAGTCCTCGGTGATCGCGCGCTCGGGCACTCCGAGCAGGCCCAGGATCAGGGCCGCCACCATGCCCGTGCGGTCCTTGCCCGAGGCGCAGTGGAAGGCCAGGGGGTGTCCGGGGACGCGGCCGCGCTTCTCGATCTCCCACCGGTAGCGCAGGTCGATGACCGTGCCGATGCCGAGGGAGTGGAAGCGGGACCAGTCCGCGGTGCCCGCGCGTAACTTGCCCAGGGAGTCCGAGCGGTAGAGGCGGCCGGGGCGGACACGGTGGCCGTCCGTCGTCGGGTAGCCGCCCAGGTCGCGGAAATTGTGCAGCGCTTCGAGACGTATGTGTCTGTCCACGCTGCGTGACCCTACTTCTCCCTGTGGACCTTCGTGTTGGACGCCTGGGCGCGGGGGCGGACCACCAGGAGGTCGATGTTGACGTGGCTGGGGCGGGTGACCGCCCAGGTGATGGTGTCGGCGACGTCGTCGGCGGTCAGCGGGGCGGCCACGCCCTCGTAGACCTTGGACGCCTTGTCGGTGTCGCCGGAGAAGCGGGTCAGGGCGAACTCGTCCGTCTTGACCATGCCGGGCGCGACCTCGATGACGCGGACCGGCCGGCCGACGATCTCCAAGCGGAGGGTCTCGGCGAGGACGTGGGCGCCGTGCTTGGCCGCGACATAGCCCGCGCCGCCCTCGTAGGTGCCGTGGCCGGCGGTGGAGGAGACGACGACCACCGTGCCGTCGCCGCTCGCCTCCAGCTTGGGCAGCAGGGCCTGGGTGAGGTTCAGGGTGCCGAGGACGTTCGTCTCGTACATCGTGCGCCAGTCGGCCGGGTCGCCGGTGGCCACCGGGTCGGCTCCCAGGGCGCCGCCCGCGTTGTTGACCAGGACGCCGATCGTCTTGAAGGCCAGCGCGAACTCGTCGACCGCCGCGCGGTCCGTCACGTCCAGCTGGTAGGCCGCCGCGGAGTGGCCGGCCGCGTTGATCTCCTCGGCCAGCGCCTCGATGCGGTCCTTGCGGCGGGCGGTGAGGACCACGCGGTAGCCGGCCGCGGCGAGCTGCCGCGCCGTGGCTGCGCCGATTCCGCTGCTCGCACCGGTGACTACGGCGATGCGGGAGGCGGTGGGCGGGGCTGCGGCGGGCATGGCTGCTCCTCTTGCGTGGTCGAGTCCAGGCACTGTCCGGCCAGGATAGGCGCGCGATGCGGTGGGACAATGAGACGGGTGATCTCCCGAGCAGGAGGTGGATCATGGGACAGGCACGTGAAGTCATGGACCGGCTCACCGCGGCGATCACCACCGCGGATTCCAAGGGCATCGCCGAGCTGTACGCACAGGACGCGGTCGCCGTCACCCCGGACGGCGGGGAGCTCCACGGGCGCGACGACATCGCCGCGTACTGGCGCCAGATGGCGGAGATGGTTCCCGACGGCCGGTACGAGTCGGTGCACTCGTACGAGATCGGCGACACGGCCATCGACGAGGGCGTCTTCACCGGCCGGAACACGGGACCGATCCAGTTGCCCACCGGCGAGACACTGCCCGCCACGCAGAAGGAGATCAGGATCCGCGGGGTCGACTTCGCCACCGTCGACGACAGCGGACACATCGTCGACTACCGGCTCTACTTCGACGAGATGGAGTTCCTCGGGCAGTTGGGGCTGCTGCCGCCGACCTGAGCCCTCCAGTTCAGTTGCCCCGCGGCGCGTACATGATCACCGCCATGCCCGCGAGGCAGATCAGCGCGCCCGTGACGTCCCAGCGGTCCGGTCGGTAGCCGTCCGCGACCATGCCCCAGGCCAGTGATCCGGCGACGAAGACACCGCCGTACGCGGCGAGGATGCGGCCGAACTGGGCGTCCGGCTGGAGCGTGGCGATGAAGCCGTAGGCGCCGAGGGACATCACGCCCGCGCCGATCCACAGCCATCCGCGGTGTTCGCGCACGCCCTGCCACACCAGCCAGGCGCCGCCGATCTCGAAGAGGGCGGCGACGACGAAGAGGGCGGCGGAGCGCAGGACGAGCATGCGGGCAGCTTGCCATGGGGCCGCGTCGTGTCCGTCCACCGGTTCGGGGGCGGCGCACGTCACCTGTTGGACGGCGCCTGCCGCTCGCTCCGCGTGGGATACATCCGTACGACCACGCTGGAGTGAGGAGTGGGCGGATGCGGCGGACGAGGGTTGCTGCGGTGTGCGGTGCGGCCGTGATGGCGGTGGCCGGTGGGGTGACCGTGGCCCCGGTGGCCGGGGCGGTGAGCGCACCGGAGGCGGTTGTCGCCTATCACGGCTCCGCCGCCATGTCCGGTGGCCGGGTCGCCGTACGGTTCACGCCGTACCGGGTCGGCACGGGTGCCGTGCCGGTTCCGACGGTGGCCGTACGGCTGCGCTGGTCCGTGCCGCTGGCGGACCGGCAGGCGCTGCCCGACAGATGTGCGCGGGCGGGCGAGCGGATCGTGATGTGCCGGGTCGGGGCGCTGGACGCGGACGGGGTGGGGGAGCCGGTCGGTCTGCGGGTACGGCTGCGGGGCGCGCCCTCGGAGGTGCTGGTGGAGTTCGACACCGTGCGCAGTGGCGGCGCGGCGGGCGTGGACCGCGGGAACGATCAGCAGCGGGTGCTGGTGCTGGACACGGGGGACTCGTACCACTTCTGACGCCGGTTCCCCGCCTCGGAGCCTCGGCTTAGGCCGCGTCCGGGGTCTCGCTGTCGTAGCGCTCGCGGGCCTCTCGGACCTCGTCGAAGTGGGTCTCCGCCCAGTCCTTCACCGCGGTCAGCAGCAGGGCCAGGCCGTGCCCGAGCGGTGTGAGCTCGTAGTCGACGCGGACGGGGACGGACGGGGTGACCTTGCGGGTGAGGAGGCCGTCCCGCTCCAGTGAGCGCAGGGTCTGGGTCAGCATCTTCGGGCTCACCCCGGCGATCTTGCGGCCGAGGTCGCTGTAGCGCATGGGGCCCGTGGAGAGGGCGGCGACGACGAGGCTGACCCACTTGTCGCTGAGGCGGTCCAGGAGCTGGTTGGTGGGACAGCTCTTGAGGAACGCGTCGTAGGCGATGCGGGCCTCTTCGCGCCGCTGGGCCGCTGTCATGGTCGGCATGGCTCACCTCGCGGGTAGGTACGCACTCCCAGGTAACTACTTACGAATGGATAGTAACTCTTCCTAGGGTTGTTGCAACAGCGGGGAAACCCACCCCGACATGTACTGATTGCACAGACCAGGAGAGTTGCCATGCGTGCTGCTGTGGTGAGGACGTTCGGCGGACCGGACGCCGTGGAGATCGTGGAGCGGGAGGTGCCCGAGCCGGGCGCGGGGGAGGTGCGGATCAAGGTCACGGCGGCCGCGCTGAACCCGGTCGACGCGGGGTTGGCGGCCGGTGTCTTCGGGGGTGCCGGCACCGATGTCGGGCTCGGCTGGGACGTGGCCGGGACGGTGGACGCGGTGGGACCGGCCGCTTCCTGGGGTGTCGGGGACGAGGTGGTGGCGCTGCACCACGGCATGCTCAAGCCGCTGGGCACGCACGCCGAGTACGTCGTCGTCCCCGCGGACGCCGTGGCCAAGGCCCCGGTGACGGGCGACTCCGTCCACGCGGCGACGCTGCCGCTGAACGCCCTGACCGCCGCGCAGGCCCTGGACCGGCTGGAGTTGGGACCGGATCAGTCGCTGCTGGTGACGGGCGCGGCGGGCGCGGTCGGCGGATACGCCGTCCAGCTCGCCGCTCACCGCGGGATATCCGTGACCGCACTGGCCCGCGAGGGCGACGAGGAACTCGTGCGGTCCTTCGGGGCCACCCGTTTCACGGCGGGTGACGTCGAGGCGGGCAGCTTCGACGCCGTGCTGGACGCCGCGATCCTGGGTGAGACGGCTCTTCGGTGGGTGCGGGACGGGGGCGCCTACATCGGCGTCATTCCGGGCACCCAGCCCGGGTCCGTGCGTGGGGTACGCACCGGTGCGGTCGAGGTGAGTGCCGACGGGGCACAGCTCGCCGAACTGGTCCGGCTGGCGGACGACGGGGTGCTGACCCTCCGGGTGGCCGAGACCTTCGCGCTGGACGACGCGGCCAAGGCGCACGCCCGGCTGGCGGAGGGCGGGGTGCGGGGCCGGTTGGTCCTGGTTCCCTAACCGTCGGGGCCGCCGGACCGGGCGTCCGCCGCGTACGCCGTCGGCGGCATCCCCACCGTCGCCGTGAAGTCCCGTACGAGGTGGGCCTGGTCGGCGTAGCCGAGTTCGCCGGCGAGGGTGGCCCAGTCGACGTCGGTGCGGGTGCCGGCGAGGTCCAGGGCCTCGTGGATGCGGTAGCGCAGGAGGACCCACTTCGGGCTGACGCCGACGTACGTCGAGAACAGGCGCTGCAGGGCCCGCACCGACAGGCCCTGCTCCCGGGCGAAGTCGCCGACGCGGCACACCGTGCGGTCGGCACGGATGCGCCGGACGAGGTCGATGGCGAGGTCGGCCTGCGGGTCGGGGGCGCAGGGCAGGGCGAGCAGGAAGGCGTCGAGGGCGGCCACGCGGGCGGCGTCGTCGGCGGGGGTGACGATCGCGTGGGCGGCGTCGCCCGTGGCGTGCGCGAACACATCCTGGGCGGGCAGCGCGCGGCCCGTCCACCGGGACACCGGTGCCTCGGGGGCGTAGGGCCGGAAGCCGCCGGGGCGGAACTTCACCCCGCAGACCCGGCCCCGGCCGGTCAGCTTCCGGGTGTACAGGCCGAGCGCGACGCCGGTGACCTCGGCATACGGCGGCCCCTCGTCCTCGTCCCACTGGAAGGTGAGGTTGACGGCCGGGTGCGGGACCACGTGGGAGGCGTAGGGCGCGGGCAGGTCCCAGTCGATGAGCCAGTACCACTCGACGTACCGGCGCAGCGGCTCGGCGGGCTCGTGGCGGCGGAACCGGACGCGGTTCAGCAGCGCGGACGGGTCGACGATCCCGCGGGTGTCGTGGCGGGGTGCCTCCATGGCCGGATCGTACGTCGCGATTCCGCGGGCGTCGCGTTTCTTCAAGAAGGGCGGGGGCGGCTTCCCTACGGTCGGGGCATGGACACGAACAGTGTGAGGACGTACGGCATCGGTGAGCTGCTGGCCATGGCGCGCGAGCGGGCGGTTCCGGTGGTGCGGGGCATTCCCGACACGGCGCTCGCCGCTCCCACGCCCTGTGCCGAGTACGACGTGAAGGCGCTGGTCAATCATCTCTTCCAGGTGATCGTGCAGTTCCAGAAGCTGGCTGCGAAGGAGGCGTCGGACTTCGCCGAGACCCCCGACCGGGTCGCCGCGAGCCCCGAGTGGCGGGAGCGGCTCACGGACGAGGCGGACCGGCTGGTGGCGGCCTGGTCGGCGCCCGGGGCCGAGGAGGGCAGGACCGGGGGGATGGACATGCCCGCGCGGCTGGTCGGCTCCATGGCACTGCTCGATCTCACCGTGCATGTGTGGGACCTGGCACGGGCGACGGGCCAGGACTGCCCGGCGGCCGACGAGGCGGTCGTGGCGGAGCTGGCCGGCGCGGTGGACGAGCTGGCGCCGACGGCCAGGAAGATGGGCGTGTTCGGGGAGCCGATTCCGGTGGCCGAGGGCGCGTCGGCGTTCGAGCGGCTGCTGGCGCGGACCGGCAGGGATCCGCACTGGCGGTAGGGGGCGGGAATAGTGCCTGGGCGCTCGCCGTTCTCCGGGTATAGTTGAACCGTCAACAACCTGGAGGGTGAGCGACCATGCAGTTCGGGATCTTCAGCGTCGGCGATGTCACGCCGGACCCCACCACGGGCCGTACGCCGACCGAGCGCGACCGCATCAAGGCCATGGTCGCCATCGCGCTGAAGGCCGAGGAGGTCGGGCTCGACGTCTTCGCGACCGGCGAGCACCACAACCCGCCGTTCGTGCCGTCGTCCCCGACGACGATGCTCGGCTACATCGCGGCGCAGACGGAGCGGCTGGTGCTGTCCACCTCCACCACCCTGATCACCACCAACGACCCGGTGAAGATCGCCGAGGACTTCGCGATGCTCCAGCACCTGGCCGACGGCCGGGTGGACCTGATGATGGGCCGCGGCAACACCGGCCCGGTCTACCCCTGGTTCGGCCAGGACATCCGCCAGGGCATCAACCTCGCCATCGAGAACTACGCCCTGCTGCACCGGCTGTGGCGCGAGGACGTCGTGAACTGGGAGGGCAAGTTCCGTACGCCCCTGCAGGGCTTCACGTCCACGCCCCGGCCGCTGGACGGCGTCGCGCCGTTCGTCTGGCACGGCTCGATCCGCTCGCCGGAGATCGCCGAGCAGGCCGCGTACTACGGCGACGGCTTCTTCCACAACAACATCTTCTGGCCGGCCGACCACACCAAGCAGATGGTCGAGCTGTACCGGAACCGGTACGCCCACTACGGGCACGGCACCCCCGAGCAGGCGATCGTGGGGCTGGGCGGGCAGGTCTTCATGCGGAAGAACTCGCAGGACGCGGTCCGGGAGTTCCGGCCGTACTTCGACGTCGCGCCGGTGTACGGGCACGGCCCGTCACTGGAGGACTTCACGGACCAGACGCCGCTGACGGTCGGCTCCCCGCAGCAGGTGATCGAGAAGACGCTCTCCTTCCGCGAGTACGCCGGTGACTACCAGCGCCAGCTGTTCCTGATGGACCACGCCGGGCTGCCGCTGAAGACCGTCCTGGAGCAGCTCGACCTGCTCGGCGAGGAGGTCGTGCCGGTGCTGCGCAAGGAGTTCGCGGCCGGGCGGCCGGCCGACGTGCCCGAGGCGCCGACACACGCTTCCCTGCTGGCGAAGAAGGGTTCGGAAGAGGTGACCGTCGCATGAAGCTCGTCGTCGTGTCCGCGGGGCTGAGCGTCCCGTCCTCCACGCGGTTGCTGGGCGACCGGCTGGCGGCGGCGGTGGCCCGGCAGTCCTCCGACCCGGTGGACGTCGAGGTAGTCGAGCTACGCGACCTCGCCGTGGAGATCGCGCACAACTTCACCAGCGGCTTCCCGGGCCGCAAGCTGGCCGCCGCGATCGACGCGGTGACCTCGGCGGACGGGCTGATCGTCATCACGCCGGTGTTCTCGGCCTCGTACAGCGGCTTGTTCAAGTCCTTCTTCGACGTGATCGACAAGGACGCGCTGACGGGCCTGCCGGTGCTGATCGCGGCCACCGGCGGCACCGCCCGGCACTCCCTGGTCCTGGAGCACGCCCTGCGTCCGCTCTTCGCCCACCTGAGGGCCGTGGTCGTTCCGACCGGCGTCTACGCCGCCTCGGAGGACTGGGGTGCCGAGGGGCTGAACGGGCGGATCGAGCGGGCGGCGGGCGAGCTGGCGGGGTTGATGCAGGGCCTGTCGGGAGTCAGGACGACCGCCGCGGCCGACCTCACGGTGGTGCCCTTCGCCGAGCAGCTGGCCGCACTGAACAGCCCGTCCGGCGGTTGAGGACGAGGCCGTTCAGGCGGAAAGGGGTTGGCCTTCCATGACCGTGCCCTTACCCCTCGGTGTGATCGACCTGGGCAGCAACCTGCCCCCAACTGCAGCCCCCGGCCGGGCAGTCGGGGGCGTTGCCCGCCCCGGACGGGTGTGATTGCCCAGGCTCCAGGGCGGCTCACCTCATGCGGGGCGATGCACAGGATTGGGGACAGCGTCCGGACGCTTGACTACTTCATGGCCGGCTATGTCACCGCCCTGGAGCGCAACCTCGTCCGGCCGCTTGCCGATCAGCCGGGCTCTCGTCGCGGTGGACGACCGTGAAGTGGCGGATGCGGCCGACTTCATCGGTGTGGCGCTCGGGGCCGGAGGCCTCCAGTTCGTCGACCACCGCGACCGCCAGGTCCTCCGCGCTGATCCACGAACGGCCGTCCGCGGCGGTGAGCAAGGTGTCGGTGCCCCGCCGGTAGCGGCCGGTCCGGTCACCGGGCTCCAGCAGGGCCGGTGGGCTCAGATAGACCCAGTCGGCATCGGGGTGCGCCTGGCAGGTCCGCAGCTGAGCCGTTCCGGCAGCCGCCACGGCCCGCCACTCGGCCGGGACGTACGCGGGATTGTCGGCCACCGGCAGGCCGCGGTCCTCCGGGCTGCGCAGCGCGCCGGCGCCGCCGACGACGAGGACGCGGATGCCGAGTCTGGAGGCGACGTCCAGCACCGTGCGGGTGGCTCCGACCAGGAAGTCCTGGTCGACCGGAAGGGTCCGTACGGTGAGCACGACGGCGTCCGGCGCGGAGTGCGTGAGCGCCTCGCGCAAAGCGGAGGGGTCGTTCGCGTCGACCGCGACCGGCGTGACGTTCGGCCCCTGGGCCGGGGGCTTCCGGGACAGGGCGAGCACCTGGTGGCCGCGCGTGCCCGCCTCGCCGATCACCCGGCTGCCGACCATCCCGGTGGCACCGAGCACGGCGATCGTCATGCCTGCATTCATCGAACTCGTCGAAGTCGAACTCGCCGTAGTCGAACCCGTCGTCATCGAATCCGTCGTCATCGAACCCGCACTCCTCTCATCAGCGCCTTCGGGGAATTGAGCTGTGCCGCGAGCAACGCGGCCAGGGCGAGCGCGAAGCCGATGCCCTGCGGCAGGCTCAGCGATTCGCCCAGGGCGAGGCCGACGACGGTCGCGACCAGCGGGGACAGCAGCACCAGCGGTGCGGACGCGCCGACCGGCAGCCTGCCGATGCCGCGGAACCACAGCGTGTAGGCGATCAGCCCGCCCATGCTGCCGAGCCAGAGGTAGCCGCCGGCCGCCCCGGCGTCGATCCGCTGCGGCACGCCCTCGATCGCGAGGGTGAGGGGGAGCAACAGCAGGCCACCGGCGGTGAGTTGCCAGCCGGCCAGGGTCAGGGGGCCGACCCCCGCGGGACGGCCCCAGCGCTTGGTGAGGACGACCCCGCCGGCCATGGCGGCCGTCCCGCCGAGGCCGGCGAGCACGCCTGCGGCGTCCAGTTGGGCGTCCGGCCCGAGCACGACGAGTCCGACGCCGGCGACACCGATCACGCCCCAGATCCATCGCCAGACCGTAGGCCGGTCGTGGAGCACCGCGATGGCCAGCCCGGCGACGAGCAGTGGCTGGGTGGCGCCGAGCGTGGCGGCGACACCGCCGGGGAGGCGTTCGGCGGCGAGGAACAACAGGGGGAACAGGACGCCGATGTTGAGACCGCCGAGGATGGCGGCCCGCCACCACCAGTCCCCGCGCGGCAGCACGCGTGAGATCGCCAGCCCGATCAGCCCGGCGGGCAGGGCGCGCATCAGCGCGGCGAACATCGGATGCCCGGGGGGCAGGAGTTCCGTGGTCACGGCGTATGTGGTGCCCCAGGTCACGGGGGCGATCGCGGTGAGGGCGACGGTTGCGGCGGTCGCGGCGGTCGTCACCGGCAACGCGTACGAAGGCCGTATCGGGCCCGGTGACCGTTCGGTCAAGGAATGCATGTCACGCAGTCTCCGCGGCCACCCTTCATGACTCCAAAGCATGGTTGTCATCACAGCCATGAAGCAGAACGATGGAAACGTGGACCTCCAGCAGATGCGCTACGTCGTCGCCGTCGCCGAAACCCGCAACTTCACCCGTGCCGCAGAGCGCTGCGGCGTGGTGCAGTCGTCGCTCAGTCACCGGATCGCCGGACTGGAACGGGAGCTCGGGGTCCGGCTGTTCGCCCGCTCCAGCCGCCGTGTCGAGCTGACCAGCGCCGGGGAGGCGTTCGTCGCCGCCGCGCGCGAGTGCCTGGCCGCGGCCGACCGCGCGGTCGCCGACGCCGCCGCGGCGACCGGAGTCGTACGGGGCCGGCTCGCCGTCGGTGTGATCGTGACGACGGCTGCCGTGGACGTACCGGAACTGCTGCAGCGCTACCGCGCCCGGTACCCGGACGTCCATGTCGTCCTGCGCTCCGGACGCAGCGACGAACTGGCGACGGCCATCCGCGACGGCGACCTGGACATCGCCTTCCTGGGCCTGCCGGAGGGCGAGGCGCCGTCCGGCGTCGAATCCGTCGTCCTCGATCACGACGAGCACGCCCTCGTCGTGCCGGCCGGGCACCGGCTCGCGGGCGCCTCCCGGGTCACGCTGGCGGAGATCGCCGGCGAGACGTTCGTGGACTTCGCGGCGGGGACACCGGCCCGCGCCCAGTCCGACCGGGCCTTCGCCGCGGCCGGTCTGGTCCGCGATGTCGCGTACGAGGCCGGCGTCGTCGAGCTGATCTCCCGGCTGGTCGCCCGCGGGCTCGGCATCGCGCTGCTGCCGTCGGCGTACATCGGCCCCCTGGCCGCCCACGACCCCGAACTGGCCCTGGTCCGGGTGCTCGACGGACCGCACCGCCTGGAGTACCTGGCGTGGAGCCGCTTCAATCCCAGCCCGGCGACTCGGGCGCTGCTCGATGTCCTCGGGGTCGCACGTTCCTCAGGGAAGTGAGAGCGTCAGGGCGCCCCGCCCTGCTCCGGCCCCTCGTAGGACCCTTCCAAGGCGTCACCCCCGGCTCGGCTCACTTAGCGCCGACCGTCCGCAGCACCGCCACCGCCAACGTCCGCGCCGCCTGCACCACTTCGGCGAGCGACACCCGCTCCCGCTCACTGTGCGCCACGCGGATGTCCCCCGGCCCGAACTGCAACGTCGGGATCCCCGCGCCGGCGTACAGCCGCAGATCGCTCCCGTACGGCGCCCCGCACTCCCGCAGCCCCGCCGCTCCCCCGGCGTCCGCATGGGCGCCCCGGATCGCCTCCGGCAACGGATGTCCCTCCGGCAGCCGCCCGGCGGCGAACTGCCCGCCCGGCCAGGTCACGGTCGCCGGGTGCGCGCGCAGCCAGGGGTCATCGGTGCACGCCTGTGCCACGCACCGCTCGAACGCGGCCCGCGCCTGCGCCGGTTCCTCCCCCAGCCGTACCCCCAACCGCCCCTCCGCGACCAGCAGATCGGGCACGCTGCTCGCCCAGTCCCCGGCGCGCAGGGTTCCCACCGACACGGCGTAGGGGATCGGGTGTTCGGCCATCAGGGGATGCGCGTCCCGGTTGCGCTCGGTCTCCAGCCGGGCCAGCGCCCGGTGCAGCGGCAGATACGCGTCGACCGCGCTCACGCCCTGGTCCCGCGCACTGCCGTGGGCCGCCTTGCCGGGCACGGCGATACGGAAGGTCAGGGCGCCGGCGTTGGCGGTGACGAGGGCGCCGCCCGTCGGCTCGGCGATGACGCAGACGTCACCCCGGTGGCCGCGCCGCAGCGTGCCGAAGGCGCCGAGGCCGCCGTCCTCCTCGCCCACGACGAAGTGCACGCCGATGCGCCCGCGCAGCCGCACCCCGGCGGCCCGTATCGCCGCGAGGGCGGCGAGGTGCGCCACCAGGCCGGCCTTCATGTCGCAGGCGCCCCGGCCGTGGACGACGTCCCCGACCACCCTCGGCACGAACGGATCGCCCTCCCAGGCGTCCAGGTCACCCGGCGGTACGACGTCCACGTGGCCCTGGAGGACGAAGGCCGGACCGTCGCCGCCGTCCTCCGTCACCCCGACGAGCCCCCAGGCCTCCTCGCGTTCGGCCTCCGCCCCCGGAAAGCCGGGGTCCGCGCGCAGCGCGTCCAGGTCCATGGACCACAGGTCGACATCCAGCCCGAGCCGCTCCAGCCGCCCCGCCAGTAGATGCTGAAGCTCCGACTCGGCCGCGCTCCCGGTCACGCTGGGCACGGAGATCAGCTCCAGCAGCGTCCGCCCGATCCCGGCCTCGTCGATCTCCGCCAGTACGGCGCTCTCCACGTCGCTCAGCACGATGACGCTCCTCCCCTCGACCACCGGGCACGACGCACGCCCCGCCCGCACAGATAGTGGCCCATTCACGAAGATCCGATCCACGCAGATCCGATCCATGCAGATCCGAGAGAGTGCAGCCCGCCCTCAGCCGGAACCGCCCACCGTGAACCCGATCGCCGTCCCGCCCCCGTCCCGCCGGAAGGCGAACGGCGCTCCCCCGTGCGACAGCGCCACCTCCCGCACGATCGACAGCCCCAGCCCGGACCCCGGCAGCGATCGCGCGTCGGCGGCGCGGTAGAAGCGGTCGAAGACCCGGATCAGGTCGTCCTCGGCGATACCGGGCCCCCGGTCGAGGACCTCCACCCGCACCGTCCCGGGCCGGGCGGGCCCGGCGACGTTGATCTCGATCGGCGCGGTCCCCGCGCGGTCGAACTTCGCCGCGTTCTCGACGAGATTGGTCACCGCGCGCTGAAGCATCGCCGGCCGCCCCTGCGTCGTCGTCTCCCCGCACGCGCGGACGACGATCCGCCGTCCCGTGCGCCGCCGGGCGAGCCCGGCGACGTCCTCGGCGATGTCCGCGAGGTCCACCCGCTGGGCCGGCTCGGCGTCGGACTGCCCGGCCGCCAGGTCGACCAACTCATTGACCAGGTCGGTCAGTTCGCGCGCCTCCTGGCCCAGGTCCGCGACCAGCTCGTCACGGGTGTCGGGAGGCAGTTCGTCGATGCGGCGCAGCAGGGAGATGTTCGTACGGAGTGAGGTGAGCGGGGTGCGCAGCTCGTGGCCCGCGTCCTGAACCAGCCGCCGCTGGTCCTCCTCCGACTGGGCGAGGCGCCCCAGCATGCGGTCGAAGGCGCGGCCCAGCCGGCCGACCTCGTCGTATCCGGCGACCGGCACCTGGATGCCGAGCCGCCGGGTGCGGGCGACATCCTCGGCGGCGGAGGTGAGGACGACCAGGCGACGCGTGATGCGCCGGGCCAGCCACCAGCCGAAGAGCCCCGCCAGCGTCACCACCGCCGCCATCAGCAGCAGCGTCCGCTGCTGGAGCGCCCGCAGCAGGTCCTCGGTGTCGCTGAACTCCTGGGCGACCTGGACCGCGCCCCGCCCGCCGCCGAGCGCGACGGTCGCGACGCGGTAGATGTCGCTGCCGACGCCGACGTCCCGGTACTGGACCATCCGCCCGGCCGTCCCGTCGGCCGCGATCCGCCGGTCGGCGGACATGACCGGCAAGCCCGGGCGCCCCGGGTCGACGACGGTCCCGTCCGGGCCCAGCACCTGCACATCGGTACGGGCGGGCCGTACGAGATCGTGGCCCGGCGCGGAGGAGGAGAAGTCGTCCGGGGTCATCGGCCGCTGCCGGACCTCGCCCCGCAGATCCTGCACGACCTCGTCGAACACGGACTCCTGGTCGACCCGCACCAGCCGGGCGGCGGCGGTGTACGACAGCAGCCCGACCAGGACGGTGACCACGGCGGTCACGGCGGCGAAGGACAGGGCGAAGGTGGTGCCCAGTCCCGTTCTGCGTCGTGCCGTCAGCAGCTTCCCGAGCCGACGCCGGGCCGTGCCCACTCAGTCCTCCCGCAGCACGTAACCCACGCCGCGCACCGTGTGGATCAGCTGCGGAGCGCCCGGCTCGTCGAGCTTGCGGCGGAGGTAGCCGACGTAGACGGCGAGGTTCTTGGAGCCGGGGCCGAAGTCGTAGCCCCAGATGCGGTCGTAGATGGTGGAGTGGTCGAGGACGATGCCGGCGTTGCGGACCAGCAGCTCGAGCAGCTCGAACTCGGTCCGCGTCAGCTCCAGCTCCCGCGCGCCCCGCCACGCCCGCCGCGCCTGCGGGTCCATCCGCAGCCCGGCCGCCTCGATCAGCCGGCCGGAGGGCTCGGGGGCCTGCGGCTGCTTCGGTACGTCGACGGGGGCGCCGTTCGCCTCACTGGTGCGGCGCAGCAGGGCGCGCAGCCGGGCGAAGACCTCCTCGACGTCGAAGGGCTTCACGACGTAGTCGTCGGCGCCCGCGTCCAGGCCGGCGATGCGGTCCTGGGTCTCCACGAGCGCCGTCAGCATCAGGATCGGGGTGCGGTCGCCCTCGGCGCGCAGCACCCGGCACACCTGCAGGCCGTCGATGCCGGGCATCATCACGTCCAGCACGAGCACGTCCGGCGGTGTGCGGTGGGCCTGCGCCAGCGCCTCGACGCCGTCGGCGACCGCGGTGACCTGGTAGCCCTCCAGGGTCAGCGCGCGCTCCAGGGCGTGGCGGATGGCGCGGTCGTCTTCGGCGAGGAGAACAGTCTGGGACACGGGTTCAGTCTGCCAAGGCCTCCGGCGGTTCGGCCTTGTGAGCGAGCTTACGATCACCCTTCTTACTGGGATCTCACCGTCACAGGGCCGCCGCACCCGGGGCTGCGCCTCGTGCATCGGGGGGGGACCCGGAAGTCCCGCCCCGACGTGCTGCGGGTGCGACCGCACCCTCCGCTACACCGCCAGCCACGCCGCCTGATCCGGCGCCAGCACGTCGCCCTCCACGGGGCCGCTCGCCAGCAGCACCGAGGTGTGGTCCGGCAGCGGACACGGCTCGGCCGAGAGGTTGACCACGCACACGAAGCCGGGGTCGCGGCTGAGGGCGAGGACACCTTCGGGGGTCTCCAGCCAGGTCATGGTGCCGTCGCCGAGGGCGGGGTGCTCGCGGCGCAGGCGCAGGGCGGTGCGGTACAGCTCCAGCATGGAGTCCGGGTCGCCGGACTGGGCCGCCACGCTGTGCGGCGCCCAGTCGGCGGGCTGCGGCAGCCAGGGCTCCCCGGTGGCGCCGTCGGGACTGAAGCCGTACGGGGCGCTGCGGCCGGACCAGGGGATCGGGACCCGGCAGCCGTCCCGGCCACGGTCGGTGTGGCCGGAGCGCTCCCAGACGGGATCCTGGAGCACGGCCTCGGGCAGGTCCTCGACCTCGGGCAGGCCGAGTTCCTCGCCCTGGTAGACGTAGGCGCCGCCGGGCAGGGACAGCATCAGCAGGGCGGCGGCGCGGGCCCGCCTGGTGCCCAGCTCCAGGTCGAGGGGGCCCTCGGGTTCGTATGACGTGTTGGCCACCCAGCGCTTGGTGGCCTTGCGGCCGTAGCGGCTGGGGTGCCGTACGACGTCGTGGTTGGACAGCACCCAGGTGGCGGGCGCGCCCACCGCGCCGAGCATCTCCAGGGAGCCGTCGATGACCGTGCGCAGGTCCTTCGGGTGCCAGCTCGACATCAGGAAGTCGAAGTTGAACGCGGTGTGCAGGCCGTCCCGGCGGACGTACGCGGCGAGCCTCTCGGGGGTGTCCGCCCAGGCCTCGGCGACGAAGGACCGGTCGCCGGGGAACTCGTCGGCCACCCTGCGCCAGGCGCGGTAGATGTCGTGGACCTCGTCGCGGTCCCAGTGCGGATGGTCGACGTGCTGCCAGGCCTGCCCGTCGTCCGGGTCCCGGCGGGGCGGGAGGTCGGGCAGCTCCGGGTGCTTGATCAGGCCGTGCGCGACGTCGATGCGGAAGCCGTCCACGCCACGGCCGAACCAGAAGCGCAGGACGGACTCGAACTCGGCGCGCACCTCGGGGTGTTCCCAGTTCAGGTCCGGCTGTTCGGGGGCGAAGAGGTGCAGGTACCACTGGCCGTCGGGCAGCCGGGTCCAGGCGGGGCCGCCGAAGCAGGACACCCAGTCGTTGGGCGGCAGGGAGCCGTCGTCGCCCCGGCCCTCGCGGAAGACGTAGCGTTCCCGCTCCGGGCTGCCGGGGCCCGCCGCCAGCGCCTCCTGGAACCAGGCGTGCCGGTCCGAGGTGTGGTTGGGCACGATGTCGGGGATGACGCGGATCCCGTGCGCGTGCGCCTCCTCGATGAGCCGCTCGGCCTCGGCGACCGTGCCGAACACCGGGTCGATCTCCCGGAAGTCGGCCACGTCGTAACCGTGGTCCGCCATCGGGGACTTGTACCAGGGGTTGATCCAGATGGCGTCCACGCCCAGCGACTTCAGGTACGGCAGTCGGGAGCGGATGCCGGCGATGTCACCGACGCCGTCGCCGTTCCCGTCGGCGAAGCTGCGGATGTAGACCTGGTAGATGACGGCACTGCGCCACCAGGGTGCGGAGGTGGGGGACAAGGCTGGGTATCTCCTTGGTCGTTGGGTGGGGATGGGGGGAAACGGCTACGGAAAGGGGTGGCTACTTTGCCGCGCCCGCCGTGAGTCCGGCGACGATGCGGCGCTGGAAGAGCAGCACCATGACCACCAGCGGGACCGTGACGAGGACGCCCGCGGCCATCTGACTGCCGAACGGCGTCTCGTACGTCGTCGCGCCGGTGAACTTCGAGATGGCGACCGGCGCGGTCTGCATGTCCGGCTTGTTGGTCATCGACAGGGCGATGAGGAACTCGTTCCAGGCGGCGATGAACGTGATGATCGCCGTGGTGAAGATGCCCGGCGCGGCGAGCGGGATGATGACCTTGCGGAACGCCTGGCCGCGCGTGCAGCCGTCGACCATCGCCGCGTGCTCCAGCTCGTCCGGCATCTGCCGGAAGAACGCGGTCAGGTTCCACACCGCCAGCGGCAGCGCGAAGGACATGCTCGGCACGATCATCGCCTGGTAGGTGTTGATCCAGCCGACGTCCGTGAACAGCTTCAGCAGCGGGACCACGATCGACACCACCGGGAACATCGAGGTAGCGATGACGAGGGTCAGGATCAGCCGCTTGCCGCGGAACTCCAGCCGGGCCATCGCGTAGGCGGTGAACGTGGCCAGCACCAGGGCCAGGACGGTGGTGATCCCGGCGACGACCAGGCTGTTCAGCAGCGCCCGGCCGAAGCCCTGCGCCGGGTCGAACACCGCCCGGTAGTTCTCGAAGGACACCGGGGACGGCACGAGCGAGGTGTCGAAGATGTCCGAGGTGCGGCGCAGGCTGGAGACCAGCATCCAGTAGAACGGGGCCAGACAGCAGGCGACGACGGCGGCGACCGAGGCGTAGAGCAGTCCGCTGCGCCACTTCGCGGTGACGGACGTTGTCCTCGCGGTGAGGGTGGTTGTCATGCGGTCACCTCCGTACGGCGGCGTCCTGCCGTCCGTCGGCGGCGTGCGGCGCCCTCTCCGACGAGGTCCGCGCCGAGCAGCCGTACGAAGGCCAGGGCGATGAGGAAGACGTAGAGGAAGAGGAGCACGGCGTAGGCGGACGCCGGGCCGAAGCGGACGTTGGACGCCTCGTCCTGCGCCAGCATGGACAGGGTCTCCACCGAGTGCTTCTGCGCGCCCACGAGGATGTACGGCAGGTCGAACATCCGCAGCGCGTCCATGCAGCGGAACAGCACCGCCACCAGCAGCGCGGGCTTCACCAGGGGCAGTGTGATGTGCCAGAACTGGCGGGGTGGACGGGCGCCGTCGAGGCGGGCCGCCTCGTAGACCTCCTTCGGGATCACCTGCAGGCCGGCCAGGACGAGCAGCCCGATGAAGGGGGCCGTCTTCCACACCTCGGCGACGATGACCGCGACCTTGGCGTGGAAGCCCTCGGTGGTCCACAGGATCTGATGGCCGATCAGGGCGTTGGCGATGCCGTCGCTGTTGAAGATCCACCGCCACAGCAGGCCGGAGATCGCGGTGGGCACCGCCCAGGGGATCAGGATCCCGGCGCGTACGAAGCCGCGGCCTCGGAAGGCCTTGTGCATGATCAGGGCCATGGCCACCCCGATCACGGTCTCCAGGCCGACCGTGACGACGGTGAACCAGGTGGTGTTCCAGAAGGCGTTCCAGAACCGGTCCCCGGCCTCGCCGAAGATGTCGGCGTAGTTCTTCAGGGCGACGAACGGCTCGGTGTCGCTGATGAATCCGGTCGCCGGGTCCAGGCCCTTCGGCCCGTACAGCGACCCCTTGAGCGCCATGAGGGTCGGGTAGATGACGACGATCGACAGCACCAGCAGGGTCGGGGACACCAGCAGGGCCGCCATCCGCCCCGATCCGGCGGTCGCCCGGGCCGTCCTTCCCGTGAGCCGACGGCGGGTGACGGGTTCGCAGGCCGGTCCGTCGGTGACCTCGGGCGGGATCTCGGTCTTGGTCATGGCCCCGCCCCTCACCGCGTGACGGACTTCTGCAGCGCCGCCTGCAGGTCCTTCAGCGCCTGCGCGCTGCTCTTGTCACCGGTCAGGGCGGCGTACGCCTGCTGCTGGACCGCCGCGGTCACATCGCCGTACTGCACGACCCGCGGGCGCGGCACGGCCCGCAGGATGGACTCCTTGAGCACGGGCAGATAGGGGTACTGCGCGATCAGCGCCTTGTCGTCGTACAGGGCGGCGTACGGCGGGGCGGCGGAGGCCTCCTTGAGTTGCGTGGCCGTGTTCTCCTCGCTGGTGAAGAACTTGATGAAGTCCAGGGCCGTGGCCTTGTTCCTCGCGAAGGAGGACAGGGCCATGTTGTGGCCGCCCAGGCTGGAGGCGCCGGGCCCGTTCAGGCCGGGCAGCGGGGCGACCGCGTACTTCCCCTTGATCCCGCTCTTGGCGGCCAGGCCGTACATGTAGGGCCAGTTGCGCAGGAAGACGAGCTTGCCGGACTGGAACGCCTGGCGGCCGTCCTCCTCCTGGTAGGTGACGCTCTCCTTGGGGATCGTCCCGTCCTTCGCGGAGCCGACGAGGAAGTCCAGGCCCTTCCTGGCCTCGGAGGTGTCGACGTCCGGCGTGCCCTTCGCGTCGGTGACGGTGCCGCCCGCCGAGTTCACGGCCTCGGCGAAGTTCACGGTCAGGCCCTCGTACTTCTGGAACTGCCCGGCGTAGCAGGACATGTCCTTCGCCTCGGGCAGCTTCTTCACCTTGGCGCAGGCGTTCTTCAACTCGGCCCAGGTGACCGGGGGTTGGCCGACCCCGGCCTTCTTCAGCAGGTCGGAGCGGTAGTACAGCATGCCGCCGTCGGAGCTGCCCGGAACCGCGTACAGGCCGCCGCGGTACTTGGCCGTCTCCACCACCGGCTTCAGCATTCTGCTCAGCGGGAACCGCTCCTGCGGCAGCCTGTCGATCCACTGGTGGGCGGCGAACTCCGACGTCCACACGACGTCGAGGGACAACACCGTGTAGGCGTCGGACTTCGTCTCCGCGTTCTGGATCATCTGCCGGCGCTGGGCGTCCGGGTCCGTCGGCAGCTGGATGAAGGTGACCTTCTCCTTCGGGTGCTGCTTGTTCCAGCGGTCGATCATCGGCTGGACGCTGCCGGTGGTGTCCTTGCCGGCCACGTACGTGATGGGGCCGCGCCCCTCGAACGACGGTGCTCCGGACTGCCCGGAGTCGGTGCCGGCGGAGGGGGAGCAGGCGGTGATGAGCAGCCCGCCGGTGGCGAGCGCGGCCGAACACCGGAACGCTCTGGTCGCGGTCCTGGACGTTGGGGAGGTCTTGATCGTCACTGTCTCTCCTGGGCGTGCGGTTCCTCTTGAGACTGCGTTGTCATTGCCCTGATTGGGCAATCAGGCAGGTCAGAGCAATTGCTTTGACGGCACTGGGGGAATTCGACAGCGATTCGGCACCGTCGAGACAACGCTTGCAAGCTAGGGGCGGCCTAACCGGAAGTCAATGTGTTACTTAGCGGTAGTACTGCGAAGTGTGCCGTGAAAGCGCTGTCACGCAGACCCGTGGACGGCGTGTCCCCTGTGCTACCGTCCGCTCATGCCACCAGCTCAGCGGCACCCGACGATGGCCGACGTGGCCGAACGGGCCGGGGTCTCCACATCCACCGTCTCCCGCACGCTGCGCGGACTCTCCACCGTTTCGCCCGACGTGCGCGCCCGCGTCGAGAAGGCCGCGCGCGAGCTGAACTTCGCCGTGTCACGACAGGCTGCAAGCCTTGTCACGGGCCGAACCGGGAACGTCGCGGTGCTCGTGCCCACACTCGACGCGTGGTTCATGGGAGCCGCCCTGTCCAGCCTGGCCCCGCTGCTGCGGGCGGCCGGCATGGAGCTCAACGTCTATGTGATCCCCGACCTGGCCGAACGCACCTCGTTCTTCGACCGCCTCCCGGCCCGGCGCAACGCGGACGCCCTGCTGGTGTTCTCCTTCGACCTCACCGACGAGGAGACCGCGCGGCTGGACAGCCTCGGCATCCCCGTCATCTACGTCAGCCAGCACGTCGAAGGACGGCCCAGCGTCTACGTCGACGACGTGGCCGGCGCCCTGCACGGCACCCGGCACCTGCTCAACCTCGGCCACCGGCGGATCGCCTTCCTGGCGACGCAGGGCGCCAGCGGCTTCTCCTTCAGCTCCAACGAACGGCTGCTCGGCTACCAGCAGGCACTCACCGAAGCGGGCGTCCCGCTCGACGACGACCTCGTGACCGCGGTGCAGGTCGCCGACCGGCGCGACATCGCCGAGGCACTCGGCACGCTGCTCAGCCTGCGCGAGCCGCCCACCGCGATCTTCGCCGAGCAGGACGAGGTCGCGGTCGCGTCCGTCCGGATCCTGCGCAGGACACAGATCGCCGTGCCGGAACGGATCTCCGTCCTCGGCTTCGACGACCAGCCGCTCGCCGACTGGTTCGACCTGTCCACGGTGGCCCAGTCCGCCGCGGACATCGGCCGCGAGGCCGGCGAGCTGGCCCTGCGGCTCATCGAGGACTCCGAGGCCGAGCACGAACGGCACGTCGTCCTGCCCACGCATGTGATGCCGCGGGCCACCACGGCGCCCGTGTTCCGCCCGGACGACGAGTCCGGCGCCTGACGAGCCCGACCGGGGCGCGGCTCCTTTCGGCACTCACGTGCGCCTTCGGCAGCCACACGTCCCCAGACACGCGCTCGCACGACTCGAAGGGCCCGTCGCTTCGGTCCACGCACAGCGCCCGGACGAACGGCGCCGGGGCGTCATGCCATGGGGGCGGGATCTTGCGTGCCCGTGCCGCGCGCCCTTCGGAGCGCCGCCCGCCACGCGAAGGCGACCGCCGCCTCGGCCACACCGAGCAGGACCAGCCACAGGCCGAGCAGCCGGGTCAACGCGCGGGCGGACTCGGCCGGCAGGGCGAGCACCACGATCCCCGCGACGATGCCGAGCACCGCGACGCACAGGACCACGCCACGGTGCGGCAGGCCCTTGGCCGCGACGGCCGTGTAGAGGGTGAGGACACCGGACACGAGCCAGACGACGCCGACGATCAGCGAGAGCGCGGTGATGGTCTGCAGCGGGTTCCGCAGGCACAGGACTCCGGCCAGGAGGTACAGCACGGCCAGGAGCAGTCCGGGCAGTCGTTCTCCGTGCTCCTCCCGCGCAAACACGTCGACAAACCGGAACACGCCGGTGACCAGGAGATACAGGCCGATGAGGACCGCCAGGACGTGCAGCGTGCCATCCGGCCAGACCAGTATCAGAATGCCTGGCACCAGCGTCGCGACCGCCGAGCCCAGGATCCAGATCCAGGAACGGCCCAGTCGCGCCAGCACATCCGCGGGATCCTCCACCGGGCCGGGGGCCACCCCGCCGGCAGGGGGTTCCGGTCCGGCGCGCGACGCCGGTCCACGCGGCATGGTCATCGCTCTTCTCCTCGCGTGATCGAGCGGGTCGCTCCCGGACTGCGGAAAGCGCGATACGGGGGCCTCGACCGCCTCATCGTCCCTTGCACCGCCGACGGCCGGGTCACCCACGGCGGGTGATCCGGGGACTGCGCCGCGGCGATGGGGTCGCCGCGTGCCGGGCCGGCGTTCCGGGACACGGCAGGTGCCCCTTCCGCCCGGTTCACTACGTCGATCCGGCCCCTGCCGGAGCATCGGTCCTCGGCCGACGGGCACGGTTCGTCCGGCCGGCCGGCAGATGGGGTGTGACCAGGAAGCTGACGAGTGTGATGCCGCCGGTCGCGAGGATCGCCGCCTTCAGGCCGTGAGCTGTGCCGAGGCGTAGGAGTCCGTCACTGCGTCGACCTCGGACGGGGGCAGCCCGGCGCGCTGGGCGGCGGAGCGCACCTGGTCGGTGGCGACGAAGGTGACTCCCGCCTCGAGGGCCACGCCGACCTCCTCCCGTGTCTGCGTGGACAGTCGCGGGTCGTCCGCGACCTGGGTGGTGAGGGCTTGGGCCAGCGAACCGATGAGGATCGATCCGATCAGCGCGGTCCCGCGCCGAGGGAGACCGCCGGGTGACGGCAGACGCCTGCGCCGCCGTCACCCTCATGACATCCGAAGGACCTGACCCGCGCCTCACCCGCTACGGGGGGTCGGGGGAGGGGGGTCCTCGGCCGGGCGCCGTCCGCTCAGGGCCAGACGAGGCAGTAGGGCTGATGCCCAGCCTCGTGCAACCGATGCGAGAAGTCCTGCCACTCGTGCAGCAGCTGATACACGTTGAACGCATCCCGGGGCCCACCCCGGTCCGGCACGGTCGACCAGATGAACGCCGCCGCGCCCACCGCTTCCTCTCCTATGCCGCGCAGGGGATCCACGACCGTCATCGGCAGCTTGACCACGGCGTAGTCGGGGTGGAGGACGACCAGCTCCAGGGGCGGCACCTTGTGCAGGGGGACGCCCTCGATGCCCGTGAGGACCATCGCGGCCATGGTCTCCGGCTTGATCTTGGTGAACATGCCGTTCATGCCAAGCTCGTCGCCGCCGAGTTCCTCGGGGCGCATCGAGATCGGGACGCGGGCCGCGGTCGCGCCGTCAGGCGCGCCGAAGTACTTGTACGTCACCCCCACCCGACCACCATTCCCGCTCACCCTCAGCCGATCACTGCGTCGGTCGGCCCGCTCTGATTCGTTCGGAACACTCGGCATATCCGGTACTACGTGTCCCTGACGTGCTTCGTTCGAATCCTCTGCCTCGCGCCGGTGTTTTCCCCGCCGGGCACGTCGAGGACCCAGGTCATCAGTCCCCTCGCCCAGTCCGCCACCGCGATGCATATCTCCACCCGACTGCTTTTCTAGGACGCGTGGCCCCGGCCGCGCAACCCGATCATCGTGTCAGTGACCTCCCCCACGGCCGCCCGCCGAAACGTGCGTTGAAACACCTGTCCGCGGGATGCCTTCAGTCCCCGACCATCACGCCCCGCATGAGCTGTGTGTATCACGCCCAGTCTCGCAGATCGCGGGCGAGCGGAGACCGGTTGCCCGGTCAGCGGTGGCCCCGCTGCCGTCACCTCCCGCTGGCCTACCCTGAGGAGGTCACTGGCAATCGGAGCCCGAGAAGGTCGGAGAAGTCGCAGGCCATGAGCGAATCGCCCTACCCATACGAAGCACCGGCCTCGCAGGCCCTGTTCGACCGTGCGGCCGCCGTCACACCCGGCGGCGTGAACTCCCCGGTCCGTGCCTTCCGCGCCGTGGGCGGAACGCCCCGGTTCATGGTGTCCGGCAGCGGTCCGTATCTGACCGACGCCGACGGACGTGAGTACGTCGACCTCGTCTGCTCCTGGGGCCCCATGATCCTCGGGCACTCCCACCCGGACGTGATCGCCGCCGTCCAGGACGCCGTCTCCCGCGGTACCTCCTTCGGTACGCCCGGTGAGGGCGAGGTCGCGCTCGCGGAGGAGATGGTCGACCGGATCGAGCCGCTGGAGCAGGTGCGGCTTGTGTCCAGCGGCACCGAGGCCACGATGTCCGCCATCCGGCTCGCCCGCGGGTTCACCCAGCGGTCCAAGGTGATCAAGTTCGCCGGGTGCTATCACGGGCACGTCGACTCGCTGCTCGCCTCTGCCGGGTCAGGAGTCGCGACCTTCGCTCTTCCCGACACCCCCGGCGTCACCGGCGCCCAGGCCGGCGACACGATCGTCCTGCCCTACAACGACCTCGAGTCCGTCCACGAGGCCTTCCACCGCTTCCCCGGTGAGATCGCCTGTGTGATCACCGAGGCCTCGCCCGGCAACATGGGCGTCGTCCCGCCGCTGCCCGGCTTCAACCAGGGGCTGAAGGACGCCTGCGGGAAGAACGGCGCCCTCTACATCTCCGACGAGGTCATGACCGGCTTCCGCACCAGCCGCGCCGGGTGGTACGGCGTCGACGGGGTCAAGCCCGACCTCATGACCTTCGGCAAGGTCATGGGCGGCGGCTTCCCGGCCGCCGCCTTCGGTGGCCGTGCCGATGTGATGGCCCACCTCGCGCCCGCCGGACCCGTCTACCAGGCCGGCACCCTCTCCGGTAACCCCGTCGCCACCGCCGCCGGGCTCGCCCAGCTGCGGCTCCTCGACGAGGCGGCGTACGACAAGGTCAACGCCGTGTCGGGGGCCATCCAGTCCCTCGTCACCGAGGCCCTCACCAAGGAAGGCGTCGCGCACCGGCTGCAGACCGCCTCCAACATGTTCTCCGTGTTCTTCACGGACCGGGAAGTGCGCAACTACGAGGACGCCAAGCGGCAGGAGTCTTTCCGCTTCACCGCGTTCTTCCAGTCGATGCTGGCGCAGGGTGTCTATCTGCCGCCCTCGTCCTTCGAGTCCTGGTTCGTTTCCACGGCACACGACGAGCAGGCCGTCCAGCGGATCGCCGACGCCCTCCCGGCGGCGGCCCGAGCGGCGGCGGAGGCCACGGCGGCATGAGCGACACCCCCATGACCAACGACAGCCCCACCGGCGACAGCGACATCACCGTCGTCCACCTCATGCGGCACGGCGAGGTGGCCAACCCGGACGGGATTCTCTACGGCCGTCTCGCGGGGTATCACCTGTCCGAACTCGGGCGGCAGATGGCCGACCGGGTCGCCGAGCATCTCGCCTCCCGGGACGTCACGCACGTCTGCGCCTCCCCGCTGGAGCGGGCGCAGGAGACCGCGACGCCGATCGCCAAGGCGCACGGCCTGGACCTCGCGACCGACGCGCGGCTCATCGAGGCCGGCAACGTCTTCCAGGGCAAGACCTTCGGGGTGGGGGACGGGGCGCTGAAGCGGCCGGAGAACTGGAAGCACCTCGTCAACCCCTTCAAGCCGTCCTGGGGTGAGCCGTACGTCGAGCAGGTCATCCGCATGATGGGCGCGCTGGACGCCGCCAAGGACGCCGCGCGTGGGCATGAGGCCGTGCTGGTCAGTCACCAGCTGCCGATCTGGATCGTGCGCAGCTACGTCGAGAAGCGGCGGCTGTGGCACGACCCGCGCAAGCGGCAGTGCACGCTGGCGTCCCTGACGACCTTCACGTACCAGGGCGACAAGATCGTGTCCGTCGGCTACAGCGAGCCGGCCATCGACCTCGTCCCCGCCCATCTCCGCGCCGGCGCCAAGCCGGTGAAGGGGAAGGACAAGGCTTTCGGCGCCTAAGACGCCTTTGTGACATTTGTTGCGAATCCTCCGTGATCTGGAGGAACCTCCCCGTTCGTCGCGCCCTCTGACTGGGTGACCACCGAAGGACGCGACGGACGGGAAAGCAATGCGCGACTTCAACCGAAGGGGAATTCTCGGGCTCGGCGCCGGAGCCGCTGCCGCACTCGGACTCGCGGGGTGCGGCACCTTCACGCAGTCAGACGGGTCGAACCAGGGTGGAGGTTCCGGCGACGGCGGGGACAATCGGCCCGGCACCCAGACCCAGCGCGCCAAGCCCATAGGCGACGGCTCCACCTCGTACACCGGCAAGCAGCCGAACCAGCCCGGCAAGCCCGAGCCGCTGGAGCCCGGTCAGGAGCCGCCGCAGTTCGTCGTCTTCTCCTGGGACGGTGCCGGGGAGGTCGGCAACGGTCTCTTCCCGCGCTTCCTCGACCTCGCCAAGCAGCACGAGGCGCACATGACCTTCTTCCTCTCGGGGCTCTATCTGCTGCCCGAGTCGAAGAAGCGGCTCTACGACCCGCCGAACAACCCGCGCGGCGCCTCCGACATCGGCTACCTCACCGACGACCACATCAAGGCCACGCTGAAGAACGTCCGCCAGGCCTGGCTCGACGGCCACGAGATAGGCACCCACTTCAACGGCCACTTCTGCGGCGGCAACGGCACCGTCGGCAACTGGACCGCGCAGCAGTGGCGCAGCGAGATCGACCAGGCCAAGTCCTTCGTCAAGGAGTGGCGCACGAACTCCGGGTGGACCGACCTGCCCTCCCTGCCCTTCGACTACGACAAGGAACTCGTCGGCGGCCGCACGCCCTGTCTCCTCGGTCAGGACAACCTGCTGCCCACCGCCAAGGAGCTGGGCTGGCGCTACGACGCCTCCTCGCCCGGCGGGCGTCAGGTGTGGCCGACGAAGAAGCAGGGACTGTGGGATCTGCCGTTGCAGCAGATACCTTTCCCCGGCCGTTCGTTCGAGGTCCTCTCCATGGACTACAACATGCTCGCCAACCAGTCGATCAACTCCACGAACGCGCCCAGCCACAACTACCCGGCCTGGCGCGAGCAGTCCGCACAGGCGTACATCCAGGGATTCAAGCGGGCATACGAGACAAACCGCGCCCCCTTCTTCGTGGGCAACCACTTCGAGCAGTGGAACGGCGGCATCTACATGGACGCCGTCGAGGAGGCCCTCAAGCACATCGCGCGGGAGAAGGAGAAGGGCGGCGACGTCCGGCTCGTCTCCTTCCGGCAGTTCGTGGACTGGATGGACGTACAGAAGCCGGATGTTCTGGACAAGTTGCGCACGCTGGAGGTCGGGCAGGAGCCGGCCGGTGGCTGGAAGGCGTTCATGAAGGGCGGCGCGGGCAGCTCCAACAGCACCCAAAACGCTGCCTGAAATGCGGTTTTCCACCCGCAAGGGGGGTGCGCAAGATCCCCGGAACGGGCATGCGAAACTTTTCACATGAGTGCCGCAAGCGCCCCCCAGCGCTCGAACCGCCGACGTCTCGTCCTGCTCACCGCGACAGCCGCGGCCACCGCGCTGACCCTGTCCGCGTGCAGTTCCGGCGGCACGTCGGGCGGCGGCGGTGACACCAACTTCGTCACCGGCAAGAACGGCATCGCCACGGTCGAGCAGGGCAAGCGCACCACGGCGCCCGTGCTGGACGGCAAGACCGTCGACGACAAGAAGCTGACCACCGCCGACTACAAGGGCAAGATCATCGTCGTCAACGTGTGGGGATCGTGGTGTCCGCCCTGCCGGCTCGAGGCGAAGAACTTCGAGAAGGTGTCCAGCGACCTCAAGGACCAGGGCGTCCAGTTCGTCGGCATCAACACCCGCGACACCAGCACCACCCCCGCGCTCGCCTTCGAGAAGGAGCAGGGGATCACCTACCCGAGCCTGTACGACCCGACGGGCAAGCTGATGCTCCGCTTCGAGAAGGGCACGCTCAACCCGCAGCTGATTCCCTCCACCCTCGTCATCGACCGGGACGGCAAGATCGCGGCGCGTGCGCTGCAGCCCCTCAGCGAGGAGTCGCTGCGGGGCATGATCGAGCCGGTCCTCGCGGAGAAGTGACGTGGCCGGAGCGCTCACCCTCGCCGCGGAGTACAACGGCACCGTGCTGCACGGTGCCCTGCTGCTGGCGCTGCCGATCGCGATGCTCGGCGGGCTCGTCTCCTTCTTCTCCCCGTGCGTCCTGCCTCTCGTCCCCGGCTATCTGTCGTACGTCACCGGAGTCAGCGGCACCGACCTGGCCGAGGCCCGCCGCGGACGCATGGTCGCCGGCGCCTCCCTGTTCGTGCTCGGCTTCACCGTCGTGTTCGTCTCCGGCGGGGCGCTGTTCGGCTACTGGGGCTCGACCCTTCAGGAGCACAAGGACGTCCTGTCGAAGATTCTCGGCGTCCTGATGATCCTCATGGGCGTCTTCTTCATGGGGATGATGCCCTGGCTCACCCAGCGGGAGTTCCGCTTCCACACCAGGCCGACCACCGGACTCGCCGGTGCGCCCCTGCTGGGCGCGCTGTTCGGCATCGGCTGGACGCCGTGCATCGGCCCGACCCTGTCCTCCGTGCAGACGCTCGCCATCAACGAGGCCAGTGCCGCCCGCGGCGCCATACTGACCGTCGCCTACTGCCTCGGCCTCGGCATCCCCTTCGTGCTCGCTGCCGTAGCCTTCCGCAAGGCCCTCGGCGCCTTCGCCTGGGTCAAGCGCCACTATGTCTGGGTAATGCGCATCGGCGGCACCATGATGATCGTGACCGGTGTGCTGCTGCTGACCGGCGCGTGGGACCGCATCGTGCAGGAGATGCAGGTCTGGTCCAACGGCTTCACTGTGGGGATCTGATCCATGAGCAAGACGACAACCGACGCGACCCCGGCCGCCGACGACCAGGATCTGGGCACCGCCGGCTCTCAGCTCTCCACAGCCCCCGTCGAGGAGATCTCCCACCTCCCCTCCTTCGGCATCATCGGCTGGGCGCGCTGGTTCTGGCGGCAGCTCACCTCGATGCGGGTCGCGCTTTTGCTGCTTCTGCTGCTGTCGCTCGGCGCGATCCCTGGCTCGCTCATCCCGCAGACCGGCATCGACGAGACGAAGGTCGCCGAGTTCCGCAAGGCACATGAGACGCTCGCGCCGATCTACGACAAGCTCGGCCTCTTCAACGTCTACAGCTCGGTGTGGTTCTCCGCGATCTACATCCTGCTGTTCGTCTCCCTCATCGGCTGCATCGTCCCGCGCACCTGGCAGTTCGTCGGCCAGCTCCGCGGCCGTCCGCCGGGCGCCCCGAGGCGCCTGACCCGGCTGCCCGCCTACACCACCTGGCGCACCGAGGCCGAGCCCGACCAGGTCCGCGAGGCCGCGCTCGCGCTGCTGAAGAAGCGCCGCTTCCGGGCCCACCTCGCCGGTGACGCCGTCGCCGCGGAGAAGGGCTATCTGCGCGAGGTCGGCAACCTTGCCTTTCACATCGCGCTGATCGTGATGCTGATCGCCTTCGCCTGGGGCCAGTTGTACAAGTCCGAGGGCAACAAGCTGATCGTCGAGGGAGACGGCTTCTCCAACACCCTCACCCAGTACGACGACTTCAAGTCGGGCAGCCTCTTCAGCCAGGACGAGCTGGATCCGTTCAGCTTCAACCTGAAGAACTTCAAGGGCACGTACGAGGCAAGCGGCCCCAACCGCGGCACCCCGCGCACCTACCAGGCAGACCTCGCCTACAGCGTGGGCGCCGACGGCAAGGAGCAGACGACCACGGTCAAGGTCAACGAGCCGCTGGAGATCGGCGACTCGAAGGTCTACCTCGTCAGCCACGGCTACGCGCCCGTCATCACGGTCCGCGACGGCAAGGGCAAGGCCGTCTACAGCGACGCGGTACCGCTGCTGCCGCTTGACGGCAACGTCACCTCCACCGGCGCGATCAAGGTCATGGACGGCTACCGCGATGCCAAGGGCAAGTGGGACCAGCTCGGTTTCCAGGCCTTCTTCCTTCCCACCTACGTCAAGGGCAACGAGATCGCCTCGCAGTTCCCGGCGCTGCTGAACCCGGTGCTGAACCTGGAGGCCTACCACGGTGACCTCGGTGTCAACGCGGGCCTCCCGCAGAGCGTGTACCAGCTGAACAAGAAGAACCTGAAGGGGTTCAAGGACTCCAAGGGCGCACAGCTCAGGGAGAACCTGAAGCCCGGCGAGACCATGAAGCTCCCGGACGGTGCCGGCTCGATCACCTTCGAGAAGGAGGTCAAGGAGTGGGCCGGCTTCCAGGTGGCCCGCCAGCCCGGCAGCGGCTGGGCGCTCGCCGGTTCCCTCGCTGCGATCTTCGGTCTGGCCGCCTCCCTCTTCATCCAGCGCCGCCGCGTCTGGGTGCGGGCAGCCCCCGGCCCCGACGGCGTCACGGTCGTCGAGATGGCCGGCCTCGGCCGCAGCGAGTCCGCCAAGGTGCCCGAGGAGCTCGGCGATCTCGCCGGGATCCTGTACGAGCAGGCGCCGGGCGCACCCGATGCCGCAGCCGACGACCCCGCAGATTCCGAAGCTCCCCCCGACCCCCAAGTCGCACCCGCCGAAGGGGCTGACACCAAGTGACTCTCGCCGCCGCGACCGAGCTGGCCGCCGCCACCAACGAAAACCTGGCGAACATCAGCAACACGCTGATCTACTCGTCGATGGCCGTCTACACCCTGGCCTTCTTCGCGTACATCGCCGAATGGCTCCTCGGCAGCCGCAGCAAGGTCGGCCGCACGGCCGCCGCGCTCACCCCGGCGAAGGCCGCCAAGGCCGCCGCCGCGCCCGCCGTCACCGTGAAGAAGGGCGGGTCCACCGCCGTACTGGAGCGGCCGAAGGTCGTCGTGCGGGCCACCGCCGGTCAGCGGGACGTGCCGGACGGGCCCGGGGCGCACGGTGGGGACGCGCAGGGCGACCTCTACGGGCGTATCGCCATCTCCCTCACCGTGCTCGCCTTCCTGATCGAGTTCGGTGGTGTGCTCACGCGGGCTCTGTCGGTGGAGCGGGCGCCGTGGGGCAACATGTACGAGTTCAACATCACCTTCTCCACGGTCGCCGTCGGGGTGTACCTGTCGCTGCTCGCGCTGAAGAAGAACGTGCGCTGGCTCGGCTTGTTCCTGATCACCACGGTCCTCCTCGATCTCGGCCTCGCCGTCACTGTCTTGTACACCGCCAGCGACCAGTTGGTTCCCGCCCTTCACTCGTACTGGCTGTACATCCACGTCTCCACGGCGATCTTCTGCGGCGCGGTCTTCTACGTCGGCGCGATGTCCACGCTGCTCTACCTCTTCAAGGACAGCTACGAGAACAAGCTCGCGAACGGGGGCACCCCCGGCCGCTTCGCGAACTCCGTCCTGGACCGGCTGCCCGCCTCGGCGTCCCTCGACAAGTTCTCCTACCGCGTCAACGCCGCCGTCTTCCCGCTGTGGACCTTCACGATCATCGCGGGCGCCATCTGGGCGGGCGACGCCTGGGGCCGCTACTGGGGCTGGGACCCCAAGGAGACCTGGTCCTTCATCACCTGGGTCGCCTACGCCTGCTACCTGCACGCCCGCGCCACAGCCGGCTGGAAGGGCCGCAAGGCCGCCTACCTGGCCCTGATCGCCTTCGGCTGCTGGCTGTTCAACTACTACGGCGTGAACATCTTCGTCTCCGGCAAGCACTCGTACGCCGGGGTGTAAGTCCCTCGCCGCGAAGGCCGGTTCCCATGACCCAGTTCACAGGAGCCGGCCTTTGTCGTGCGGACAGGCAGAGGGCGTGGATACGAATCTGAAGGCGTGGCGCTCTTCCGCGCGGCCGCCAGGATCCCCGGTGTGAAGGTCGCTGAGAACGTGGTGGACGCCGGGCCGTCGTCGACCGTGCAGGTCAGCGCCCGTAACGGGTGCGCATCGCCCCCGTCGGGGTCAGGCTGGTGTCATGAGCGGTTCCGTAGAACAGGGCATCAGCCAGACCCACGGGAACACGCACATCCTGCACTTCCTGGTGCGGCTCCCCCGGCCCGTGGAGACGGTCTGGCCGGCGCTCGGCACCCCCGAAGGGCTCGCCGGCTGGTTCACGCCCGCCGACGTCCTGGAACCCCGGCTCGGCGGCTCGATCTCACTGCGTGACGTCGGATCCGGGCAGGTCACGGCATGGGACGTCGAGCGGGTCGCCGAGTACACGATGGAGGACGGCGGACGCCTGCGGTTCCACCTGGAACGGGACGGCGATACGGGGACCGCGCTGCGCTTCACGTACGAGTTCCAGGGCGAGACGGAGTCGGAGCAGCGCTGGCGGGCCCGCTTCGAGGCGCTGATCGAGATGCTGGAGGGCGGCGGCTCCTGAGCGCCGCCGCGCCACCCCGGACTACGAGGCGGTCGAGGCGATGACGTCCCGCAGCCGCTCAACGTACAGCCGCATGTTCTTCTGCGCGACGTCGGTGTCCGGGTAGCGGCCCGCGAACCACAGGCCCTCGTGCAGCCGCGTGACCCAGGCGCACACCTGGTCGCCGTACGACACCCTGATCAGCCCGTACGCCTTGTGCTCGGCCCAGTGGCCGGAGCCGGGGATGCCGCGGGTGTCGACGAAGGAGACGATCGAGTACAGGTCGGGTGACGTGGGGCGGAAGTCCGCGCCGAGCAGGCGGAGCACCCGGGCCAGCGGCATACGGGCCAGATGCCGGTTGGCGTGCAGCGCGGCGCGTACCGTGCGCAGCGCGCTGGGCAGGTCGTGGGCCTGCTCCACGGGGATCTCGATGGGCGCGCCGCCGACGTACCAGCCGACGGAGTCGGACCACCGGGACTTCACTCGGGTGTGGAACGGCACGACGGTGCGGTAGACGGGCTCGCCGCCGATCTCGTGGACGATGAGGGCGGTCGCGGCCAGGATGCCGACCGAACTGCCGCCGTAGGGACGGCAGTACGCCTCGAACGCGGCGGCGGTGTCCGCGTCGGTGAGCGGCTCGCGCAGCAGCTCCTGGGTGGGCAGCCCGCCCTCGGGGTCCAGGCCCAGATCGACGGGGAAGGCGGGCAGCCTGCCGTCGCAGCGCCGGATGAACTCGCGCCAGCGGCCGACGATGTCGTGGCCGTCGTCGATCCGGTCGGCGTCCGTCCGCTCGATCTCGCAGAAGTCGACGTAGCTCCCGGCCGGCGTCCCCTCCACGGTCCCGCCCGCGAGGCACGCGGCGTAGAGCTCGTGGATCTCGGCGGGGATGCGATGGATGGAGTGGGCGTCGACGTTGCTGTGGTCGAAGGCCATGTACACGCTGGTGGAGTCGTCGCGGAGGACGGCCGTGTAGATGAGGTTGGGCCAGCGCAGCGCGTCCGCGGTGACGTCGAAGCGGTCCTGGAGGTGCTGGACCAAGGCCGTGGGGTCGGTGAAGTCGCCGACCTCGGTGCGGTGCAGGGACACGGCGCCGGCGTCGAGCGTGAACCGGCGTACCTCGTCGGCGGGCCGGCCGGACCAGCGGAAGCCGCTGCGCAGCGTCTCGTGCCGCAGCGTCCACCTGCGCAGCGCCTCTCCCAGCGCGTCGAGGTCGGCCCGGCCCGGGAGATCGAACGCGGTACCGAGCCAGGTCGGCACGAACAGGCCGTCCTCGCGCACGGATCGGGCGGTCCTTAGGTGCGACTCCTGGATGTACGCCGGTGGGCGGGAGTCCTCCGGGAGGTCTGCCGCCGTCGCCACGGTCGCCGGACTGAACGTCCATTCGACGAGTCGTCCGGGTCGGACCTCGCAGCGCTGGATGTCAGTCATTCGCACGGGCGGCTCCATTCGCGGCGGGGGACACACCCGAAAGGGTGGTATCCCGCCCAACGAGGCAACCCTTTGTCAGAAACGGCTCGTCGCGATCACCCAACCATGATCATCCGACAGTGATCGAGTTCAGCTTCTCGCGCAGATACACATGCGAGTCCACCGGCGCGTACGCCACCCGTCCCACCGGAGCGGGCACCGACTCCACGCGGGTGCCGGGTGTGCACTCCCCGAAGTAGACGAGGGACATCAGCTCCTCGGTGGGGGCGTCGGCGGGTGGCGGCAGGACGCGATGGCGCCCGGACCGCCACCGGTCGCCGGTCCAACGGGCCATCAGATCCCCGATGTTGATGGTGAACGCCGCCGGATCGAACGGCGCGTCCTCCCAGCCGCCCTCGTCCGTGTAGACCTGCAAGCCGCCCTTCCCCTCCTGCCGGTCGAGGATCGTCACGGTCCCGAAGTCGGTGTGCGGCCCGATCCGGAACTGACCGGGCTCCGGCTCACCGATCACGTCCGCTCCCGGATACCAGTTGATGTTGAAGCCGTAGGTCGGGTGGGCCATGTGCCGGCTGAAGAAGTCGGGTTCGAGGCCGAGGGCCTCACCGAGCAGGGAGAGGAGCCGGTTCTCCAGCTCGCCCATCCGCGCGAGGTACTCCTCGCACAGCGCACGGAGTTCGGGGACCTCGGCCGGCCAGACGTTCGGCGCGTACCACTCGGCGTTGACGATCGGGTCCTCGAAGGGCTCGTGCGTCGCGAAGGTCAGCGACTCCTTCAGATCCGGCGGGGTCTCGGTGCCCTCCGCGTAGCCGTTCGCCTCGGCGCCGGGGCCGAGCCAGCCGCGGCCGCCGACCTTGGCCTCGTAGGCCTGCTTGGCCGGCCCGGGGAGCACGAAGAAGGCGCGGGCCGCCTCCCGGATCCGTCCCCGCAGCCCAGCGTCCACGCCGTGCCCGGTGACCAGCAGGAAGCCGGCGGTCTGCAGGGCCTTGTCGACGGTACGGGCGATCGCGCCGCGCGCCCGGGCGTCGCCCTCGATCCAGGGCCCGAGGTCGATCGTGGGAATGCGTGGCTCACTCACCGATGTCCTCGTTCCACAGTTCCGGATTGTTCCTGATGAAGTCGCGCATCATCGCGATGCACTCGGGGTCGTCGAGCAGCACGATCTCCACGCCGTGCTCGGCCAGCCAGTCGTGCCCGCCGTGAAAGGTGACCGCCTCGCCGATGACGACGCGGGAGATCCCGAACTGCCGTACCAGCCCGGAGCAGTACCAGCAGGGCGAGAGCGTGGTCACCATGGTCGTTTTGCGATACGACCGCTGCCGTCCCGCCGCCCGGAACGCGGCCGTCTCCGCGTGCATCGACGGGTCACCGTCCTGGACGCGTCGGTTGTGCCCGCGGCCGAGGACGACCCCGTCCGGGCCATGGAGCGCGGCCCCGATCGGGATACCGCCCCCGGCGAGCCCGGCGCGCGCCTCCTCGACGGCGGTGGCCAGCCAGGCGCGGGCCGTGGCGTGATCCAAGAACTCCATGCCTCTCACTTTCCTGCGGGGCAGACGGGGTGGCGACCTGGGATGACTACCCACCCGCCGCAACGACGCAGCACCACCCGGCTCTCCCCGTTGAAGGGCGCCAAGCACGTCACCGTGTCCGGCGTACGCAGGATGCCGTCCGCGGTGAACAACTGCCGCGCCCCCTCGCGCCGAATCGTCCGGAGCCGGGCCGACGTCTGCTGGCCGCGAAAAGCGAAGGCCCCCGCCCGGCACCGGAGCTACGCTCGCCGCCACGCCCCTCACACCGAGAGGAGCAGTCCCGTGCGCCGCCCCCTGCTCTACCTCGACGTCGACGGCCCGCTGAACCCGTACGCCGCGAAGCCCGAGCGCCGCCCCGACGGCTACTCGACCCACCGGATGAAGCCCGAGGGTTGGCTCGCCCGGCACGGTGACACACCCGCGCATCGCGTGCGGCCGTTACGGGTGTGGCTCAACGCCGGCCACGGCCGCAGGCTCCTCGAACTGGGTGAGCGGTACGACCTGGTGTGGGCGACCACGTGGGGAGCGGAGGCGAACACCTTCATCTCGCCGGTGCTCGGTCTGCCGGACCTGGCCGTGGTGGAGTGGCCGGCGATGCACGACGAGGGGCCGCACGGCACCTTCTGGAAGACCCGCCACCTCGTCGCACATGCCGACGGCAGGCCGTTCGCCTGGGTGGACGACGAACTCGGCGTCCCTGACCGGCGCTTCGTCGTCGCACACCATGCCGGCCCCGCGCTGCTCCGGCACGTGGACGCGCGCCTCGGCCTGCGGGATGCGGACTTCGCTGCCCTCGGCGCCTTCGCGCGCGAGGCCGCCGCCTTGCGCTGACGCGGAAATTCGGTGGCGGGCCGGTGGGCGCCGGGTGTTGTGTGGCCAGGCCCGGTGATCACGAGGAGTGCCGGGGCGGGGAGGTTGTGTGGCGGGGCGGGAGTGGGCTTGGCAGGTGGCCGAGCTGCGTCAGAGAGGCGGTGCGCTGGCGGCCTTCGTGGCCGCGTGCGGTGATGACGAGGAGCGGGGCCGACAGGCGCGGGAGTTGGCGGGGCGGTTGCTCGCGTCGGACCCCGGCGACCTCGATGCGGCCCACGAGATCGTGCGGACGCTGGCCGACTGGGCGGACGACCTCGCTGATCACCCGCACCATCCCGGCGTCCCCCGCCCCGACGAGGCCGACCGTCTGACGCGGGACCACGTCAAGGACGTCCTGCGCGAACGTCTCACGGCCCCGGCCCGCGACTGGCTGTCGGGGACGAAGCTCTCCCTGGACGTCTGCTTCTTCGCCCTGCGCAGGGTGCGGAGACTCGACCCGCAGACGCGCGAGGACGTCTTCTACGCCTACGGCCGCGGCACGATGGCCCTCGACCTCGGCAATCGCCCGGCCGCGGCACGGGAACTGGCACGGCTGCGGGAGCTGCGCGAGCTGTACGAGGCGTAGGCGGAGCCGCAGCTCCGTGTCAGGGCTCGTCCCGCTTGGGCTTGTCGTCCTTCGTCCCGTCGTCGTCCTCGTCCAGGGACTTCAGGAACTCCGGATTGTCGTCGGGCGCGACCCACTGCCGGCGCCGGTTGTCCCGGACCCCGGACCAGCCCTCGGCCGCGGGGCTGCGCTTCTTGCCCGCGATGAGCCAGGAGATCGAACCGACCAGCGGGAAGACCAGGACGAGGATGGCCCACAGCGGCTTGGGCATGTGGCGGATCTCGTCCTCCTTCGTGCTGATGCAGTCGATGAAGGCATACACGCTGAGCGCCAGTGGCACGAGGAACATCAGCACGCGGAGCATGGGCCCCTCTCCAGCGAAACGGTCGTCGGACCGGGGGTACGGCCCCCCGGGTCAAGGGCCAGGGTAGCCGCTCGGGGATACTTGACCCCATGGCTTACGACGATCTTCGTTCCCTGCTCAGGGCGCTGGAGCGCGAAGGCGACCTCAAGCGCGTCAAGGCTGAGGTCGATCCGTATCTCGAGGTCGGGGAGATCGTCGACCGCGTACAGAAGTCCGGCGGTCCCGCGCTGCTCTTCGAGAACGTGAAGGGCTCCTCGATGCCCCTCGCGATGAACGTCTTCGGGACCGACCGGCGGCTGCTCAAGGCCCTGGGCCTGAAGTCGTACGGCGAGATCTCCGACAAGATCGGCGGGCTGCTCAAGCCCGAGCTGCCGCACGGCTTCATCGGGGTCCGCGAGGCCTTCGGGAAGCTCGGCGCCATGACGCACGTGCCGCCGAAGAAGGTGAAGTCGTCGGGCGCGCCCGTACAGGAGGTCGTGCTGCAGGGCGACGAGGTCGACCTCGACCGGCTGCCGGCGCTGTTCACCTGGCCCAAGGACGGCGGCTCGTTCTTCAACCTCGGGCTCACACACACCAAGGACCCGGAGTCGGGCGTACGGAATCTGGGGCTGTACCGCCTCCAGCGCCACGACAAGCGCACCATCGGCATGCACTGGCAGATCCACAAGGACAGCCGGAACCACTACCAGGTCGCGGCGCGGCGGGGCGAGCGGCTGCCGGTCGCCATCGCCTTCGGGTGCCCGCCCGCCGTGACGTACGCCTCCACCGCCCCGCTCCCCGGTGACATCGACGAGTACCTGTTCGCCGGGTTCGTCTCCGGCAAGCGGATCGAGATGGTGGACTGCAAGACGGTGCCGTTGCAGGTGCCCGCGCAGGCCGAGGTCGTGCTGGAAGGGTGGCTGGAGCCCGGCGAGATGCTGCCGGAGGGGCCGTTCGGCGACCACACCGGTTTCTACACGCCGCAGGAGCCGTTCCCGGCGCTGAAGATCGACTGCGTGACGATGCGGAAGCGGCCGTTGCTGCAGTCGATCGTCGTAGGCCGCCCTCCGACGGAGGACGGACCCCTGGGCCGTGCGACGGAACGCTTCTTCCTCCCCCTGCTGAAGATCATCATCCCGGACATCGTGGACTACCACCTGCCCGAGGCCGGCGGATTCCACAACTGCGCGATCGTCTCGATCGACAAGAAGTACCCGAAGCACGCCCAGAAGACGATGCACGCGATCTGGGGCGCGCACATGATGTCCCTGACCAAGCTGATCGTGGTCGTCGACTCCGACTGCGACGTCCACGACCTGCACGAGGTCGCCTGGCGGGCACTCGGCAACACCGACTACGCCCGTGACCTCACGGTCGTCGAAGGCCCCGTCGACCATCTCGACCATGCCTCCTACCAGCAGTTCTGGGGCGGCAAGGCAGGCATCGACGCGACGAAGAAGTGGCCCGAGGAGGGCTACACCCGTGACGGCGGCTGGCCCGACATGGTCGAGTCCGACCCGGAAACGGCGGCGAAGGTCGACCGCCGCTGGAAGGAGTACGGCCTGTGAGCAGCGCCTCCGCCGCGATTCCGCAGCCAGGACGCACGAAGGCGTTCCTCCGCCTCGTCATGATCGAGCACTCGGTGTTCGCGCTGCCGTTCGCGTACATCGCCGCGCTCACCGCGATGTTCCAGTGGGACAGGAACATCCACTGGGGGCGGCTGCTCCTGGTGACGGTCTGCATGGTGGGTCTGCGGACCTTCGCGATGGCCGTGAACCGGATCATCGACCGCGAGATCGACGCCCGTAATCCGCGCACCGCCCACCGCGAGCTGGTGACGGGCGCGATGTCGGTCCGGCACGCCTGGACCGGCGCCCTGATCGCCCTGGTGATCTTCCTGGGCTCGGCGGCGCTGCTGAACCCGCTGTGCCTGGCCCTCGCCCCCATCGCGGTGATCCCGATGGTGGTCTACCCCTACGGCAAACGCTTCACGAACTTCCCCCAGGCCATCCTGGGACTCGCCCAGGCGATGGGCCCGGTCGGCGGCTGGCTGGCGGTCACCGGCACCTGGTCCTGGGACGCGGTGATCCTCGGCCTCGCGGTGGGCATCTGGATCGGCGGCTTCGACCTGATCTACGCCTGCCAGGACGTCGACACCGACCGCGAGATCGGCGTCATGTCGGTTCCGGCCCGCTTCGGCATCCCGGCGGCGATCTGGGGCGCCCGGGCCTGCCACACGGTCACGACGGCGCTGTTCGTCTGGTACGCCCTCGCCACGGACGCGGGCACCTTCTTCTGGCTGGGCCTGCTGATCGTCGCCGGCGCGTTCGTCTACGAGCACTCGATCGTCCGCCCGCACGACCTGTCCCGCCTGAACAGGGCGTTCTTCAGCGTCAACGGGTTCATCGGGATCGCCCTGTTCGCGTGTGCGCTGCTGGATCTGTTGGTTCGGGGTCTGACCGTGTAGCTACCGTGCGGCCTACCATCGAGGGCAGGACCCCCAGGGAGGCCGCCGTGACCGTCTCAGACCTGGACCGCCTGCACTCGCAACTCAGCCGGTTCGAGGACATGTTCCCCGGCTATCGCGTGGAGATCGTCGAGGGCAACATCATGATGAGTCCGGTCAAGCCGCACCACGCCGAGACTATTCGGCTCGTGTGGAATGCCCTCAGGGAGCAGGTAGGCGATGAGTGGGGCTTCACCAGCCATGTCGCCTTCCCATTCGATGAGGACAACGAGTTCTGCCCCGACGTGGCGATCATCCCTGCCGTCGAGGTGGCAAAGAATGAGGGCTCCTACCCACCCGATCTCATCGAGTTGGTCGTTGAAGTCGTATCCCAGGGCAGCATTCGCCGGGACTACACGACAAAGCCCCGCTGGTACGCATCTCCTGATCTTCGACCCGCTGCAGGGCCACTGCGTCACGCTCTGGAACCCCGGCCCCGACGGCTACCGAGGCCGCGACACCATCCCCTACGGCCCCGACCTGACCGTCGACTCCCCGCTCGGCAAGCTGACGATCCCCACCGCTCGACTACCGGTCGACCCGAAGGCGCGCCCTCAGGCCTGAACGTCGCTGGGACCGGCCCGGCACCGCAGCACGAACGCCGCCGCCACCCCCGCCACCAGCCCCACCAGATGCCCCTGCCAGCTGACGCCGGACTGGGTCGGGGCGAGGCCCGCCAGCATTGACGTGCCCCAGATCGCGGCGACCAGCAGCCCGGCCAGGATGCCGAGCGGGCGGCGCTCCACGAAGCCGGTGACCAGCAGGTAGCCGAACAGGCCGAAGATCAGGCCGGAGGCGCCCGCGGTGTTGGTCCCGGACGGGGATATCAGCCAGACGCCGAGGCCGTCGGCGACGATGATCAGGGCGCAGACGGCGGCGAAACGGCGTATGCCGCCGAGGGCGGCCAGGAAGCCGAGGACCAGCAACGGCACGCTGTTCGCGGCGACATGGGCGAAGCCGAAGTGGATGAAGGCGGCCGGGACGACGTCCACCAGCTCGGACGGGGTGCGCGGGACGATGCCGAAGCCGTCCAGAGCGTGCCCGCTGAGCACGTCGGCCACTTCCAGGAGCCAAAGCAGCGCCACCCAGACCAGCATCAGCTTGGCCGCGGTCCGCGCGCGGTCACCCCGCGACCACTCGCGGCGCTCCGCACCCCACGTGCCTGCCATACCCGACGTACCCGCCATGGCCACCCCACCGCCCAACTCGTCCCCCTGGGGAACGCCCGGCCCCCCTTGGTCGGTTCCCACCCCGTAAGGCCGGATAGGCTCGGTGTCGTGAACCCAGTCAAGCCAGGAGAGACGCCGCGTACGCCTTGGATCGTAGGGGTGTCCGGCGCTTCCGGCACCCCATACGCCGCCGCGGTGCTGCGCGCGCTCCTCGCCGCGGGGGAGAGCGTCGACCTGGTCGTCAGCAGGGCGTCCCGGCTCACGCTCCTCGACGAGACCGGGATCTCCTTCCGCGACGCCCACTGGCAGGACGACCTGCGCGAGTGGCTCGCGCGGGGCGCCGACGGCAAGCCCGGGACCTTCGAGCCGGACATCGCGGGTGTCCGGTACTGGAACGCCGGGGACCTCGCCGCGGGCCCGTCCTCGGGGTCGTACCCCACGAAGGGCATGCTGATCGTGCCCGCCTCCACCGCCTGCGTCGCCGGCGTCGCGCTGGGCCTGTCGAAGGACCTGCTCCAACGCGCGGCGAGCGTGGCCCTCAAGGAGGGGCGCAAGCTGGTCGTGGCCGTCAGGGAGACCCCGCTGAACGGCCAGACGCTGAGGCACCTGGTGACCCTGGACGACGCGGGCGCCACCGTCGTGCCCGCCTCGCCCGCCTTCTACGCGGGGGCCACCCACATCCAGGACCTGGTGGACTTCGTCGCCGGACGCGTGCTCGACGCGGCGGGCGTCGAGCACCGGCTCTACCGCCGCTGGAAGGGCGAACTCGGCGGCGGAACCCGCACGACATGAACGCCATCTGAGCAAGTCGCAGTAACTCTCATCACTTCGGGAACTCTTCACCGGAAGGCTTCGATCGCATGGACGCGGTGGACAGGCAGCTCATCCAGGCCCTGAGGGAGAACGGCCGGGCTTCCTACGCGGAGCTGGGACGCCTCGTCGGCCTGTCGGGACCCAGCGTCACCGACCGCATCAACCGGCTGGAGGCGGCCGGCGTCATCACCGGCTACCGCGCCACCGTCGACGCCGCCTCACTCGGCCTCGGCGTCACCGCGCTGATCGGCATCTCGCTGTCCGACGCCACCGACCACGAGGACGTCGCGAGCCGTCTGCGGGACCTGGGCGAGATCGAGGACTGCTGGTTCATCGCGGGCGACGACTCGTACATGCTCAAGGTCCGCGCGGCCGACGTGGACGGCCTGGAGAAGATCATCCGCCGGCTCAGCGGCACCAAGGGCGTCTCCCGGACCCGTACGACGATCGTGCTCTCCACCAAGTGGGAGAACCGGGTCGGACAGCTGCCCGACGAAGAGGACGCGTAGCGCCTGATGGCGGTCACCCCGCCCGAAGGGGCGGGGAGTACGGTTTACGGAGTCTTTCCGAGAGAGGTGCACGCATGGACGTCGGGCTCAAGCGCGAGCTGGAGGAGAAGGTCCGCTCCGGTGAGCGGCTGTCCCGCGAGGACGGCATCGCGCTGTACGAGTCGGACGACCTGGCGTGGCTCGGTGGCCTCGCGCACGAGGTGCGCACGCGCAAGAACGGCGACGTCGTCCACTTCAACGTCAACCGCCACCTCAACATGACCAACGTCTGCACGGCCTCCTGCGCGTACTGCTCCTTCCAGCGCAAGCCGGGGGAGAAGGATGCGTACACGATGCGCATCGAGGAGGCCGTCAAGCTCGCCAAGGCGATGGAGTCGGACAACCTCACCGAGCTGCACATCGTCAACGGCCTGCACCCGAACCTCCCGTGGCGCTACTACCCGCGCTCCCTGCGCGAGCTGAAGGCCGCCCTCCCGAACGTCTCCCTGAAGGCCTTCACGGCCACGGAGATCCACCACTTCGAGACGATCTCCGGACTGTCGGCCTCGGAAATCCTTGACGAACTGATCGACGCGGGCCTGGAGTCGCTGACCGGCGGCGGCGCCGAGATCTTCGACTGGGAGGTGCGGCAGCACATCGTGGACCACCGCACCCACTGGGAGGACTGGTCCCGGATCCACCGCCTGGCGCACGAGAAGGGTCTGAAGACCCCGAGCACCATGCTGTACGGCCACATCGAGGAGCCGCGGCACCGGGTGGACCACGTCCTGCGCCTGCGTGAGCTGCAGGACGAGACGGGCGGCTTCCAGGTCTTCATCCCCCTGCGCTACCAGCACGACTTCGTCGACATGAAGGACGGCAAGGTACGCAACCGCCTCCAGGCCAGGACCCAGATGGCGACCGGCGCGGAGGCCCTGAAGACCTTCGCGGTGTCCCGGCTGCTGTTCGACAACGTCCCGCACGTCAAGGTCTTCTGGGTCATGCACGGCGTCCAGACCGCCCAGCTGGCCCTCCAGCACGGCGCCGACGACATGGACGGCTCGGTCGTCGAGTACAAGATCACCCACGACGCGGACAACTTCGGCACGCCGAACAAGCTGACCCGCGAGGACCTGCTGGACCTCATCCGGGACGCGGGCTTCCGCCCGGTGGAGCGCAACACCCGCTACGAGATCATCCGTGAGTACGACGGCCCGGACCCGGCGCGCCGCGAGTCCCCCCAGCCGATGCGGGTGTGATTCCGGGGGGCGGGGCCGTGGTACTCGTCCGACCGCGGCGGCCTGCCCGCCCTGCCAGGAGGACCGGCAGGGCAGGCCCTTCGTAGGTCCCGCCGGGCGTCTCCTCGACAGGGCGCTGGAGGAAGCCGGCCTGGATCCGGCGGACGCGTACGTCACCAACGCCGTTAAGCACTTCAAGAGATGCGCGGAACGCTGCTGGAGCGCGAGATCCACGGCCGGCCTCAGAAGCTGGTGGCGACGGTGCATCCGTCGTCGGTGCTGCGGGCCCAGGACGACGCGGACCGGGTGGCGGCGTACGCGGGACTGGTGTCGGACCTGGAGGTGGCGGCGCGGGCGTTGTCGTGATGGCTTTCGCCGCGCTCCGTGTAATGGCTACGATTGCGCCGTGTCCCTTACCTTCACGCTCGACCCGGCCGTCACTCCCGACCTCCGCGACGGCGTCCTCGACCTGTGGACCGACGTCTCCAACGCGGGCGGAGCCGTGGGCTTCGTGCCGCCGGTGACCCGGGAAACTATCCGCCCGGAACTGGTGCGGCACTTCGTGGGGATGGCGGAAGGGCGCAGTCGGCTGCTGGTCGGGCAGGACGAGGCGGGCGAGGTGTCCGCGACCGCCTTCTTCACCTTCAACACGCACCGGCTGATGGCCCACTGGACGTGGCTCTACACGGTGATGGTGCACCCCCGCCACCAGGGCAAGGGCTACGGCCGCGAACTGCTGACCGCCGCCGAGCGGGCCGCCCGCACCTTCGACGGCATCGAGGCGATCCGCCTCACCTGCCGCGGCGGGCTCGGCCTGGAAAACTTCTACGGCTCCTGCGGCTACAAGGAGGTCGGGCGGATCCCCGACGCCATCCGGGTCGCACCGGGCGACGACCGCGAAGACGTGATCATGCTGCTGCCGCTCGACTGACCCACCCCGCCGACCCCCCTGCAAGATCGGCCGCCCCGCGTGCTTCACTGGACAGTGGCCCTTTTTGGAATCGGAAGAGTGGATTGAGATGCTCCGCTACACACTGATGCGCCTCGGAATCTTCGTGGGCTGCCTCGTGGTCGTCTGGGGCCTCGTCTACTCCGGCCTCGCCCCGCGTGGCCTCGGCGACTCCAACGGCATGTGGGTCGTCCTGCTCGCGCTGCTGCTCTCGGCGCCCATCAGCTTCGTCGTCCTGCGCAAGGAGCGCGACCGCGCCTCCGTGCAGATCGTGCAGAAGGTCGACCGTGTGAAGGCCAACCTGCAGGCGAACCGCAGCCAGGAGGACGACGTGGTCGACGAGACGGCTCGGACGCAGGGCCAGACCTCCTAGCTTGCCGCGTCCCGGCAGCGATACCACTCGGTAACTGCACGGGCCCCGCCCTTACGCTTGTCCGGATCCATGGTGTGGGATGGCCGGATCCACGTCGGTGGAACGGCTGTTCGCACCGGCATTCGTGAACGTAAGGGGGAACCGTGGCACGAGCGCGCGCGCAGGCAAAGAAGAGCGCACGACGCGTTGCCGACGCCGTCGTCTCCGGAACCGATCCGAGGACGGCCGCGCAGGACGAACTGCGCCGGCAGATCGGCGGTCGGGGGACACGGGGAGACGGCGGCGACGAGTACGACGCCCAGGGCCAGGGCATCGACCCGGCCGACTTTCCGGCCGCCCGGGAACAGGGCGGCTCCACCGCCACCGTGATGCGGCAGAAGACGGTGCCGCTGGACGAGGCCGGGGAGGCGCTCGGCCGCAGCGAGCAGGTGCGAGAGGGCACCGGGATGGTGCACGCCATCTGCCCGATGGTGATCCCCAAGGGCCGCTCGATCGTCTCCATGCTGCCCGTGCTGACGCTGATCGTGCTGGGCGCGGTGGGTGCGGGGATCGTTGGCGCGTCAGGCGCCGACGTCCTGACCAACCCGCTGTTCGGCGTCCACTACTGGGTCATCTCGCTGTGCGCCGTCGCCTTCGTGTGGTGGCGCCAGGGCATGGTCATGGTGCCGGACGGCTGCCAGGCGATGATCACCCGGTTCGGCAAGCTGGAGAGGGTCGTCGGCCCGGGCCGGATCGTGCTGCTGAGCCCGTGGAAGCGGGTGTCGTACATCGTCAACACCACGATCGAGTACCCCTTCAACGCCCCGGTGCGCGAGGCACCGACCAAGGGCGGCGTGAAGGCGTCGATCGACCTGTTCATCCAGTTCCGGATCAGCGACCCGACCGAGTTCGTCTACACGCTGGGCGCGGTGCGCGGGTTCGAGGAGAAGCTGAGCAACGCGGTGAGCGAGACGATCCGCACCCTCGTCTACGAACAGGAAGCCGCCGGGATCTACGACATGGTCGGCGAGGACACCGGCCGCCTGCTGGACCTGCTCAACCAGCAGTTCCGCCCGGCCGTCGAGCTGACCAACGCCAACATCACCCACGCCGAACCGTCCGACCAGCGCTACCGCATGGACCTGGCGGCGCCCGAGATGGTGCGGGTGGCGAAGGAGGCGTACACGCACGAGTACGCGCTCCAGCTCCGCAAGGAGCAGGACGAGGGCGACCTCACCCGCGAACTCGCCTCCAGCCACGAGACCCTCTCCGCGATCCAGGCCGACATCGCCCAGTACCAGGCGCAGATGGACACCGCCGTGGAACGCGAGACCAACCGCGCCGAGGCGCTCGCCCGGCAGCGTTACGTCCAGGCCGAGTCCGAGGCGAAGGCCAACGCGGCCCTGCTGGAGGCACAGGCCCTCGACATCCGCGCGGTGACCGCGGCGGAGGCGCCGGAGATCCTGGAGTACCGCTACCAGCAGCAGGTGCTGGACACCCTGGAACAGGTCGCCGACCACCTGCCCCGGCTGGTGCGCATCGGTGGCGCGACGGACGGCGTCGCCGGCATCGACTTCCTGGAGCTGGCCCGCGAGTTGGTCGGCGAGCGTGGCACGGAACTGTTCACCGACGAGGACATGGCAGCCGTACGGTCGCGTCTCCCCGAGGTGTCCGAGCGGATCGCCGCGCGCGAGACGGAGATCGGCGCGCTGCTGGCGGCCGAGCGGCCGACGGTGCCGCAGGTGCCCGAACAGCCCGCATCGACCGACAGTTCCGAGAGCTCCGACAGCTCCATCAGCTCTGACGTCTCCGAGGGGGCCGACCAGTGAGCACCGCCCGTTCCTCCCACCGCCGGTCGGTCATCTCCGAGAAGGTCGCCCCCTGGAGCGACATCGCGCGGCTGCTGCGCGGCGGCGAGGCCGACACCCTGATCCCGGTCATCATCCCGCGCCACCGGCGTCGCCTGTGGTGGATGCTGCCGCTGTGGCTCGGCGTCTACGCCCTGTTCATGGGCGTGATGCTGTCCCTGCAGGAGGCGGACACCGAGTCGGCCGCCGGGGACCTCGCGTACGGCACCCTCGCCACCCTCTGCTACGTCGGCGGTGTCGTCCTGCTGCTGATCGGCGCGCTGTGGTGGTGGCGCTCCTCGATCGTCGAGATCGAACAGGGCACCAACGGCGTGCTGACCCGCTACGGCGCCGTCATCCGCACCCTGGACGCCGGCCGCCACTACCTGTGGCACCCGTGGTCCCGGGTCGACTTCGTCGTCGACACCGCCACCGAGATCCCGTACTCCGCTCCGGTCATGGCCTGCCCGACGCAGGAGAACGTGCCGCTGCGCTCCATCGAGTTCTTCCTGAAGTTCCGCATCACGGACGCCGTGCTGTTCGTCCGCACCATCGGCGCGGGCAACTTCGACCTGGTGCTCTCCAGCGCCGTACAGGACGCCATCCGGCAGCGGGCCCGCAAGATGCGCACCGAGCGGGCGTACGACCTGCGCGGCTCCGACGTGGCCGACATGCAGGAGCTGCTCAACCGCCAGCTGTCCGGCTACGGCGTGCGCATCACCGGCTCCAACATCCCGGACGTGCAGTTGCCGGCGCAGTACCAGCAGCACCTGGCCACCCGGGAGCGGGTCGCCAAGGAGCGCACGGCGTACGACCAGGAGTGGGGGCTGATCCGCAAGCGCCGCATCGACCAGCTGGGCATGGACATCGAGCGGGCCAAGAAGGTGCGCGACGCCCGGATCGTCGAGGTCAAGGCCGCGCTGAACCGGGCCCGTGAAGAGGTCGCCCAACTGCTGGAGGAGCAGGAGACCAACGCCCAGCGGGTGCGGTTCGAGATCGAGACGCGGGGCCGCAGCGGCCTCATCGCCGCCGAGAACGAGGCACGCGCGCAGCGCGCTCTGGCCAAGGCCTACCGCGACAACCGCGCGGTCCTCCAGTACGAACTGGCCCGGCGCCGCCTGGAGGTGGGTGCGAAGCTCGCCGGACGGGCACCGCAGCCGGTGGTCGTACGGACCGACGGCACCGGCGCCGACACCTCGGCCCTGTCCACCCTGCTCACCGCGCAGTTGCTGCCCCGGCTGACGGCCCTGCCGCCCGTCGACGGGCAGTTGCTGACGGACCGGGTGGCACGGTTCGCCGACGAGCTGAGCGACGACAAGTAGGGCAGGCGTTCACGGTGGGCCGGGTGGGATCTCCCTCCCGGCCCGTACGCTAACGGCCATGGGTGCCCTGAAGACCAAACGGATGCCGCGGGCCGTCCGTGAGCAGCAGATGCTGGACGCCGCCGTGCGGACCTTCGGCAGGCGCGGATACATGGCCGCGTCGATGGACGAGATAGCCGAACTGGCGGGTGTCTCGAAGCCGTTGGTGTATCTGTATCTGAACTCCAAGGAAGACCTTTTCACCGCCTGCATACGGCGCGAGGCCGCCGCGCTCGTCGTAGCAGTGCGCTCCGGCGTGCGGACCGAGCTGCCCGCCGACCGCCAGCTCTGGGACGGGCTGCGGGCGTTCTTCGCGCACACCTCGCACTACCCGGACGCCTGGTCCGTCCTGCACCTCCAGGCCCGCACCCATGGCGAGCCGTTCGCCTCCGAGGTCGCCGCGATGCGCGCGGAGATCGTCGAGTTCGTGACGCAGCTGATCCTCGCGGCCGCACGCGAGGCCCACCGCGACCCCGACCTCCCCGAGAGCGAGGTCGCCGGTCTCGCCGAGGCCCTGGTCGGCGCCGCCGAGTCCCTCGCCGACTGGGCCAACGCCACGCCGACCGTGACGGCACGGGAGGCCGCGGCCACTCTGATGAACTTCGCGTGGGCCGGCCTCGGCAACCTCATGGACGGCCGGCCCTGGTCACCGCCGGACACCCCTCACGAGGCGATCGGGTAGACCTCCCCGGCCAGGTGGACGCGGTCCTTGTCGCCCCGCAGCTCGAACCGCCCGCCCTCCGCGGCGTACGTCACCGTCCCCGGCAGCAGCACCGGCGCCCGGAAGCCGGCCCGCACCCGCACCGCCTCCGGTGCGCCGTGCGCGGCGAGGCAGCGGGCCACCGTCCACATGCCGTGCGCGATGGCCCGCGGGAAGCCGAACAGGCGGGCGGTGAGCGGGTGGAGGTGGATGGGGTTGCGGTCGCCGGAGGCGGCCCCGTAGCGGCGACCGACGTCGGCGGCGAGCCGCCAGTCGGCGACGGCGGGCAGCGGCTTGTGCTCCGGCCCGTCCTCCCCGTGCGGTGCGGCCGCCGGGTCGTCGGTGCGGTGCCTGGCCAGATACGTGCTCCGCGACTCCCACACGACCTCGTCGCCGGCCCGCATCTCGGTGATCACGGCGGCTTCCGTGCCGCGCCGGTGGGGCGTCAACCCGTCGATGTGCACGGAGAGTTCGTACGCACCCGTGGCCGTGAGGGCCCGGTGCCGGGTGACGCTGATCGACGTGTGGACGAGACCGAGCAGCGGCAGCGGGAAGTCCCGGCCGCTCATCAGCCGCATCGCCAGCGGGAAGCCGAGCACATGCGGATACGTCACCGGCAGGGCGTCGTCCCCGGTGGGGAACCCGCACACCCTCTCGTAGGCGGCCAGCCGGGCGAGGTCGACGCGGAGGTCCGGCAGAACGAGCCTCGTGCGCGGGAACTCCGCCTGCGGGCCCGGGCGTTTGAAGGGTGACAGCAGGGCGCCCCGGGCGAGCAGGGGCGGAAGTGAAGGAGGAGCGGTGAGGACGAGGGACATCACGCCCCCAGCAGGCTCTGGCCGCATACCCGGACGACCTGGCCGTTGACGCCTCCGGATCCCGGATCCGCGAGCCAGGCCGTCGTCTCGGCGACATCGATCGGCAGTCCGCCCTGCGCGAGGGAGTTCATCCGGCGCCCCGCCTCCCGGATGAACAGGGGAACCGCGGCCGTCATCCTCGTCTCGACGAACCCGGGCGCGACCGCGTTGACCGTCACCCCGTACTCGGCCGCCGCACGTGGCGCGAGGGCTCGCACCAGTCCGACGATGCCCGCCTTGCTCGCGCCGTAGTTGGTCTGCCCGGCGTTCCCCGCCAGCCCCGCGATCGACGCCGTCGCCACGATCCGCCCGCCTCGTTTCAGCGTTCCGCTCTCCAGCAGCGCGTCCGTGGTGCGCAGGACACTCGCGAGATTGACGTCGAGTACCGAACTCCAGCGCTCGGCGGGCATGTTGACCAGTCGCCGGTCGCGTGTGATCCCGGCGTTGTGCACCAGGACGTCCAGGCCGTCGGGCAGCGCGGCGGCGATGCGTGCGCCCGCGTCGGGGGAGGTGATGTCGAGCGCGAGCGCGGTGCCGCCGAGCCGGTCGGCCACGCGCCGGGCGTCCTGTTCGGCCTGCGGCACGTCGAGTACGACGATCCGGGCGCCGTCCCTGGCCAGCGTCTCGGCGACCGCCTCGCCGATGCCGCGCGCGCCGCCGGTGACCAGCGCGGTGCGGCCGGCGAGGGGGCGGTCGGTGTCGTGGGGCGGGTCGTGGGGTGCGGTGACGTCCGCCGGAGCCGAACCCACCTCGATGACCTGGCCGCTGAGGTACGCCGACTTGGGGGAGAGGAGGAAGCGCAGGGTCGACTCGGCGGCGTACGCGTCCGTCAGCCGTACGAGATTCACCGTCCTGCCCCGCCCGATCTCCTTGCCGAGTGAGCGCGTGAAGCCCTCCAGGGCCTGCTGGACGGCGGCCTGGTGGTGGTCGGCGGGGTCGAGGGGCGCGCCGAGCACCACGATCCGGCCGCTCTCGGCGACCGACCGCACGACGGGGTGCAGGGCCGCGTGCACCTCGGAGAGCGTCTCGACGTCCCGCACGCCCGTGGCGTCCAGGACGACGGCGGCGGGCTTCCCGGAGGGGGCGGTCGTCAGGTCGAGGCCCAGAGCGGCACGGGCACCGGCATCGGTGAGGCCGAGGTCCGACTTGCCGGCCGTCAGGAGCAGCCGGTCGCCCTTCAGCGAGGGCCGCTCCGGTGACCAGCGTTGCAGCGGGGCGGGCTGCGGCAGTCCGAGCCGGCGGGTGAGGAAGCGGCCGGGTGCCGTGCCGGTGAAGCTCAGATAGCGGTCGGCCATGTCCCACTCCCAGTGCGCTCCGGTGCTGACTCCGGAGTAAGGTTACCCGAGGTAAGTCCATGGTGGACATGAGGAGTGGGTGGAGATGAACTCCCTGTTGGCGCCGGCGGTCCGGCGTGTGGCGATCATCGGCGGCACTCGTATTCCGTTCGCCCGCTCCGACGGTCCGTACGCCACCGCATCCAACCAGGACATGCTCACGGCCGTGGTCGACGGCCTGGTCGAGCGGTACGCGCTGGGGGATCCGGGCGCGGTCGGCGAGCTCGTGGCGGGGGCCGTCCTCAAGCACAGCCGGGACTTCAACCTCGCCCGCGAGACCGTCCTCGGCTCGAAGCTGGACGCGCGCACGCCCGGCTATGACATCCAGCAGGCCTGCGGCACCGGTCTCCAGGCCGTCATCGCCGCCGCCAACAAGATCGCGCTCGGCCAGACCGAGTCGGCGATCGCCGGGGGCGCGGACACGGCGAGCGACGCGCCCCTAGGTGTCAACGACGAGCTGCGCCGCATCCTGCTTCAGGCGCGGCGGGCCAAGTCGCTCGGCGGCCGGGTCAGGGCACTGTCCGGCGTACGGCCCTCGCACCTCGTCCCCGACATCCCCCGCAATGCCGAGCCCCGCACGAAGCTGTCCATGGGTGAGCACGCCGCCGTCACGGCACGCGCCTGGGGCGTCTCCCGTGAGGCTCAGGACGAGTTGGCTGCGACCAGTCACCAGCGGCTGGCGGCAGCCTACGAGCGGGGCTTCTTCGAGGATCTGGTCGTGCCCTTCCGGGGCCTGGACCGGGACCAGAACCTGCGCCCCGGCTCGACGCCGGAGAAACTGGCCGCGCTCAAGCCGGTGTTCGGCCTCGACCGGCCCGACCCGACGATGACGGCGGGCAATTCGACGCCGCTGACGGACGGGGCGGCGGTCGTGCTGCTGGCGAGCGAGGAGTGGGCCGAGCGCAGGGGGCTGGAGCCGCTGGCGTACCTCACCGCTTACGAGACGGCGGCCGTGGACTTCGTACGGGGCGATGCCGTGGGTGGCGAGGACGGGCTGCTGATGGCACCGGCGTACGCCGTCCCGCGGATGCTTGAGCGGGCCGGACTGGCCCTCCCCGACTTCGACCTCGTCGAGATCCATGAGGCCTTCGCGTCCCAGGTGCTGGCGACGCTGGCGGCGTGGGAGAAGCGGGGACTCGCCCCCGTGGACCGAGCCCGGCTGAACGTGACCGGGTCCTCCCTGGCCACCGGCCACCCCTTCGCGGCGACCGGGGCGCGGATCGTGGCGACGCTGGCCAAGTCGCTGGCGCACAAGGGCGGTGCGGGGCGCGGGCTGATCTCCGTGTGTGCGGCGGGCGGGCAGGGGGTGACGGCCGTTCTGGAGCGAAGGTAAGGGGACGGTGAGACGAAGCTGAGTGCCCCTCACATAACCCCCGACGTTGCACATACCCGGCTCCGGACCACCCCCGAACCCGCACAACCCCCACACGCCCGCGCCGTACGATCGCCTGCCTAACCAGCGGTAACCCGTTTCCGCAGGCCTCGGCAGGTGAACGCCACGGTGCGCGAGGCACGTACGTCATGCAGCAAGCAGTTTCGTCGCTGCACGCCCGCCGCAGGAGCCGCCCGTGTCCACCCCGCTTCCCTCCTTCGCCGCCTCGGCCGCCTTCGACGACGCCCCGGGCCCGACCCTGGTGCAGCCCGAGACGCGACGACTGGACGGTGCCGTGCGGGAGGCGTACATACCGCCGTTCGCGCCGCCGGTGACCCATGGGTCGCTCGGGGACCTGCCCTTCGACAACGCGGCCGCGGCGCCGGACGCGGTCGTCCTCAGCCGCAGGGGCGAGGACGGGCGGTGGACGGACGTGACGGCGGCGCAGTTCGCCGAGCAGGTGCAGGCGGTGGCGAAGGGGCTGATCGCCGAGGGACTCGAGCCGGGCGACCGGATCGCGATCATGGCGCGCACGACGTACGAGTGGACGCTCCTCGACTTCGGCGCATGGGCGGCCGGCCTCGTCACGGTCCCCGTCTACCCCACCTCGTCCGTCTTCCAGACCCGCTGGATCCTCCAGGACTCCGGTGCGGTGGCCCTGGTCACCGAGACCGCCGCGCAGGCGGCCGCCCTCGGCCCCGAACTGGACCGGGTGCCCGACCTGCACCGCATGTGGGTGATGGAGAAGGGCCATGTGGAGCGGCTGGCCGAGCTGGGCGCGCAGCAGCCGGACGGCGAAGTGGGCGTACGGCGGGGCATGCTGGTGCCGGACACGCTGGCGACGCTCATCTACACCTCGGGCACGACGGGCCGCCCCAAGGGCTGCGCGCTGACGCACGGCAACTTCTTCGCCGAGGTGGACAACGCGATCGAGCTGCTCTACCCGATCTTCAAGGCGCGCACGAGCGAAGAGGCGTCGGTGCTGCTCTTCCTCCCCATGTCGCACGTGTTCGGCCGTATGGTCGCGGTGGCCTGCGTCCGGGCCCGGGTGCGCCTCGGCCACGCGCCGAGCCTGAAGGCGGAGGACCTGCTGCCGGACCTGGCGGCCTTCCGCCCCACGTGCCTGCTGACGATCCCCTACATGCTGGAGAAGATCTTCAACTCCGCCCGCGCCAAGGCCGAGACGGGCGGCCGGGCGTCCTCCTTCGACCGCGCGGCGTCGGTGGCCGAGCGCTACGGCGAGGCGATGGAGGCCAAGGCCTCGGGGACGGGCGGTGGCCCGGGCACCACGCTCAAGACGGCCCGCGCCTTCTACGACCCCCTGGTCTACCGCCGTATCCGCAACGCGATGGGCGGCCGGGTGCGGTACGCGATCTGCGGCGGCTCACCGCTCGGCCGCCGCCTGGCCGCGTTCTACTCCGGCGCCGGCATCGAGATCTACGAGGGCTACGGCCTGACGGAGGTGACGGGCGCCGCGACGGTGACCCCGCCCTCCAAGCCCCGCCTGGGAACGGTGGGCTGGCCCCTGCCCGGCACCCGCATCCGGATCGCCTCGGACGGCGAGATCCTCATCTCCGGCGACCAGGTGCTGCGCGGCTACTGGGACCCCTCCGCGGGCGGCGTCGTCCCGGCTGCCGCCGACGGCTGGCTGCCGACCGGGGACATCGGCGCCCTGGACGACGAGGGCTATCTGACGATCACCGGCCGCAAGAAGGAACTCCTGATCACGGCGGGCGGCAAGAGTGTGGCCCCGGCGCCCCTGGAGAACTGGCTGCGCTCCCACCCCCTGATCTCCCAGTGCATGGTCGTGGGCGACCGGCGGCCTTTCGTGTCCGCCCTGATCACCCTGGACATGGACGGCGTGAGCCACTGGCGCCGCATGAACGGCAAGCACCCCGTCCCCGCGGAACTCGTCGTCGACGACGCCGAGCTGAGGGCGATCCTGCAGCGCGCGATCGACGAGGCCAACAAGCTGGTCTCGCGCCCGGAGTCCATCCGCCGCTTCACGATCCTGCCGACGGACTTCACGGAGCTGGACGGCCACCTCACGCCGTCCATGAAGCTGCGGCGGGAGGCTGTCATGCGGGACTTCGCGACGGAGGTCGAGGAGCTGTACACGAATTAGCCGCGGGTCGGGGCAACCCTCCAGGACCCGACATCACGACAAACGGTTGCCGTCTCGTTACGACAATTGCTTGACGTGACATGCCATGGCCACGTTGGCTACCGCCACCGGGTAGCAAAGCCGCTCATCCGCTCGGAAGGCACCAGTAGTGATTGCTCGTACCCCCCACATGCCCGCTGTACGCCGCTTCTCCATAGCCCTCGCCGCGTCCGCCTCGGCGCTCTCGCTCGCCGCGTGCGGTGTGGTCGACGGCATCGGGGGCGGTGACAGCTCCGAGTCGCCCGAAAAGGGTGACGACGTCACGGTGGGGCTCCTGCTGCCCGACAAGGCCACGGCCCGTTTCGAGAAATTCGACTACCCCCTCATCAAGAAGGAAGTCGCCGCCCTCACCCGCGACAAGGGCAAGGTCGTCTACGCCAACGCCGAGTCGAGCACGGACAAGCAGAGTCAGCAATTCCGGCAGATGATCGCCGACGCCGTGGACGTGATCCTCGTGGACGCGCTGGACGCCAAGGGCATCGCGCCGGACGTGCGGAAGGCGAAGGACGCCGGCATCCCCGTCATCGCCTACGACCGGCTCGCCGAGGGGCCGATCGACGCGTACGTATCCCACGACAACGAGCTCGTCGGCGAGGTGCAGGGCCGCGCCCTCGTCGAGGAACTCGGCGCGAAGGCCGCGACCAGCAAGGTCGTCATGATGAACGGCGACCCCGCCGACCCGAACACCGCCCGGTTCAAGAAGGGCGCGCTCGACGAGCTCGAGGGCGAGGTGAACATCGTCAAGCGGTACGACACCGACAAGTGGGCGCCCGAGACGGCCAAGGCGAACATGGAGAAGGCGATCTCCGCCGTCGGGCTGGACAACATCGCCGCCGTCTACTCGGCGAACGACGGCATGGCGGGCGCCGTCATCGACGCGCTGAAGGAGTCCGGCGCGAGCAAGATCCCGCCGGTCACCGGGCAGGACGCCAACCTGGACGCGGTGCAGCGGATCGTGGCGGGCGAGCAGTTCATGTCGGTGTACAAGTCGTTCCTGCTGGAGGCGACCAACGCCGCGAAGATGGCCGTGTACAAGGCCCAGGGGCGCGCGATCCAGTTCGACGCCCTGACCCAGGACTCGGTCGACAGCCCGACCCAGGACGGCATCCCGTCCCAGCTGGTCTCGGTGGTCCCCCTGACGAAGAACAACATCGAGGAGACGGTGATCCAGGACGGCGTCTACACCGTCAAGGACATCTGCACCGCCGAGTACAAGGCGGACTGCGCGGCCATCGGCCTGGAGTAGGCGTCGAGGCGCCTCCGCAGTGCCCGTCAGGCCCGGGCGGCCCGGCGGTGGGACTCCACCAGATCCGCGAAGGCCCGGGCCGGCGGGCTGAGCGAGTCCCAGCGGCGCACGGCCCAGCCCACGGGCAGGGGACGCAGGCCGGGGAGCGGAATCAGGCGCAGCTCACCCTCGCCGGGGACCGACAGCCCCGGCAGCGCGGGCAGGACCGCCCGTCCGACCCCGAGCTCGGCCAGCAGCAGCGCGGTGTCCCAGTCGGCCACGCTCGTGTCGTGCGCGAACCGGACGCCCAGCTCGCCGCAGGCGGCGTCCAGATGGGCCGCCGAGGCGGAGTTGGGCGGCAGCCGGATCAGTCGTACGTCACGCAGGTCGGCGCCGACATCGACGTACGGCCGCGCCGCGAGCGGATCGTCGGACCGCACCGCCAGTACCCACGGCAGCTCCACCACCGGCCGCTGCTCGATCCCGCGCACCTGCGGCCCGAGGGTGATCCAGGCCAGGTCGAGTGTGCCGTCGGCCAGCGCGTCGAAGCTGCCCCGGCCCGAACTGACCGTGCGGAACTCCAGGTTGACCCGAGGATGCCGCCGCCGGTACGCGACAACCGCCTCCGCCATGAAGTGCCGTACGGTCGTCGCGCCTGTCGCCACCCGCACGTACCCGCTCTCGCCGTCGACGAGATCGCGTAGTTGCCGTACGGCGAGGTCCAGCCCCGATATCCCCTCGGCGGCGGCCGCCTCCAGCACCCGGCCGGCCTGCGTCGGCACGACCCCCCGGGGCTGCCGCTCCAGCAACGCGACCCCGGTCTCCCGCTCCAGCCGCTTCACATGCTGGCTCACCGCCGACTGGGTGCACCCCAGCTCCCGGGCCACCGAGCTGAGACTCCCGGCACGGCATACGGCCACGAACACACGCAGGTCATCGAGGGTCATGACCTCTAAGTTAATGCTTGGGTGCAGCCACAAATCCCAAGGATTGACTGGGTGTTGCCCGATCGGCGACGATCCTCGCAGGGCCCGGGCGGCAACCCGCTCCACACCCTCGCCGGAGTCCGGACCATGGCGGGGGAGGGAGCGGGTGCCGACCCACAAGGCGCGACCGTACGGCCGTTTCAACGCTCCTGCAGCGCCCTTGACTTCACAGGGCTTCCGCGCCACATTCGCATTTCTGACACACCCTCAGAAACGCGGCGTCCAGGGCGGGAGCGGCTTCCATGACCAGCAGCGTGCACCCTTCGCGAAGACACGTACTGGCCGCCGGTGCCGCCGGTGCCGCAGGCACGGCCCTCGGGGCCGGCGCCGTGGCCCAGCCCGCCGCTCACGCCGCCGACCTGCCCCTCCTGGGCACCTACGACGTCGTCGTCATCGGCTCCGGAGCCGCCGGCATGACCGCCGCGCTGACTGCCGCCAAGCAGGGGCTGAGTTGTGTGGTGGTGGAGAAGGCGCCCACTTTCGGAGGGTCCGCCGCGCGGTCCGGGGCCGGGATCTGGATTCCGAACAACTCGGTGATCCTCGCGGCCGGTGTGCCGGACACGTCGGCGAAGGCGGCCGAGTACCTGGCCGCCGTCGTCGGGCCGGACGTCCCCGTCGAACGGCAGCGGGCCTTTCTCGCACACGGCCCGGCGATGCTGTCCTTCGTCATGGCCAACAGTCCGCTGCGATTCCGCTGGATGGAGGGGTACGCCGACTACTACCCCGAGCTGCCCGGCGGCCTCCCGAACGGCCGCTCCATCGAGCCCGACCAGCTCGACGGCAACCTCCTGGGCCCCGAGCTGGCGCGGCTGAACCCGCCGTACATGGACGTGCCCCCCGGCATGGTCGTCTTCAGCGCCGACTACAAGTGGCTGGCGCTGGCGGCGGTGAACGTCAAGGGCGCGGCCGTGGCCGCGGCCTGTCTCGCGCGCGGTACGGCCGCGGCGCTGAGAGGTGAGAAGCCGCTCACCATGGGACAGTCGCTGGCGGCCGGCCTGCGCCTGGGACTGCGGTCGGCAGGGGTCCCGGTCTGGCTCGGTACCCCCCTCACCGACCTGTACGTCGAGAACGGCGCCGTGAGCGGCGCGGTCGTCACCCGGGACGGTGCCCCCGGCCTGGTCCGGGCCCGCCGTGGCGTGATCGTCGGCTCGGGCGGTTTCGAGCACAACGCGGCGATGCGCGAGCACTACCAGCGGCAGCCCATCGGCACGGACTGGACGGTGGGCGCGAAGGAGAACACCGGCGACGGCATCCGGGCCGGACACCGGCTCGGCGCCGCCCTCGGCCTCATGGACGACGCCTGGTGGGGCCCGGCGATCCCGCTCCCCGGCCAGCCGTACTTCTGCCTTGCCGAGCGCACCCTTCCCGGCGGCCTGTTGATCAACGCCGGCGGCGCCCGCTTCGTCAACGAGGCCGCCCCCTACAGCGACGTCGTCCACAGGATGTACGACGTCCACGACACGAGCCCGGCCATCCCGGCCTGGCTGATCGTCGACCAGAACTACCGGAACCGGTACCTCTTCAAGGACGTCCTCCCGGCCCTGCCCCTGCCTGCCGACTGGTACGGCTCGGGCGCCGCGCACAAGGCCTGGACCCTGGACGCGCTCGCACGCTCGATCGGCGTCCCGGCGGCGGCCCTGCGGACCACGGTCGACCGCTTCAACTCGCAGGCCAGGCAGGGCAGGGACCCCGACTTCAAGCGGGGCGCCAGCGCCTACGACCACTACTACACGGACCCGTCCGTCCTGCCCAACTCCTGCCTCGCGCCCCTCTGGCTGCCCCCGTTCCACGCCTTCCGCATCGTCCCCGGCGACCTCGGCACCAAGGGCGGCCTCCTCACCGACACCCGCGCCCGCGTGCTGCGGGAGGACGGCTCGGTGATCCGGGGGCTGTACGCCGCCGGCAACGCGAGCTCGGCCGTCATGGGGCACAGCTACGCCGGCGCGGGCTCGACGATCGGCCCGGCGATGACGTTCGGGTACATCGCGGCACGGGACATCGCCGGGAGCCTCTAGCGCCCGGGCTTGCGGGCGATCAGGAACGCCTGCGGGGACGTCTCGTCCAGCGTCGGGTCGGCTTCGCGGACCGTCCGGGAGACGAGGGCGAACCCGGCCGCCGTCAGCAGGCCGGCCATGTCCTCCGGGCGGCGACGCTGGAAGGTGAGCGAGACAGGGTGCCCGAAGGGCCGGTCGTGGTGCCGGTGTTCGTCACCGGCCTGGAACGCGACGAGCAGGGGCGCGCCGGGCGCCAGCACACGGTGGAACTCGGCGAAGAGGTCCGGGAGCCGGTCCACAGGTGTGTGGATGGAGGAGTAGAAGGACAGCGCACCGGCCAGAGCGCCGTCCGGCAGCGCCAGCTCCAGCATCGAACCCTGCTCGAACCGCAGCCCCGGGTTCTCGCGGCGCGCGATCGCCAGCATCGACTCCGACAGATCGAGCCCGAACACCGGCAGCCCCAGTGAGGCGAGGCGGGCGGTGGTCCGGCCCGGCCCGCAGCCCAGATCGGCCACCGGCCCGTCCTCCTCGACGAGTTCGGCGAACACCCCCAGCAGCGCCCGCTCCAAGGGTCTGCCCGCGAGCTCGTCCCGGAACAGGTCCGCGTAGTCCTCGGCGATGGCGTCGTAGAAGGTGCGCGTGGTCGTCAGGAAGTCGGAGTCGGTCATGGGCCGGGACCCTAGCGAACGCGACTGTTACTCGGCTCCGTCCTGCGCCTGCCCCGTTCGCATCCGGCCACCGCCGATCGCTGCGCCGACGGAGATGCCCAACCCCATCCCCAGGGCCAGCCCGAGCCCGAGGTTGTCGAAGACGGTCAGGCCGAGCACGATGCCGATGCTCGTGCCGAACGAGAGGCCGAGCGAAAGGCCCATCGCCAGTTTGTTGTCGGCGGCCGCACCGCCGTCTTCCCCGTGGTTGTTCTCGTCCCCGTTGTTCACCCGGCGATTCTCCCACGGCGCCTGCTCATGGCACCCCCGCCGCCCGCAGCACCGCGGTGGCCACCGCCGCCCCCAGCACCACCACCGGGAACGGCGCCCGCCGCCACGCCAGCACGCCGCCCACCAGCACCCCGGCCGGTCGCGCCCACCCCGCGAAGCCGTCGCCCTCCGTCAGCGTCCCCGTCGCCAGCAGCGCCACGAGCAGCACCATCGCACCCGCGGCCAGCAGCTCCTGGACCCGCGCGGGGAGCGCGACCCGCCCGTGCAGCGCCGGGCCGACCAGCCGGAAGGCGTACGTCCCCACCGCCAGTGCCAGGATCATGGCGACCGTTCCCGTCGTGCCGGTCATGACGCGCCTTCCTTCCTGCCGGATGAGCGGTACACGACGAGTCCCGCCAGCGCCAGCAGCACCGGCACCCCCGCCGGGACGACCGGTACCGCGGCCAGGGCGAGGGCGGCGCCGAGGAGCGCGGCACGGCGTACGGCGGAGTCCTTGCGCAGGGTGGGCAGGACCAGTGCGACCAGTACGGCGGGGAAGGCGGCGTCCAGGCCGTATGTCGCCGTGTCGCCCAGTGCGGTTCCGGCGAGCGCGCCGGCGAGGACACCGATGTTCCAGGCGACGAACAGGCCGAGGCCGTTCACCCAGAACGCCGCCCGGCGCCGTACGGGATCCGGCTGGGCGAGGGTGAAGGCCACCGTCTCGTCGCTGACGAGGTGGGCGCCGAGGAGGCGGGCGAGGCGGCCCCGGCCGAGGACGTCCGCCACGGCCAGGCTGAAGGCGGCCGTGCGGGTGTTGAGGAACAGCCCGGTGGCCGCCGCGGCGAACGGCCCGCCCCCGGCCAGCAGCACGCCGACCGCGCTGAACTGGGCCGAGCCCGCGTAGACGACCAGTGACATCACCACCGGCACCCACACCGGCAGCCCGCCGGCCACCGAGATCGCGCCGAAGGAGACGCCCACGACACCGCCGGCCAGCCAGATGAGGGCGCTGTCGCGCACCAGGGCTGTCATCACGGGCGCCGGAAGAGGTGACATCATCGGTGTTCGGAGTAGCGAACGCATGTTTTCCAGAATGAACAAACGGGCAACCGTTCGTCAAGGCGAACGAGTGGACCGGTGCAGCGAACGACAGGAAGTGAACCGATGAGCGAGCCCCTGACGTGGATCGCCGCCTCGCTGCGGCGCGAGCGCACCCGGGCCGGGCTGTCCCTGTCCGAGCTGGCCAAGCGGGCAGGTATCGCGAAGTCCACGCTCTCCCAGCTGGAGACCGGTGGGGGGAATCCCAGCGTGGAGACGCTGTGGGCGCTGGGGGTCGCGCTCGGTGTGCCGTTCAGCGTGCTGGTGGAGCCGCCGTCGCCGGCGGTCCAGGTGATCCGGGCGGGGGAGGGGCCCACGGTCGCCTCCGAGCGGGCGGACTACGTGGCGACGCTGCTCTCCGCCAGTCCGCCCGGCGCTCGCCGGGACATCTATCACCTGCGCGCGGAACCCGGCCCGGCCCGGGAGTCGGAGCCGCACATTCCGGGGTCGGTGGAGCACCTGATCGTGAGCACGGGGCGGGTGAAGGCGGGGCCGCGGGGGGACGAGGCCGAGCTGGAGCCCGGCGACTACATGTCCTATCGCGGGGATGTGCCCCACTCGTACGAGGCGCTCGCCCCCGGGACGACGTTCGTGCTGGTCATGCAGCACATCTAGCCTCCGGCCGGGGCGGAAAAGGCAGGAGCCCCGCTGCCTTGCGGCACGGGGCTCCTTGGGTACTGCTATCTGTTCCGGATCAAAGCACCAGGCTCCGAGACCGAATGATCAGACTGATCGAACTGATCAGACGGGGGTGACGTTCTCCGCCTGCGGGCCCTTCGGGCCCTGGGTCACGTCGAAGGAGACCTGCTGGTTCTCCTCCAGCGAACGGAAGCCGCTCGCATTGATCGCGGAGTAGTGAACGAAGACGTCGGGGCCGCCGCCTTCCTGGGCGATGAAGCCAAAGCCCTTTTCGGCGTTGAACCACTTCACGGTTCCGGTAGCCATAAGCCCTCCTTGGGCCCAAAGGGTTGCCCTGCTCCAGAACCCTGCAAGTGTGAAAACAAAATGCCGCACAACTGCATACGTCTGAAAACGACGAGAGCCCGCGGTCACATGCTCCGCAGGCTCTGTACTGCAAGGGAAACCAAACTGCAACTTGCGGCGAGCCTAGCACGCAGGCAGCCGAAAGCAATAGAGGTCAAGATCACGTCACCCGGACGTTTGAACTCACGTGTCGGGGTTGACGGGGGCGTCGGTGATCTGAGTGTCATCGGGGAGTCGCCACCCTGAAGGGTGCACGCTACCCCATGGGGTCTAGTCTCGCGATGTGGACAATTCTCGCACCAGGCCGCGCGTAGGCCACATTCAGTTCCTGAACTGCCTGCCCCTGTACTGGGGGCTTGCGAGAACGGGCACGCTCCTCGACTTCGAGCTGACCAAGGACACTCCCGAGAAGCTCAGCGAGCAGCTGGTGCGGGGCGACCTCGACATCGGGCCGATCACCCTCGTGGAGTTCCTGCGCAACGCCGACGACCTGGTCGCCTTCCCCGACATCGCGGTCGGCTGCGACGGCCCGGTGATGTCCTGCGTGATCGTCTCGCAGGTCCCGCTGGACCGGCTGGACGGCGCCCGGGTCGCCCTCGGCTCGACATCGCGCACCTCGGTCCGGCTGGCCCAGCTGCTGCTCGCCGAGCGCTACGGCGTGCAGCCCGCCTACTACACGTGCCCGCCCGACCTCAGCCTGATGATGCAGGAGGCGGAGGCGGCCGTACTCATCGGAGACGCGGCGCTGCGGGCCAACCTCCTCGACGGCCCGCGCTACGGCCTCGAGGTGCACGACCTCGGCACGCTCTGGAAGGAGTGGACCGGCCTGCCCTTCGTCTTCGCGGTCTGGGCGGCGCGCCGGGACTATCTGGAGCGCGAGCCGGCCATCACCCGCCAGGTCCACGAGGCATTCCTGTCCTCCCGCAACCTCTCCCTGGACGAGGTCGGCAAGGTCGCCGAGCAGGCGGCCCGCTGGGAGGCCTTCGACGAGCAGGTCCTGGAGCGGTACTTCACGACCCTCGACTTCCGATTCGGCGGCCCGCAGCTGGAGGCGGTCGCGGAGTTCGCACGGCGGGTGGGACCGACGACGGGCTTCGCGGCGGATGTGAAGGTGGATCTGCTTCAGCCGTAAGAGGCAGGGTCCGCGCGCATTAATCTGCTGGAAGTTCCAAGGGCGCAATGGGCCGTACGGGGGAGGGGTGGACGCCGATGCAGCCGCTCGGAGTTGACGAGCCCACGGCCGTCGGGCCGTACCGGCTGCTCGGCCGGCTCGGCTCCGGTGGCATGGGGAGGGTGTATCTCGGCCGCAGCACGGGCGGCCGTACGGTCGCTGTCAAGATCGTGCATCCGCACTTCGCGCTGGACGAGGAGTTCCGTGCCCGCTTCCGCCGGGAGGTGGACGCGGCGCGGCGGGTGGGCGGTGCGTGGACGGCTCCCGTGCTGGACGCGGATCCGCAGGCGGCGGTGCCGTGGGTGGCCACGGCCTATGCGGCGGGTCCGTCGCTGTCGGCCGCGGTCGCGGACTCGGGCGCGCTGCCCGCGCATTCGGTACGGGCGCTGGGGGCCGGGCTGGCCGAGGCGTTGGCGGCCGTGCACGAACTGGGGCTGGTGCACCGGGACGTGAAGCCGTCGAACGTCCTGCTGACACTGGACGGCCCCCTGCTGATCGACTTCGGCATCGCGAGGGCCATGGACGGCACGGCGTCGCTGACGTCCACCGGCGTCTCGATCGGTTCCCCCGGATACATGTCGCCCGAACAGATCGTGGGCAAGGGCGCCACGGGGGCGGCGGACGTCTTCTCGCTGGGCGCGGTAGTGGCGTACGCGGCGACCGGGGCACCCCCGTTCGCCGGGGACTCGTCGGCGGCGCTGCTCTACAAGGTCGTGCACGAGGAGCCCGAACTCGGCCCGCTGGACGGCGAGGTGCGGGAGCTGGTGGAGGCCTGTCTGGCGAAGGAGCCGGGTGCCCGGCCCACGCCGGGTGAGGTGGCCCGGCGACTGGCTCCGGACGGGGCGGCCCGTCTGGTGACGGGCGGATGGCTGCCGGGCGGGCTGGTCGAGCAGGTCAGCCGGAGTGCCGTGCGGCTGCTGAACCTGGAGGCGGGGGAGCCGGGAGAGACCGGCCGGCCGGGAGACGACGTCGCGTCGGGGCCGGTGGGCTTCAGCCGGCAGGCGACGGTGGGGGAGTTCGGGCCGCCGCCGGTCATGCCGGGGCCGGCGGGAGCGGGCGTGTCCATGCCGCCCGCCGCCGTCCCCGAGCCTCGCGATGCCCCACCGCAGGACGCGACCCCGGCCTCCGACAGCCGCCCCGGCAAGCTCTCCCTCTCCGTCGCGGCGGCCTCGGCGCCGGGGGAGGGCGGCCGTGGCCGGAGGCTGAGCTGCACCGTCGCGCTCGCGGTGGCGGGGGCGTTGGCCGCGGTGACGGTGGGCTCCGTGGTCGTGTTCGACCTGTTGCCGGGCGGCGACCAGGACTACAACGCGGGTTCCGACGCCGCCTCGTCCGCCTCGCCGGGCAAGAGCGCCCCCACCAAAGGCGAGGGCTCCGTGCCCGCCCGCTATCTCGGCACCTGGGAGGGCCAGGCCACCGCCCTGGACGGCGCCCTGCCGTCGGGGACCTACCGGCTCACCGTGCACAAGGCCGACGTGGGCGAGGAGTTGGGCACACTCCGGCAGACGGACCTGCTCGGCCTCGTCTGCAACGACGTACTGACCCTGAAGAAGGTGACGGCGAAGGAGCTCGTCGTCACGTCCGTGGGCAGGAAGACCAACCACGGCGGCTGCAACCCGGCACCGCACACCGTCCGGATCTCCCCGGCGGGCGACGATCTGGTGTTCCGCTCGGAGAGCGACGCGGAGGGCAAGCCCGAGGCGCGGCTGTCGAAGGTCGAGCAGGGCTGAACACGTGGGGGTGAGCACGCTCGTCCTGGTCGTCGTGGCCGCACTCTGGGGTGCCGCGGCGGGCACGCTGCTGCCCCGGCCCGCCCACCGCTTCTCCGTCACGGAGGAGCAGGAGTGGCGGGAGCGGTGCCCGGGCGGGCACCCGATCGGGGGCTGGATCGGGTGGGCTCGGTGCCGCGAGTGCACCGACGCTCCGTCGTACGGGCCCGGTACGGCCCTCATGGCCACCGTCACCGCCCTCGTCTGCGCCGCCCTCGCCGCCGCCACCGACACCCGGCCCGAGCTGGGCGTCTGGCTGCTGCTGGCGCCCGTCGGCGTGCTGCTCACGGCCGTCGACCTGAGGGTGCGGCGGCTGCCCGACGTCCTGACCCTGCCGCTCGCGGCCGCCGCGCTGCTGCTGCTCGGCCTGGTCGCCCTCGTCCCCGAGCACGCCGGCGACTGGCCGACCGCCCTGTGGGCCGCCCTCGCGCTCGGCGCCGGCTACTTCGTGCTGTGGCTCATCAACCCCGGTGGCATGGGCTTCGGCGATGTGAAGCTCGCGCTCGGAGTGGGGGCGGTGCTGGGGTGGTACGGCTGGCCGACGGTCATGCTCGGCACCTTCGCCGGGTTCCTGTTCGGTGCTCTGTACGGCGGTGCGCTGGTCGTCCTGCGGCGGGCCGGGCGCAGGACGGCGATCCCGTTCGGGCCGTTCCTGCTCGGCGGGGCGCTCGTGGGACTGCTGATCGGGGCGTACGCGGCCTGACGAGGGCGCGGTCGAGCCCGGGACGGCCTGACGTCCTTCGCCCCAAACGCCTGGCGTACGCTGGTTCGGTCCGCCCAACTGCTTGACGAAAGGGACGCCCAGGTGACCGAGAAGGCCGACCTCCAGTCTGTGCTCGACCGTGCCGCAGCGGGCGGGCGGATCACCCCAGAGGAGGCGCTCGACCTCTACCGCGACGCCCCGCTGCACGCGCTGGGCGCCGCCGCCGACGCCGTACGCCGCCGCAGGTACGCGGGGACCGAGCACATCGCGACGTACATCATCGAGCGCAACATCAACTACACGAACGTGTGCGTCACGGCGTGCAAGTTCTGCGCCTTCTACGCGGCTCCCAAGGACAAGGCCAAGGGCTGGACCCGCGATCTCGACGACATTCTGCGGCGCTGCGCCGAGACCGTCGAACTCGGCGGTACGCAGATCATGTTCCAGGGCGGTCACCACCCGGACTACGGCGTGGAGTACTACGAGAAGCACTTCGCGGCCATCAAGAAGGAGTTCCCGCAGCTCGTCATCCACAGCCTGGGGGCGAGCGAGGTCGAGCACATGGCCCGGATCTCCAAGGTGAGCATCGAAGAGGCCATCACCCGCATCCACGAGGCCGGCCTCGACTCCTTCGCCGGCGCCGGTGCCGAGCTGCTGCCCGCGCGGCCGCGCAAGGCCATCGCCCCGCTGAAGGAGAGCGGTGAGCGCTGGCTGGAGATCATGGAGGCCGCGCACCGGCTGGGCGTCGAGTCCACGTCGACCATGCTGATGGGCACGGGCGAGACGAACGCCGAGCGCATCGAGCACCTGCGGATGATCCGTGACGTCCAGGACCGCACGGGCGGCTTCCGGGCCTTCATCCCGTACACCTACCAGCCCGAGAACAACCACCTGAAGGGCCGTACGCAGGCCACGATCTTCGAGTACCTGCGGATGATCGCCATCGGGCGGCTGTTCATGGACAACATCGCCCACATCCAGGGCTCCTGGCTGACCACCGGCAAGGAGGTCGGCCAGCTGTCGCTGCACTACGGCGCCGACGACCTGGGCTCGATCATGCTGGAGGAGAACGTCGTCTCCTCCGCCGGTGCCAAGCACCGCTCCAACCGGATGGAGATCATCGACCTGATCCGCAAGTCGGGGCGGGTTCCGGCCCAGCGGGCGACCACGTACGAGCACCTCGTCGTGCACGACGACCCGGCGAACGACCCCGTCGACGAGCGGGTTGCCTCGCACATCTCGTCCACGGCGATCGCGGGCGGCACGGCGCATCCCGAGCTGAAGATCCTCGCGTCCAACTGAGCTGATCCGAGGGCAAGTTGGAGACCATTCATACAGCCGACGAGGTCCGGATCAGCTGGGACTCGGAGCCGATCGTGGGCGGTGCCGTCGTGGTGGGGCGGGACCGGATCGGCGCTGTGGGGACGTTCGAGGAACTGCGCGGGAGGTTCCCGGGTGCCCGGGTCCGCAAATGGCCCGGCACCCTCGGCCCCGCGCGCATCCACGAAGGTCCGCTCCCGGACGCCCCGTCGCCACGTGAGTGTGTCCACGCGGTGCTGAAACTCGGCGCGGTGGCGGTCCTGGAGGAATACGTCGACTCTCCCGAACTGCGGGCCGCGGCCGAGCGGAACGACGTCGTGGTCCTCCCGCGCGTCCAGCCGACCGCCATCAGGCAGACCGGCCGCGCCGACCTCGCCGTACTCGACGAGACCGGCGCCTGCATCGCGACGGTCTGCGCGGGGCGCCTGGTGCACCGACGACGCTGATCAGCCCGCGAACGCCGCCGCGAACGCCCCGTCGTCCTGGTCGACGCCGCTGCAGTTCGTCAGCGCGTCATCCGTGGCCGACCCGTCGGCACACTGCCGGTCCCGGAACGTCGCCCACATCGACACCCACCCGATCCCCTTCTCCTCGGCGAACTTCCGCACCTGGGCCGCGTCGTCGAGCGTGAACATCTCGTTGTCGACGTCGTTGACGCCGAGCATCGAGGTGAGCGCCATGGCCCGCCAGGCGGTCGCGTCGGACGTGCCGAAGAGCTCCTTGAGCTGTGTGTGGGCGGCCTTGGCGGAGGTGAGGGCGTAGGCGCCCATGTCGCCGGTGTACGACTCGCCGTAGTTCATCGTCATGAGGTTGACGGTGGAGACCTGTACGTCGTGCTGGTTGGCCGACTCCAGCAGCGCCACGCTGTCGTCGTCGAGGCCGGAAGGCATCACGGGCAGCGTGAAGGACACGCGGAGGTCGCCGCGCTCCTGCTGCAGCAGGGCGATCGCCTCCGAACGAAGGTCCACCGAGTCCGAGTCGGTCAGCTCGTCGCCCTCGATGTCGAAGTCGGCCCGGGTGGCACCCGCCGCGTCCAGTGCCTTCCCGTACGCCGCCGCCAGCTCGGACGCGCTGTCGCAACTCGCCGCCATTTCCTTGCCGGAGGCGCCGCCGAAGGAGACCCGGACGGTGGCGCCGTTCTGTTTGAGTTTCGAGATACGGGACTTGACGGCCGAGTCGGAAATGGCGGTGGTGCCGTTCCATTTCGGGGTGCAGTTGCTGCCGTCCGAGATGACGAAAGCCAGGTTGTACGTCGCCGGGGAGCCGGCGGAGTCGTTCTCGGAGGCTTCGGTGGCGCTCACGTAGGGGGCGTACGACGTGCTCGCGGCGGCCGTTCCGGAGGCCGCGGGGGAGGCCGTTGCGGAGGACGAGGTGCCGGCCCGCCGGGGGTTCGGCGGCGCCGCGTCCGCCGTACCGCCGGAGCCCGCGGAGCACCCCGCGGTCAGCGCGAGCAGGCAGGTGAGTCCGGCCGCCGTTTTCCCTGAGTACGTTTGCATGCTGGAAATCTCTCATCCCCGCGGGGCCGTTGCCGAAAACTCTCAGGGAACGTACAGGTCACGGCGTTTCTCATATGTGCCTCACATGGAGAGCGAGTTTGCGGCACATAAAGCCTCCGTAATCTCCGGGGAATGCATTCCGAGCCTGCCATCGAAAACCGCGCGGACGTCCCCCGGCGCGGTGACGCCCGCGGTCGCCGCCGCAAACGCGGCAACGGGTCCGCCGACGGGCCCGTGTTCGTTGACAACTCCGGACGTCGCTCCAGGCTGCTGCGTCGCCTCGGCCTCCTGGTCGGCGTCGGCTGCCTCGGGTACGCGGTCGTCCTGGGCATGGCCTTCATGGACGTCGGCACCTCACTCACGCCGTCCCAGCTGCTGCCCTTCGGGGGCGGCGGCCCTGCCGGTGCCCCGAACTCCGGTCCCGGCGGCGGCCAGCCGCAGGGCGGGACCGGCACCCCGCCCGCGAAGCCCTCCGGTACGCCCCCGACGGGCACCGCGACCGGCGAACCGCCCAGCGCCGCCCCGACCGTGTCCGCCTCCCCGGCCGCCGCCGACTGACCGGAACGCACCCACACCCATGACTACGACGACTCCCTCACGCGGCCGCCGCCGCGCCCCCACCCGGATCCAGCGGGCCGCGGGCAGGGCCGCGGCGCTGCAGAAACCGCGCGTCATCCTCGCCGGACTGCTCCTGCTCGCGCTGACCAGCGTCATGCTGCTCGACGGCTATCTGCGCGCCGAGGTCGGCGGCGACCAGCGCGTGCGCACCGGGGCCAGCTCCAGCAAGGTCCCCGACAAGGTCCTCGACGGCGGGCCGATCCTCACCTTCCGGGGCGGTCAGGCCACCACCGTCTCCGTCCCGGACAAGACGATCGCGCTCACCTTCGACGACGGTCCGAACCCCACCTGGACGCCCCAAGTGCTGGCGATCCTGAAGAAGTACGACATCCCCGCGACGTTCTTCCTGGTCGGCTCAATGGTCTCGCGCTACCCGGGGATCGTCGCGGACATGGTCGAGCAGGGCAACGAGGTGGGCATCCACACCTTCACCCACGTCGACCTCTCCTACCAGAGCGACGCCCGCGTCAACCGCGAGATGCAGCAGACCCAGCTGGCCCTCGCGGGCGCGGTCGGCATCACGACCACGCTGTTCCGGGCGCCGTACTCCTCGGAGACGGACGCCATCGACAACTACAGCTGGCCCGTCTACAAGAAGCTCGGCGAGCAGGGCTACACCAGCGTCTTCGTCGACACCGACAGCGACGACTGGAAGCGACCCGGCGTCTCGAAGATCATCAAGTGGGCGACGCCGGACGACGAGGAGGGCGCGTCCGTCCTGTTCCACGACGCGGGCGGCGAGCGGTCACAGACGATCAAGGCGCTGCCGACGTACATCGAGAAGATGAAGGCGAAGGGCTACACCTTCACGACGATCAGCGGCGCCGTTCAGGAGGAGGAGTCGGCGAGCGGCCGGCAGGCGGCGGCCGGTGGTGTCCAGGCGGGTGGCGCTCAGACCGGTAGGCAGCAGATGGATGGTCAGGCGGCCCTGCAGGGGCCGGACGGGCAGGCCGGTGCGGGGGCTTCGAGCCTCCAGGCCGCCCACCGCGAGGCCACCGGCACGACGCTGTACGAGGGCAAGGCCCTGATCGGGGCCGTGGCCGTCGCCGAATGGACGGTGCCGGTGCTGTCGGTCGGCCTCCTCGTCGTCGGCGTCGCCGTCATGGGCCGGTTCGGCTTGATGCTGATCCTCGCCCGCCGCCACTACCGGCAGCGCAACAGACGCCGGTTCAGCTGGGGGCCTGCTGTCCATCGGCCGGTGAGCGTGATCGTCCCGGCGTACAACGAGAAGGAGTGCATCGCCAACACCCTGGGGTCGCTGGCGAGGAGCACCCATCCGATCGAGATCATCGTGGTGGACGACGGCTCGACGGACGGCACCTCCGAGATCGCCCGGAACGCGGCCCGCGAACTCGGCATGACCAACGTCCGCGTCATCCGCCAGGAGAACGCGGGCAAGCCGGCGGCGCTGAACAACGGTGTGCGCAGCGCCAGTCACGACATCGTCGTGATGATGGACGGTGACACGGTCTTCGAGCCGGACACCGTACGCCGGCTGGTGCAGCCCTTCGCCGACCCCGAGGTCGGCGCGGTCGCCGGCAACGCCAAGGTCGGCAACCGCAACACCGTCATCGGCGCCTGGCAGCACATCGAGTACGTGATGGGCTTCAACCTCGACCGCCGTATGTACGACCTGCTGCGCTGCATGCCCACCATCCCCGGCGCGATCGGCGCCTTCCGGCGGGAGGCGGTGCTGGAGGTCGGCGGCATGAGCGAGGACACGCTCGCCGAGGACACGGACATCACCATCGCCATGCACCGCGCGGGCCGACGGGTCGTCTACGAGGAGCACGCACGCGCGTGGACCGAGGCGCCGGGCTCCCTGAAGCAGCTGTGGTCGCAGCGCTACCGCTGGTCCTACGGCACCATGCAGGCGCTGTGGAAGCACCGCAAGTCCCTGACGGACAAGGGTCCTTCGGGTCGCTTCGGCCGGGTCGGCATGCCTCTTGTGGTCATCTTCCAGATCGTCACGCCGGTCTTCGCGCCGCTCATCGACGTCTTCACCGTCTACTCGATGATCTTCGTCGACTTCAAGGCGGCCCTGCTGGCCTGGCTGGCGGTGCTCGCCGTGCAGCTGGTCTGCGCCGCGTACGCCTTCCGCCTGGACCGCGAGAAGTACCGCTACCTGCTGATGATGCCCCTCCAGCAACTCGCCTACCGGCAGATGATGTACCTGGTCCTCATCCACTCCTGCATCACCGCCATGACGGGCGGCCGCCTGCGCTGGCAGAAACTGAAGCGCACCGGCGAGGTCGGAACTCCGGCGGGGGTGAGCTGAGGTGGGGGCGCACAGGAGAGGGGCGCTCGACGCGCCGGTTGCCGCTGCCACGGACGCCGGGGACACAGGCCCGGATCCGCGGCCCAAGCCCCCGGCCAGGGACCGCTACTTCGACACCCTCCGAGCCGTCGCCCTCGTCCGCGTCGTCACCTATCACACCTTCGGCTGGGCCTGGGCGGGCATGGTCTTCCCCTCGATGGGAGTCATGTTCGCCCTGGCCGGCACCCTGATGGCGAAGTCACTGGAGCGCCCGGCGCTCAAGGTGGTCCGCGGCCGGATGCGGCGACTCCTGCCGCCCTTCTGGTTCTGGGGCGTCTTCGTGGTCGTGGCGATGCTGATCCACGACTGGATGCCGGGCTGGCAGATCGTCTACTGGATCGTCCCGCTCGGCGACCCGCCGGGCAACGCGTGGGCCGAGCAGGCCTGGGAGATCCTCTGGTACCTGCGGACGTACCTCTGGTTCGTCCTGCTCTCGCCGCTCCTGCTGCGCGTCTTCCGCCTGGCCCCGGTGCTCGTCCTGCTCCTGTCCCTGGCACCGATCCTCGTCGTCCACTTCCTGTGGGAGCCCCCGGACAACCGGTTCGGCAGCGCCCTCACCGACCTCGCCACGTTCCTCTTCTGCTGGATCCTCGGCTTCGCGCACCGCGACGGCGTCCTGCGCCGCCTCAAGCCGCTCGCCGTCGCCGGCCTCTCGCTCGCGGCGATCGCGTACGGCGGCTGGTACGCCTTCACGCACCAGGCCGAGACGGGCTCGTACGACCTGGACGACATCCCGCTCGCCCAGGCGTTCTGGTCGGCGGGCTATGTGACGCTGCTGATGTACGCGAAGGAGTACTTCCGCATCGACTTCGCCCGGCTGACCCGCGTCCGCCCCCTCGACCGCCTCGTCACGGTCTTCAACGCCCGTGCCGTGACGATCTATCTCTGGCACGAGATCGCCCTGATCCTCGCCGTCCCGCTGATCGACCGGTTCTGGAACGTGCCCGCGTTCGAGAGGTACCTGCCGCTGGAGAGCCAGTGGTTCATGTTCGGCATCGGCTGGATCCTGATCGCGGTGTTCGTGCTGCTGTGCGGCTGGGTGGAGGACGTGGCCGGGAAGAAGAAGCCGAAGCTGCTCCCCTGAGGCGGTACTGCCACGGAGTGCGTGCGGCCGTACTGCCACAATGGGCCCGTGACCCGCGCATCCCTGGACAAGCAGCCGCACGAAGTCGCTTCGATGTTCGACAACGTGGCGGAACGGTACGACCTGACCAACGACGTGCTGTCGCTCGGCCAGGACCGCAGATGGCGCAAGGAGGTCGCCAAGGCCGTCGACGCCCGCCCGGCGCAGAAGATCCTGGACCTGGCCGCCGGTACGGCCACCTCCTCGCTGCCGTTCGCGCAGACCGGCGCGTACGTCGTCCCCTGCGACTTCTCCCTCGGGATGCTCCAGGTCGGCAAGCGCAAGCACACCTGGCTTCCCTTCACGGCGGGCGACGCGACGAAGCTGCCGTTCAAGGACGACACCTTCGACGCCGTGACGATCTCCTTCGGGCTGCGCAACGTCCAGGACTTCGACACCGCCCTGCGCGAGATGTACCGGGTGACGCGGCCCGGAGGCAGGGTCGTGATCTGCGAGTTCTCGCACCCGACCTGGGCGCCCCTGCGCACCGTCTACACCGAGTACCTGATGCGCGCCCTGCCCCCGGTCGCGCGCACGGTGTCCTCGAACCCCGACGCCTACGTCTACCTCGCCGAGTCCATCCGCGCCTGGCCCGACCAGCCCGCCCTCGCCGAGCGGCTGCGCAAGGCCGGCTGGTCGAAGGTCGCCTGGCGGAACCTGACGGGCGGGATCGTGACCCTGCACCGGGGCTTCAAGCAGAGCTGACGACTTCAGGCAGAGCTGACGACTTCAGGCAGAGCTGACGACGGGGTACGGATCCCCGGGCTCGTCCAGCTCGCGCTGCAGGCCGCCACCGGGCGGCCGTGGGATGCGTGGCTCGCGTACGCCTCCGCCGCCCTCACCCTCGCCGAAGTCGAACCAGACGTAGACCATCGACTCCCGCGGCACCTCGGCACCGGGCTGGGGGTACTGGCGAACGACGTAGTCGACGACGACCAGGTGGAAGTCCGGCCGGTCCGGTGCGTTGAGGAGAAGGCCGTGCGACTTCGCTTCCTCGCGCGCGTCCATGGCCATCAGTCCGACGAGTTTCGGTACTCGCACCTCGGGCGTTTTGGGTGTTATGCGCACAGATGTCACCCCCAGCGGTACTGGAAGGGTAACCCTCCCGGGGTACCGTCCGGAAGCGCCAAGTACCTTTCTGTAACAGTCAATTACTCAGGGTGATTGATCCGGAATCGGGCTACGCAGTTCCGGTGTCACAAGTTCCGGTGGCACAAGTTCCGGTGTCACAGATCGAGCCGGTAGCAGTGCCCCTTCTGCCGCGCGTCCGGCGTGGCGAACACCTCGGCGAGCCGCATCCCCAGTCGCCGCGTCACCGCGATCGACCGCTCGTTGCGGGCGTCGACCATCGCCACCACGCCCGGCACCCCGGCCGCCCGCACCCGGTCCAGCGTCTGCTGCGCGGCCGCGCTGACGTACCCCTTGCCCCAGTGCTCCCGCCCGAGCCGCCAGCCGATCTCGATCTCGCCCCTGGGACCCCACTCCCGCTCCCACGGCTGGGCGCCGGTGAAGCCGATGACCTGATCGTTCTCGTCGAGGACGGTCCACAGGCAGTACCCGCGCTCGGCGTCGTGCCGGCGCTGGCGGGCGGTGAGCTCCTCGTAGACGGACAGCTCCGCGGCCCGTCCCCCGTGGAACTCCATGACATCCGGGTGGGCGAAGATCCGGTGCCAGGCGACGGCGTCCTCGTCCGTGGGGACACGGAGCTGTGCGACAGGGAGAGCTCGGTTCACGGAGGCAGCCCTTCAGCCGGGTGATCAATGCTGCTGAATAGACTGCCCATGTCCAGTGCCGGTCGGCACACAGATTTCGAACTTGGGGAGATCCCGCCGTGACCGTCGTGCCCGAGCCCCACTCCTCGCCCTTCTCCGAGAACACCGCCGATGTGATCGTCGTGGGCGCGGGGCCGGCCGGCTCTGCGACGGCGTACCACCTGGCCAAGTCCGGCCTCGACGTCCTGCTGCTGGAGAAGACCCAGTTCCCGAGGGAGAAGGTCTGCGGTGACGGCCTGACCCCACGCGCGACCAAACAGCTCGTGGCCATGGGCATCGACATCTCCGAGGAAGCGGGCTGGCTGCGCAACAAGGGCCTGAGGATCATCGGCGGCGGCGTGCGCCTCCAGCTGGACTGGCCCGATCTCGCCTCCTTCCCCGACTACGGCCTCGTCCGCAAGCGCGACGACTTCGACGAGCAACTCGCCCGCCAGGCCCAGAAGGCCGGCGCCCGTCTCTACGAGCGCTGCAACGTCGGCGCCCCGATCATCGACGACCGCACCGGCCGCATCACGGGCGTCCACGCCAAGCTCGGCGAGGAGAAGCGCGAAGTCACCTTCCACGCGCCGCTGGTCGTCGCCGCCGACGGCAACTCCACGCGCCTGTCGCTGGCGATGGGCCTGCACCGCCGCGAGGACCGCCCGATGGGCGTGGCCGTACGGACGTACTTCGAAAGCCCCCGCCACGAAGACGACTACCTGGAGTCCTGGCTGGAGCTGTGGGACCGCCGCGGCCCCGGCGAGGACCGCCTCCTGCCCGGCTACGGCTGGATCTTCGGCATGGGCGACGGCACGTCGAACGTCGGTCTGGGCGTGCTCAACACCTCCGACTCCTTCAAGGAACTGGACTGGCGCGAGGTCCTGAAGGCCTGGTGCGCCTCCATGCCGGAGGACTGGGGCTACACCCCGGACAACATGACCGGCCCCATCCGCGGCGCCGCCCTCCCGATGGCCTTCAACCGCCAACCGCACTACACCAAGGGCCTGCTCCTGGTCGGCGACGCCGGCGGCCTGGTGAACCCCTTCAACGGCGAGGGCATCGCCTACGCCATGGAGTCCGGCCAGATCGCCGCCGACGTCATCGTCCAGGCCCACGCCCGCTCGACCCCCGCGGGGCGTGAAATGGCCCTCCAGCGCTATCCGCGTGTCCTGAAGGACACCTACGGCGGCTACTACACACTGGGCCGCGCCTTCGTGAAGCTCATCGGCAATCCGAAGGTCATGAAGATCGCGGCCCAGCGCGGCCTGACGCACCCCATGCTGATGAAGTTCACGCTGAAGCTGCTCGCGAACCTCACGGACCCGACCGGCGGCGACGCGATGGACCGCATCATCAACGGCCTCAGCAAGGTGGCACCGAAGGCCTGAGCTCCTAGGTCCTGCTGAGGGCCTCGATGTTGGCGGCCCGGCGCGCGAACACCTCGTCCCGCCGGTCCGCCACCTGCCGCAGCGCCTCGTTCCGCTCCCGCTTGGAGAGCCGGTCCACATAGATCTGCCCGTTGCAGTGATCGGTCTCGTGCGCGAGGCAACGGGCGAAGTAGCCCGTGCCCTCGATCGCGACCGGCTCGCCGTCCCTGTCGAGGCCGCGCACCACGGCCCGGTCCGGACGCGGTACGTCCATCACCGCGCCCGGCACCGACAGACACCCCTCGCCGGCGTCGAGGAGCCTCCTGTGCGCCGCGTCGAGCGGTTCCAGCACCGGGTTGACGATGTGCCCGACGTGCCGGACCCCGTCGTCGTCCGGGCAGTCGTACACGAACAGCCGCAGATCGACACCGACTTGGTTCGCCGCCAGGCCGGCCCCGTCGGCGATGTACATCGTCAGGAACATGTCGTCGATGAGCGCGGCGAGATCCGGCCCGAACTCGGTCACGTCCCGGCACGGCTTGTGCAACACCTCCTCACCCATCTCGGTGATCCTGCGCACCGCCCCCTGCCGGGCCTCGGGCGCGAGCGGCGGATACGAGTCGACGGGCCTGCCTTGCACAAAAACGCTGGGCATCGCTTTTCTCCCTTTCCGGGCTTCTGTCCTTGTGCTGTCACGGGTTGTGAGAATGCTGTGGTCGGCCGGGAATCAGGCTTCCGGCCTCCGCGGACCCTCCCTACCCTCCGGGATTCATGACAACAGAACACACGCAGGAGCCCCAGGAGCAGACAGGTCACACACGATCCGGCCACACCCGCAGACGCTTTCTGGCCGGTGCCGGGGGAGTGGCCGGCGCCCTCGCCTTATGGCCCGCCGGAACCGCGAACGCCGCTTCCGGTGGACGCGTCGCCGTCCTGGGCGGCGGAGTCTCCGGCCTGAGCGCCGCCCACGAACTCGCCGAACGCGGCTACGCCGTCACCGTCTACGAGTACTACGACACCCTCGGCGGCAAGGCCCGCTCGATGCCCGTCCCGGGCACGGCGACCGGCGGCCGCGCGGACCTCCCCGCCGAGCACGGTTTCCGCTTCTTCCCGGGCTTTTACCGGAACCTACCGGACACCATGCGCCGCATCCCCGTCCCCGGCAACGCGCACGGCGTCCACGACAACCTCGTCAGCGGCACCGAGGCCCTGTTCGCCCGCGCCGACGGCCGCCCCGACCTGCACTTCCCGCTTCGCCGCGGCACCACCCCGCCCCGCCCCGGTGACCTCACCCTCGGCTGGATCCGCGACCAGCTCCTGTCGGTCCTGGACCTCGGCACCCGCCTCCCCGCCCACGAGGTGGCCTACTTCGCCGACCGCCTTCTGGTTCACCTCACCAGTTGCGACGCCCGCCGCGAGGAGGTGTGGGAGAAGGTCGCGTGGTGGGACTTCATCCGCGCCGAGGAGATGAGCGAGGAGTACCGGACGCTCCTCGGCATCGGCCAGACCCGCAACCTCGTCGCCACGCGCGCGGAGGTGGCGTCCACCCGAACCGTCGGCCGCGTCATCATCGAGGCCCTGCTCCTGTGGGGCCTGCTCGGCCGCGGCATGGACGGCGACGCCGACATCGACCGCGTCCTCAACGCACCCACCAGCGAGGCCTGGATCGACCCCTGGGAGACCCACCTGCGCTCCCTGGGCGTCGGCTTCGCCCTCGGCACCCAGGTGCGCGAGGTCCACTACGACGGCGGCCGGGTGACCGGCGTCCGCGTCTCGGCCCGCGATGGCGGCGACGAACGCACCGTCACCGCCGACCACTACATCTCCGCCCTGCCCGTCGAGCACGCCCGCGGGACGTGGGGCCCGGCCCTGCGCGCGGCCGACCCCCAGCTCGCCCGGTGCGACGCGCTGCAGACGGACTGGATGACCGGCGTGATGTTCTACCTGCGCACGCCCACCCCCGTCGTGCACGGCCACATCAACTGCCTCGACTCACCGTGGGCCGTCACCGGCGTCGGCCAGGCGCAGTTCTGGGCCGGCCGGGACTTCTCCCGCGACTACGGCGACGGGCGCGCCCACGACTGCCTCTCCGCGATCATCTCGGAGTGGGACAAGCCGGGCATCCTGTACGGCAAGACGGCCAAGGAGTGCACCAAGGAGGAGGTCGTCGCCGAACTCTGGGCTCAGCTCAAGGACGGCCTCAACGACGCGGGCAAGACCACGCTCCGGGACGAGGACCGCCTGGGCTGGTTCATGGACCCGGCGGTGACCGGCCTGGGCGGCCCGAACCCGCAGAACCGCGAACAGCTCCTCATCCACCCCACGGGAACCCTCTACAACCGCCCCACGGCCCGCACAAAGGTCCCGAACTTCTTCCTCGCGGGCGACTACGTCCGCACCGACGTCGACCTGGCGTCGATGGAGGGCGCCAACGAATCGGCCCGCCTCGCCGTCAACGCCCTCCTGAAAGCGGACGATTCGGACGCCGAACGCTGCCGGACCTGGGGGCTCTACCGGCCCCCGGAGCTGGAGCCGCTGAAACGGGTCGACGAGGTGCGCTACAGGCTGGGTCTGCCCAACACCTTCGACCTCGGATGAGGCGCAAGGGCCGCTGCCCCCGAGCGGCTGCGGCCCTTACGTTGATCTCTGCGAGCCGGATGCGACTCGGACGCGACTCAGAGGACGCGCACCGCACCCGACGCCGGGTACCCGGACAGGTCCTGGATGACGACGCCCTTGGACGGGTTGGCCGCATCCAGGTACTGGCCGTCCCCGATGTAGACGCCCACGTGGTACGCGGAGCCCTTGCCGCCCCAGTACAGGATGTCGCCGACCTGCAGGTTGGACAGCGACACGTCGGTGCCGACCATCGACTGGTCCTGCGAGACCCGCGGCAGGTCGACGCCGACCTGCTTGAACGCGGCCTGGACCAGGCTGGAGCAGTCCCACGCGCTGGGGCCGGTGGCGCCCATGACATACGCGTCGCCCAGCTGGGCCTTGAGGAAGGAGACGACCGTCCCGACGCTGCCGCTGGCGGGAGCGGACACGTCGGTGCTCGTGGAAGCGGAGGCGGACAGGGTGGTCCGCTCGGCGCTGCGCGACGCGGCGGCCTCTGCGGCGGCCCGGCGGGCCTCCTCGGCCTTCTTCTTCGCCTCGGCCTTCTTCTTGGCCTCCGCGAGGTCCTTCTTGGCTTCCTTGGCCGCCGCGGCCGCGGCCGCGTCACGCTCGGCGTCGAGCTCGTAGTTCGCCGCCGCCAGCTGAGTGGCGTCCGCGGACTGGGCGAGCTGGTTCGCCAGGTCGCCCGTGAGGGCGGGCAGTTCGATGGTCTGCGTCACCGGCTCGGCGGCGTTCGCCGTAGCCGCAGCGCCAGCCGCTGCCATGCTGAGGACGCCACCGGTAACTCCGGCGCGCATTGCGATGGTCGTCGTCGCGCTGCGGCGGGGCTTCCGGTGGCTGCGTATGTGAGCGGTGTGGGACATGAGAACAACCGGTATCAGGGGCTCCTCCATACCTACAAGAAACGTGTGCTGCGCCACAGTTACTCAATGGCGGCCCCAAATTCCCGGCGTGACGCCCTTTATTGACGCCGTAACGGACATTGCGGACGCGTATCACTCAGCCCGTGATCACGGTCTTTCATCATTAAGTCCGAATTGCCCATCGCTTACCACTTGTTGAGACCGGTGGCCAAGCCCGGTTCTCAGGGCTCTCTCATCATGTGGCAGAGGTCACGCAACGGTCACAGCCTCGTGCGCGTCCTGTGCCCGGATCGCGCCCGCCGACGCTCGTGAACGCGTGCACGCGTCCACATCCCCCTCCGCGGCTCCCTCTGAAGTGTGAACGCGCTCCCCTATCAAGACATCCCGTCCATCACCAATTTGCATGCAAGAGAAGTCTCTTGATATTGAGACGACCCTTCCGAGCTGCGGTGATGAGCGAAAATGTCACCTCTGGTGATCACTCGGACGCTTCTCGTGCGAAGATCACCGCTCATCCGGCTTCATGATCCTTCGTCAGGTGGTGGAGATCACAAAGCTTGTGTAATACCCCGTGTCGCAGATCACAGAGCGGCAGGCATAGGATGCGAGGCAGTTGGGCTTGTGACCTGCTTCACATGTTCTCGATCTTCGCCGGGACGAGCGGGGCTTGTGGGACCGGTGAGGCGGATGTGAGCCCAGTGCAACCGCCAGCAGTCAGTGCCGACTGAGAGGAGCGAGGAGCGGTGAACGCCTATGCGCCCATCCTCGTACTGGGAGCCCTCGGGGCAGGCTTTGCGATCTTCTCCGTGGTCATGGCCACGCTGATCGGTCCGAAGCGGTACAACCGGGCCAAGCTCGAGGCCTACGAGTGCGGAATCGAGCCGACCCCCACGCCGGCCGGCGGCGGGCGCTTCCCGATCAAGTACTACCTGACGGCGATGCTCTTCATCATCTTCGATATCGAGATCGTCTTCCTCTACCCCTGGGCCGTCACCTTCGACTCCCTGGGGATTTTCGGGCTCGTGGAGATGCTGCTCTTCGTGCTCACCGTCTTCGTCGCGTACGCGTACGTATGGCGGCGCGGCGGCCTGGAATGGGACTGAGGGGCCTTTAACGACATGGGACTCGAAGAAAAGCTGCCGAGCGGATTCCTGCTGACCACCGTCGAGCAGGCCGCGGGCTGGGTGCGTAAATCGTCCGTCTTCCCGGCCACCTTCGGCCTCGCCTGCTGTGCCATCGAGATGATGACCACCGGCGCCGGCCGCTACGACCTGGCGCGCTTCGGCATGGAGGTCTTCCGCGGCTCGCCGCGCCAGGCCGACCTGATGATCGTCGCCGGCCGGGTCAGCCAGAAGATGGCGCCGGTGCTCAGGCAGGTCTATGACCAGATGCCGAACCCCAAGTGGGTGATCTCCATGGGGGTCTGCGCCTCCTCGGGCGGCATGTTCAACAACTACGCGATCGTCCAGGGCGTCGACCACATCGTCCCGGTCGACATCTATCTCCCCGGCTGCCCGCCGCGGCCCGAGATGTTGATGGACGCCATCCTCAAGCTCCACCAGAAGATCCAGACCTCCAAGCTCGGCGTGAACGCCGAGGAAGCGGCCCGCGAGGCGGAGGAGGCGGCGCTCAAGGCCCTGCCCACGATCGAGATGAAGGGGCTGCTGCGGTGAGCGACGCGAACGGCACCAACGGCGCGAACGGGTCGAACGGGGTCAACCCCGAGAAGGACCTCTCCGCCTCCAACCTCCCCGGCCAGCGCGGCCAGGGCGGCGAGGAGATCCGCGTCCAGCGCGGCATGTTCGGCGCCAACAGCGGCGGCGACACATCCGGCTACGGCGGTCTCGTCCGCTCGGTCCGGCTCCCGGGGCCGGCGAGCCGCCCCTACGGAGGCTGGTTCGACGAGGTCGCCGACGAACTCGAGGGCGCACTGGAGGAACAGGGACTCCTCCCCGACAACGCCATCGAGAAGACGATCGTCGACCGCGGCGAACTCACCTTCCACATCGAACGCGAGCACCTGGTCCGCGTCGCCCGCACCCTGCGCGACGACCCGGCCCTGCGCTTCGAACTGTGCACCGGCGTGAGCGGCGTCCACTACCTCGGCGACACCGGCCGCGAGCTGCACGCCGTCTACCACCTGCGCTCGATCACCCACAACCGGCTGATCCGCCTCGAAGTCAGCGCCCCCGACAGCGACCCGCACATCCCGTCGCTCGTCTCCGTGTATCCGACGAACGACTGGCACGAGCGCGAGACGTACGACTTCTTCGGGATCGTCTTCGACGGTCACCCCGCCCTGACGCGGATCATGATGCCGGACGACTGGCAGGGCCACCCGCAGCGCAAGGACTACCCCCTCGGCGGCATCCCCGTCGAGTACAAGGGCGCCCAGATCCCGGCTCCGGACCAGCGGAGGTCGTACTCGTGAGCACGCAGTCAGCATCCGCCCGTGAGACCACCGAGGGCACCGTATATACGGTCACCGGTGGCGACTGGGACGAGGTCGTCCAGGCCGCGGCCCGCGCCGACGACGAGCGCATCGTCCTCAACATGGGCCCGCAGCACCCCTCCACCCACGGGGTGCTCCGCCTGATCCTGGAGATCGACGGCGAGACGGTCACCGAGGCCCGCTGCGGCATCGGCTATCTCCACACCGGCATCGAGAAGAACCTCGAGTACCGGACCTGGACGCAGGGCACCACGTTCGTGACGCGCATGGACTACCTGACGTCCTTCTTCAACGAGACGGCCTACTGTCTCGCCGTCGAGAAGCTCCTCGGCATCGAGGACCAGATCACCGAACGCGCCAAGATCATCCGGGTGCTCCTGATGGAGCTGAACCGGCTCTCCTCCCACCTGGTGTGCATCGCCACCGGAGGCATGGAGCTCGGCGCCACCACGATCATGATCTACGGATTCCGTGATCGTGAAATGATTCTCGACATCTACGAGCTCATCACGGGCCTGCGGATGAACCACGCGTACATCCGCCCCGGCGGACTCGCCCAGGACCTGCCGCCCGGCGCGGTGGACCACATCCGCGAGTTCGTGAAGAAGATGAAGAAGAACCTCCCGGAGTACGACAAGCTCGCCACCGGGAACCCCATCTTCAAGGCCCGCATGCAGGACATCGGCTATCTCGACCTGGCCGGCTGCATGGCCCTCGGCGCCACCGGCCCGATCCTGCGCTCCACCGGCCTGCCGCACGACCTGCGCAAGTCGCAGCCGTACTGCGACTACGAGACGTACGACTTCGAGATCCCGACCGCCGACACCTGCGACTCCTACGGGCGTTTCCTGATCCGCCTGGAAGAGATGCGCCAGTCGCTCGGGATCGTCGAGCAGTGCCTGGACCGGCTCCAGCCCGGCCCCGTCATGGTCGCCGACAAGAAGATCGCCTGGCCCGCCCAGCTCGCCCTGGGACCCGACGGGCTCGGCAACTCCCTCGACCACATCAAGAAGATCATGGGCACCTCCATGGAGGCCCTGATCCACCACTTCAAGCTGGTCACCGAAGGCTTCCGCGTCCCGCCGGGACAGGCGTACGCGGCCGTCGAGTCGCCCAAGGGCGAGCTCGGGGTGCATGTCGTCTCCGACGGCGGCACCCGCCCCTTCCGGGTCCACTTCCGTGACCCGTCCTTCACCAACCTGCAGGCCATGGCGGCGATGTGCGAGGGCGGCCAGGTCGCCGACGTCATCGTCGCTGTCGCGTCCATCGACCCCGTGATGGGAGGCGTCGACCGGTGACCACCTCTTCTTCGGAGCGGGGCGTCAGCCTGGGCATGCCCGAACTGCCCGCGCCCGGCTACCCGGACGACGTTCGAGCCCGGCTCGAGACCGACGCGCGCGAGATCATCGCCCGCTACCCGGACTCCCGGTCCGCCCTCCTGCCGTTGCTGCACCTCGTGCAGTCGGAGGAGGGCCACGTCACCCGCACCGGGATGCAGTTCTGTGCGGACGTGCTCGGCCTGACCACGGCCGAGGTGACCGCGGTCGCCACCTTCTACACGATGTACCGCCGCAAGCCCTCCGGCGACTACCAGGTGGGCGTGTGCACCAACACCTTGTGTGCGGTGATGGGCGGTGACGCGATCTTCGAGGAGCTCCAGGAGCACCTGGGCGTCGGCAACGGCGAGACCACCGACGACGGCAAGGTCACGCTGGAGCACATCGAGTGCAACGCGGCCTGCGACTTCGCGCCGGTCGTGATGGTCAACTGGGAGTTCTTCGACAACCAGAACCCCGCCAGCGCCAAGAGCCTGGTCGACGACCTCCGGGCGGGACGGCCCGTCGAGCCCACGCGTGGTGCTCGGCTGTGCACCTTCAAGGAGACCGCGCGGATCCTGGCCGGCTTCCCCGACGAGCGGCCCGGGGCCGTCGAGGAGAGCGGCAGTGCGGGACCGGCGTCGCTGGTGGGCCTCCGCCTGGCCAGGGGAGAGGCCGCACCCGCGCGCGTGGTCCATCCGCGGAACGGCGGCCCGCACGAGGGGCCGCAGGACAGGGCAGTGCACGAACCGTCGCCGGCTGAACACCTCAGCTCGCACGACGCGCCGCAGGATTCGTCCGCGTCCGACCCGGCCCACCCGGCAGGGCCTGTCGCCGAGGAGGGGGAGTGATGACATTGGCACCCGAGCTGAAGGAAAACAGCCCCGAGAAGCTGCTCGCACCCGTGCTGTCGGCCTTCTGGGACGAGGACAGGTCCTGGACGCTGGACGTCTACCGAAGGCACGAAGGGTACGAGGGTCTTCGCAAGGCGCTCGCCATGACGCCGGACGACCTGATCGCGTACGTCAAGGACTCCGGTCTGCGCGGGCGCGGCGGCGCGGGATTCCCGACGGGAATGAAATGGCAGTTCATCCCCCAGGGCGATGGAAAACCGCACTATCTAGTTGTCAACGCCGACGAATCGGAGCCCGGAACCTGCAAGGACATTCCGCTCCTCTTCGCGAACCCGCATAGCCTCATCGAGGGCATGATCATCGCGTGTTATGCCATCAGGTCGTCGCATGCCTTCATCTATCTGCGCGGTGAAGTCGTCCCTGTGCTGCGGCGGTTGCACTCGGCCGTGAGCGAGGCCTACGCGGCCGGCTACCTCGGAGAGAACATCCTCGGCAGCGGCCTCGATCTCGAACTCACCGTGCACGCGGGCGCGGGCGCGTACATCTGCGGTGAGGAGACCGCACTGCTCGACTCGCTCGAAGGCCGCCGTGGTCAACCGCGGCTCCGTCCCCCCTTCCCTGCGGTGGCAGGTCTCTACGCCTGCCCGACTGTTGTGAATAACGTCGAGTCGATTGCGTCAGTTCCCGCGATCGTGCATCGGGGCAAGGACTGGTTCAGGTCGATGGGCAGCGAGAAGTCCCCGGGCTTCACGCTCTACTCGCTCAGCGGCCATGTCACCAATCCCGGCCAGTACGAGGCCCCGCTCGGCATCACGCTCCGCCAGCTGCTGGAGATGAGCGGCGGGATGCGGCCCGGGCATCGCCTGAAGTTCTGGACCCCGGGCGGCTCCTCGACGCCGATGTTCACCGACGAGCACCTCGACGTCCCCCTTGACTACGAGGGAGTGGGCGCCGCGGGCTCCATGCTCGGCACGAAGGCGCTTCAGTGCTTCGACGAGACGACCTGCGTCGTACGCGCCGTCACCCGCTGGACCGAGTTCTACGCCCACGAGTCCTGCGGCAAGTGCACGCCCTGCCGCGAAGGCACCTACTGGCTCGTGCAGTTGCTGCGTGACATCGAGGCCGGCAAGGGCGTCATGTCCGACCTCGACAAGCTGAACGACATCGCCGACAACATCAACGGCAAGTCCTTCTGCGCCCTCGGCGACGGTGCCGCCTCGCCGATCTTCTCCTCGCTGAAGTACTTCCGTGAGGAGTACGAGCAGCACATCACGGGCCGCGGCTGCCCCTTCGACCCGGCCAAGTCGACGGCCTGGGCCGACCACCGCACGGAGGTGAACGCATGACTGTGACCACCAGCGCTCCCTCCGGAGGGGGAGAGGCGGCGGTCCCGCCGGAAGATCTCGTGTCGCTGACGATCGACGGCGCCGAGATCAGCGTGCCGAAGGGCACCCTGGTCATCCGGGCCGCCGAGCAGCTCGGCATCGAGATCCCCCGCTTCTGCGACCATCCCCTGCTCGACCCGGCCGGCGCCTGCCGCCAGTGCATCGTCGAGGTCGAGGGCCAGCGCAAGCCGATGGCGTCCTGCACGATCACGTGCACGGACGGCATGGTCGTGAAGACGCACCTGACCTCGCAGGCCGCCGAGAAGGCCCAGAAGGGTGTGATGGAGCTCCTGCTCATCAATCACCCGCTGGACTGCCCGGTCTGCGACAAGGGCGGCGAGTGCCCGCTGCAGAACCAGGCCATGTCGCACGGACACGCCGAGTCCCGCTTCGAGGGCCGGAAGCGGACGTACGAGAAGCCCGTGCCGATCTCCACGCAGGTGCTGCTCGACCGCGAGCGGTGCGTGCTGTGCGCCCGCTGCACCCGGTTCTCCAACCAGGTCGCGGGCGACCCGATGATCGAGCTGATCGAGCGGGGCGCGCTCCAGCAGGTCGGCACCGGTGAGGGCGACCCCTTCGAGTCGTACTTCTCCGGCAACACCATTCAGATCTGCCCGGTCGGCGCGCTGACCTCGGCGGCGTACCGATTCCGCTCCCGCCCCTTCGACCTGGTGTCCTCGCCGAGCGTCTGCGAGCACTGCTCCAGTGGCTGCGCCACCCGCACCGACCACCGGCGCGGCAAGGTCATGCGGCGGCTGGCCGCCAACGACCCCGAGGTCAACGAGGAGTGGATCTGCGACAAGGGGCGGTTCGGGTTCCGGTACGCGCAGCAGCGCGACCGGCTCCAGACGCCTCTGGTGCGCAACGCCGAGGGTGACCTCGAGCCGGCTTCCTGGCCGGAGGCGCTGCAGATCGCGGCCCAGGGGCTGCTCGCCTCACGCGGCCGGACCGGCGTGCTGACCGGCGGCCGTCTCACCGTCGAGGACGCCTACGCGTACAGCAAGTTCGCGCGCGTGGCGCTCGACACCAACGACATCGACTTCCGCGCGCGCTTGCACAGCAGCGAGGAGGCCGACTTCCTCGCCGCGCGGGTCGCAGGTCACGGCCGCGACCTCGACGGTACGGGTGTCACCTACACCGCCGTGGAGAAGGCGCCGGCCGTCCTGCTGGCCGGGTTCGAGGCCGAGGAGGAGGCGCCCGGCATCTTCCTGCGGCTGCGCAAGGCCTGGCGCAAGCACGGCCAGAAGGTCTTCTCGCTCGCCACGCACGCCACGCGCGGACTGGAGAAGGCCGGCGGCACCCTGCTGCCCGCCGCCCCCGGCACCGAGACCGAGTGGCTGGACGCGCTCGCCGGCGGGGTCGGCCTGGACGAGGCCGGAGCGAAGGCGTCCGAGGCGCTGCGCACCGAGGGAGCGGTGATCGTCGTCGGCGAGCGGCTGGCCGGCGTGGCGGGCGGACTCACCGCCGCCGTACGGGCCGCGTCCGCGACCGGTGCCCAGCTGGTGTGGATCCCGCGCCGGGCGGGGGAGCGCGCTGCCGTGGAGGTGGGCGCGCTGCCGTCGCTGCTGCCGGGCGGACGTCCCGCGACCGACCCGCGCGCGCGTGAGGAGGTCGCCGCCGTCTGGGGAGTCGCCGAACTCCCGCATCGCTACGGCCGCGACACCGGCCAGATCGTCGAGGCCGCCGCGACCGGTGAACTCCAGGCCCTGCTGGTCGCGGGCGTCGAGGTCGCCGACCTGCCCGACCCGGCACGCGCGCGTGAGGCGCTCGGCGAGGTCGGCTTCGTGGTGTCGCTGGAGCTGCGGCCCGGCGAGGTCACCGAGCTCGCCGATGTGGTCCTGCCGGTCGCGGCGGTCGCCGAGAAGGCCGGCACCTTCCTCAACTGGGAGGGCAGGGTGCGCTTCTTCGAGGCCGCGCTCAAGCCCGACCAGATGACCCGCCGCCTGGCCCCGACCGACGCGCGCGTGCTGCAGATGCTGGCCGACGCCATGGACGTACACCTGGGCCTGCCGGATCTGCGCACCACGCGCGCGGAGATCGACCGGCTCGGCGCCTGGGACGGACCCAGGGCCACCGAACCCCTGACGGTCGCCGCCCAGTTGCCGCGGCCGGCCGCCGGTGAGGCGGTCCTCGCCGGGCACCGGCTGCTGCTCGACCAGGGTCTTCTCCAGCAGGGCGACGAAGCGCTCGCCGGCACCCGGCACGCCGCCCACGCGCGGGTGTCGGCCGCCACGGCCGCCGAGGCCGGCGTGAAGGAAGGCGACGTCCTCGCCGTGACCGGCCCCGCCGGAGTCGCCGAACTGCCCCTGCAGATCACGGAGATGCCCGACCGGGTCGTGTGGCTCCCGCTGAACTCCGTGGGCGCCGGCGTCGCCTCCGACACCGGGGCGCTGCCCGGCTCACTCGTCCGCATCGGCCCGGCGACCCTCGCGTCCGAGGCCCCCGAGGAGGTGGAGGCATGAGCCCTTTCCTCGCCGCTGAAGACCTGTCGATGTTCGGCCGCGACCCCTGGTGGCTGGTCGTCATCAAGGCGGTGTTCTGCTTCGCCTTCCTGATGGTGACCGTGCTGTTCTCCATCGTCTGGGAGCGCAAGGTCGTCGCGTGGATGCAGCTGCGCATCGGCCCCAACCGGCACGGCCCCTGGGGCATGCTCCAGTCGCTCGCCGACGGCATCAAGCTGATGCTCAAGGAAGACGTCATCGTCAAACGCGCGGACAAGGTCGTCTACGTGCTCGCGCCGATCGTCGCGGCCATCCCGGCCTTCATGGCGATCGCGGTGATCCCCTTCGGCCCGGCCGGCAACGAGATCTCGATCTTCGGCCAGCGCACCACGATGCAGCTCACCGACCTGCCGATCGCGATGCTCTACATCCTCGCGGTCGCCTCGGTCGGCATCTACGGCATCGTCCTTGCGGGTTGGAGTTCCGGATCCACCTACCCGCTGCTGGGTGGCCTGCGTTCCTGCGCGCAGATGATCTCGTACGAGATCGCGATGGGCGCGGCCTTCGCCTCGGTGTTCCTCTACTCCGGGTCGATGTCGACCTCGGCGATCGTCGAGGCGCAGCAGGACCGCTGGTACATCGTGCTGCTGCCGGTCTCCTTCCTGATCTACATCGTGACGATGGTCGGCGAGACCAACCGCGCCCCCTTCGACATGCCGGAGTCCGAGGGCGACCTGGTCGGCGGCTTCAACACCGAGTACTCGTCGATCAAGTTCGCGATGTTCATGCTCGCCGAGTACGTGAACATGGTGACGGTCTCGGCGGTGTCCGTGACGCTCTTCCTGGGCGGCTGGCGGGCCCCGTATCCGGTCAGCACCTTCTGGGAGGGCGCGAACCACGGCTGGTGGCCGCTGCTCTGGTTCGTGATCAAGGTCCAGTTGCTGCTGTTCTTCTTCATCTGGCTGCGCGGCACGCTGCCCCGCGTCCGCTACGACCAGCTGATGAAGCTCGGCTGGAAGGTCCTCATCCCGGTCTCCGTGGTCTGGTTGATGCTCGTCGCGACCGTGCGGACCCTGCGCAACGAGAACTACGACTTCGCCGACATCGCCCTCTACGTCGGCGGCGGCGTCCTCGCGCTGCTCCTGCTCTCCTTCGTCGTGGACATGTTCCGCGACCGGGCGAAGACGGCCGAGCAGACCGCGGAGGAACCCGCCGGCTTCGACGCGATGGCGGGCGGATTCCCCGTGCCGCCACTGCCCGGACAGGAACTTCCGCCAGTGCCTCGACGTCGCCCGCGCCGTGAGCGGGAGCTGATTGTCAGTGGTGGGCTCGATACTCAGAGTGACGGATCTCTGGATGGAAAGGAGGCGTCCGATGGCTGAGGAGCCCAAGGAGACCAAGCCCGGTTTCCAGAACCCCGTGGCCGGCTTCGGCGTGACCTTCAAGGCCATGTTCAAGAAGCGGCTGACCGAGCAGTACCCGGAGCAGCAGAAGACCACCGCTCCGCGCTTCCACGGACGGCACCAGCTCAACCGCCATCCGGACGGCCTGGAGAAGTGCGTCGGCTGCGAGCTGTGCGCCTGGGCCTGCCCCGCCGACGCCATCTATGTGGAGGGCGCCGACAACACCGACGAGGAGCGCTACTCGCCGGGCGAGCGGTACGGCCGCGTGTACCAGATCAACTACGCCCGCTGCATCCTGTGCGGCCTGTGCATCGAGGCGTGCCCCACGCGTGCGCTCACGATGACCAACGAGTTCGAGCTCGCGGACTCCAGCCGCGCCAACCTCATCTACACCAAGGAGCAGCTGCTCGCCGGTCTCGAGGACGGCATGGTCGACAGCCCCCATGCCATCTACCCGGGCACGGACGAGCAGGACTACTACCGGGGTCTGGTGACGGAGGCCGCGCCGGGCACGACCCAGCAGGTCGCGCTCTCCAAGGGCGAGGTCCCGCAGGAGGCGGACTCGACCTTCGGTGAGGACGAACCGGCGTCCGGGAAGGTGATCGGCCGATGACCGGGCAACTCGCCGCCTACTCCACCTCCACCGGAGAGGCCTTCCAGTTCTGGGTCCTCGGCACCGTCGCCGTGATCGGCGCCCTGTGCACCGTCTTCATGAAGAAGGCCGTGCACAGCGCGCTCTGTCTCGCCGGGACCATGATCATCCTGGCGGTCTTCTACCTCGCCAACGGCGCCTACTTCCTGGGCATCGTGCAGATCGTCGTCTACACCGGCGCGATCATGATGCTGTTCCTGTTCGTGGTGATGCTCGTCGGCGTCACGGCCGCTGACTCCCTGAAGGAGACCATCAAGGGCCAGCGCTGGCTGGCCCTTCTCTGTGGCCTGGGCTTCGGCACCCTGCTGATCGGTGGTATCGGCAACGCCTCGATCACGGAGTTCAACGGTCTCGCCCAGGCGAACGCGAACGGCAACGTGGAGGGCCTGGCCACCCTCATCTTCACCAAGTACGTCTTCGCCTTCGAGATCACCGGCGCCCTGCTGATCACGGCCGCGATCGGCGCCATGGTGCTCACGCACCGCGAGCGCACCGAGCGTGCCAAGACCCAGCGCGAGATGTCCGAGGAGCGCGTCCGCGAAGGCAAGCACGTCCCGCCGCTGCCGGCCCCGGGCGTGTACGCCCGTCACAACGCGGTCGACATCGCGGGCCTCCTGCCCGACGGCACCCCGTCCGACCTCACCGTCAGCAAGACGCTGCGCGAGCGCGGCCAGATCCGTGACGTGTCCACCGAGGCGCTGAACGACCTGCGGGCCCTGGAACAGCGCGCGGAGGAACGGCTGGAGCGGACCGCTATCGAGCCGTCGACCTTCAAGCGGCCCGAGGAGGCGTCGAAGTGAACCCGGTCAACTACCTCTACCTCGCCGCCCTGTTGTTCACGATCGGCGCCACCGGCGTGCTGATCAGGCGCAACGCGATCGTCGTCTTCATGTGCATCGAGCTCATGCTCAACGCGTGCAACCTCACGCTCGTGGCCTTCTCACGGATGCACGGCAATCTCGACGGCCAGATCATCGCCTTCTTCACGATGGTCGTCGCCGCCGCGGAGGTCGTCGTCGGGCTCGCGATCATCGTGTCGCTGTTCCGTTCCCGCCACTCGGCCTCGGTCGACGACGCCAGCCTGATGAAGCTCTAAGGGGTCGGAAGAATCGTGGAGAACCTGATTGCGCTGCTGATCGCGGCGCCATTGCTCGGAGCGGCCCTCCTGTTGTGCGGCGGCCGGCGTCTCGACGCCGTCGGCCAGTGGATCGGCACGCTCCTGTCCTTCGTCTCCTTCGTCTTCGGCGTGATCCTCTTCGCCGACCTGCTGGGCAAGGACGCCGAGAGCCGGACCCTCACCCAGCACCTGTACAGCTGGATCCCGGTCGAGGGCTTCCAGGCGGACGTCGCCTTCCGCCTCGATCAGCTGTCGATCACGTTCGTGCTGCTGATCACCGGCGTCGGCTCGCTGATCCACCTGTACTCGGTCGGGTACATGGAGCACGACGAGCGGCGCCGCCGCTTCTTCGGCTATCTGAACCTGTTCCTCGCGGCGATGCTGCTGCTCGTCCTCGCCGACAACTACCTGCTGCTGTACGTCGGCTGGGAGGGCGTCGGTCTCGCCTCCTACCTGCTGATCGGCTTCTGGCAGCACAAGCCCAGCGCCGCCACGGCCGCGAAGAAGGCCTTCCTGGTCAACCGCGTCGGCGACATGGGCCTGTCGATCGCGATCATGCTGATGTTCCTCTGGTTCGGCAGCTTCGCCTTCGGGCCGGTGCTCGGCTCCCACGAGGAGGCCGGACTCGTCGCCGACACGAGCGAGGGCAGGCTCACGGCCATCGGCCTGATGCTGCTGCTCGCCGCGTGCGGCAAGTCCGCCCAGGTGCCGCTGCAGTCCTGGCTCGGGGACGCGATGGAGGGCCCGACACCGGTCTCGGCCCTCATCCACGCCGCGACGATGGTGACCGCGGGCGTCTACCTGATCGTCCGCTCCGGCGCGATCTTCAACGCGGCGCCGGACGCGCAGCTGGTCGTCACCATCGTCGGTGCCGTCACGCTCCTCTTCGGTGCGATCGTCGGTTGCGCGAAGGACGACATCAAGAAGGCGCTGGCCGGCTCGACCATGTCGCAGATCGGCTACATGGTCCTCGCCGCGGGTCTCGGCCCCATCGGCTACGTCTTCGCGATCATGCACCTGGTGACGCACGGCTTCTTCAAGGCCGGGCTGTTCCTCGGCGCCGGTTCGGTCATGCACGGCATGAACGACGAGGTCGACATGCGCAAGTACGGCGCCCTGCGCAAGTACATGCCGGTCACTTTCGTCACCTTCGGCCTCGGATATCTCGCCATCATCGGTTTCCCGGGCCTGTCCGGCTTCTTCTCCAAGGACAAGATCATCGAGGCGGCGTTCGCCAAGGGCGGCACCGAGGGCTGGATCCTCGGCGGCTGCGCGCTGCTGGGCGCGGCCATCACGGCGTACTACATGACGCGCGTGATGCTGATGACGTTCTTCGGCGAGAAGCGCTGGCAGCCCGACGAGAAGGGCAACGAGCCGCACCCGCACGAGTCGCCCAAGGTCATGACGATCCCGATGATCGTGCTGGCCGTCGGGTCGGTCGCCGCAGGTGGGTTCTTCAGCATCGGCGAACGCTTCGTGCACTGGCTGGAGCCCATCACCGGGTTCGAACACGGCCACCCGCCGATCAGCGCGGGAGTCGTCACCGGCGCGACCGTCGCCTGCATGGTCATCGGCGTCGCCATCGCCTACGGCCAGTACGGCCGCCGGCCGGTCCCGGTCGTCGCCCCGCGCGGGTCGCTGCTCACCCGGGCCGCCCGGCGCGACCTGCTCCAGGACGACTTCAACCACGTCGTCCTCGTGCGCGGCGGCGAACACCTCACGCGCTCCCTGGTGTACGTCGACCACACCCTGGTCGACGGCGTCGTCAACGGCACGGCGGCGTCGGTCGGCGGTCTGTCGGGACGGATGCGCAAGCTCCAGAACGGCTTCGCACGGTCGTACGCGGTCTCGATGTTCGGGGGTGCGGCGGTCCTCATCGCCGCGACCCTGCTGATGAGGGCGGTCTGATACCGATGTCCTTTCCTCTGCTGACAGCTACGGCGGCGCTCCCGGCGATCGGGGCGATCGTCACGGCCGCCGTACCGGCCGCCCGGCGCACCGCCGCCAAGTGGCTGGCGCTGCTCTTCTCGCTCGCCACGCTCGCCCTCGCGATCACCGTCCTGGTCCGCTTCGACCCGAACGGCGACCGCTACCAACTCACTGAATCCCACGCCTGGATCGCGGAGTTCGGGGTCCGCTACGAACTCGGCGTCGACGGCATCGCGGTGGCGCTGATCGCGCTGACGGCGTTGCTGATGCCGTTCATCATCCTCGCGGGCTGGCACGACGCCGACCCGCTGGAGACCGGCAGCAGGCGCTGGCGGCCGACGCAGGGTTTCTTCGCCCTGATCCTGGCCGTCGAGGCGATGGTGATCCTCTCCTTCGAGGCCACCGACGTCTTCCTCTTCTACATCTTCTTCGAAGCCATGCTCATCCCGATGTACTTCCTCATCGGCGGCTTCGGGGACCGTGCCCACGAGCACGGCGAGAAGGTGGCGTCCACGCAACGGTCGTACGCCGCAGTGAAGTTCCTGCTCTACAACCTGGTCGGCGGTCTGATCATGCTGGCCGCGGTGATCGGCCTGTATGTGGTCGCCGGGAACTTCAGCCTTCAGGAGATCGCCGAGGCCCGCGCCAACGGCACGCTCGACATGGCGACGAACACCGAACGCTGGCTGTTCCTCGGCTTCTTCTTCGCCTTCGCGGTGAAGGCGCCGCTGTGGCCGCTGCACACCTGGCTGCCCAACGCGATGGGGGAGGCCACCGCACCGGTCGCCGTCCTCATCACCGCGGTCGTCGACAAGGTGGGCACCTTCGCGATGCTCCGCTTCTGCCTCCAGCTGTTCCCGGAGGCGAGCAAGTGGGCGACGCCCGCGATCCTCGTACTGGCGCTGATCAGCATCATCTACGGCGCCCTGCTCGCGGTCGGACAGCGGGACATCAAGCGCCTGGTGGCGTACGCGTCGATCTCCCACTTCGGCTTCATCATCATGGGCATCTTCGCGATGACCAGCCAGGGCCAGTCCGGCGCGACGCTCTACATGGTCAATCACGGCATCTCGACGGCCGCGTTGATGCTGGTGGCCGGATTCCTGATCTCACGGCGGGGTTCCCGGCTCATCGCCGACTACGGCGGTGTGCAGAAGGTCGCCCCGGTGCTCGCCGGCACCTTCCTGATCGGCAGCCTGGCGACCCTGTCGCTGCCGGGCCTTGCGCCCTTCGTCAGTGAATTCCTGGTCCTGGTCGGCACATTCACGCGCTACCCGGTGATCGGCATCATCGCCACCTTCGGCATCGTGCTCGCCGCGCTCTACACGCTCGTCCTCTACCAGCGGACGATGACGGGCCCGGTGAAGGCGGAGGTCTCCGCGATGCCCGACCTCAGAGTGCGTGAACTCGTGGTCGTCGCCCCGCTGGTCGCACTGCTGATCTTCCTGGGCGTCTACCCGAAGCCCCTCACGGACATCGTCAACCCGGCGGTCAAGCAGACCATGTCCGACGTACAGAAGAAGGACCCCCAGCCCGAGGTGGAGGCGGCCAAGTGAGCGCATCAGCCGTCCACAGCCTGTGGACAACCGCGGCCGATCCGATCTCGAAGATCGACGCACCGAAGATCGAATACGGACAATTGTCGCCCACCTTGATCATCGTCGGAGCGGCGATCCTCGGGGTGCTGATCGAGGCGGTGGTCCCGCGCAAGTCCCGCTACTACGCGCAGGTGTTCGTCTGCGTCGTGGCGCTCGTCGCCGCCTTCGCCGCTGTCGTGGCGCTGGCGGCCGGCGGATACGCCACGACCAAGGCGGGCATCGCCGCGATGGGCGCGATCGCCGTCGACGGACCGGCCCTCTTCCTGCAGGGCACGATCCTGCTGGCGGGCCTGGTCGGCCTGTTCACCTTCGCCGAGCGGCGGCTCGACCCGGAGGCACACGGCAACCGGGTCGACTCCTTCGCCGCACAGGCCGCGTCCGTGCCGGGCAGCGACAGCGAGAAGGCCGCGGTGAAGGCCGGGTTCACCACCACCGAGGTGTTCCCGCTGCTGATGTTCGCGGTCGCGGGCATGCTGATCTTCCCGGCGGCCAACGACCTGCTGACGCTCTTCATCGCGCTGGAGGTCTTCTCGCTCCCGCTGTACCTGATGTGCGCGCTGGCCCGCCGCAAGCGGCTCATGTCGCAGGAAGCCGCGGTCAAGTACTTCCTGCTGGGCGCCTTCGCGTCCGCGTTCACCCTGTTCGGCATCGCGCTGCTGTACGGGTACGCGGGTTCCGTGTCGTACGCGACGATCGCGCAGGTCGTCGACGGTACGGTCCCGGACGTCACCCCGGCGCTCGCGGACACGATGGGCAACGACGCGCTGCTGCTCGTCGGCGCCGCGATGATCGTCATGGGCCTGCTGTTCAAGGTGGGTGCGGTGCCGTTCCACATGTGGACGCCCGACGTCTACCAGGGCGCGCCGACGCCGGTGACCGGGTTCATGGCGGCGGCGACGAAGGTGGCGGCGTTCGGTGCGCTGCTCCGCATCCTCTACGTCGTGCTGCCCGGCCTGCGCTGGGACTGGCGGCCGGTCATGTGGGCCGTCGCGATCGTCACCATGCTGGGCGGTGCGATCGTTGCGATCACGCAGACCGACATCAAGCGGCTGCTGGCGTACTCGTCGATCGCGCACGCGGGCTTCATCCTCGCGGGGGTCATCGCGACCACGCCGGACGGGGTGTCGTCCGTCCTGTTCTACCTGGGCGCCTACTCGTTCGTGACGATCGGGGCGTTCGCGGTGGTGACGCTGGTGCGCGACGCCGGCGGCGAGGCGACGCATCTGTCCAAGTGGGCCGGTCTGGGCCGTCGTTCACCCATGGTCGCCGCCGTCTTCGCGGTGTTCCTGCTGGCCTTCGCCGGTATCCCGCTGACCTCGGGCTTCGCCGGGAAGTTCGCCGTGTTCAAGGCGGCGGCGGAGGGCGGGGCGGGCCCGCTGGTCGTGGTCGGTGTGATCTCGTCCGCGATCGCGGCGTTCTTCTACATCCGCGTCATCGTCCTGATGTTCTTCAGCGAGCCGAACCCGGAGGGGCCGACGGTGGCCGTTCCGTCGCCGCTCACGATGACGGCGATCGGGGTGGGCGTGGCGGTCACGCTGGTACTGGGTGTGGCGCCGCAGTACTTCCTGGATCTGGCCGGCAATGCGGGGGTGTTCGTGCGCTGACCCTGGCGCACGTTTGCACCGTGGTGGCCCGGCTTCCCTCGGGGGGATGCCGGGCCACCGTGCTGGGGTGGGAACCGTGCTGGTCGGCCAGCGGGGTGGTGGACCCGAGAGGAGGCAGGGCCTGCCGTGCCGATAGCTCAAAGCTATCGCCCGCTCACGGACGGGTGAACGGTGAGCCTGTGGATAACTCCGGCGCTGTCGGTGGCGGCCCCTATCGTGGAGGCAGTGGTCGAGGGTCGACGTACGGGGGACATGGCGATGGGTGCGACGGGCGGGATCAGCGAGATGCCAGGGTTGAGCGAGGTGGCACAGGCCGGTGACGGCGAGGTGCTCGCCGCACTGCAGAGGGTCTTCGGGTACGAGGCCTTCCGCGGCGAGCAGGAAGCCGTCATCGAGCACGTGGTGGCCGGCGGCGACGCCGTGGTGCTCATGCCGACCGGCGGCGGGAAGTCGCTGTGCTACCAGATCCCGTCCCTGGTCAGACCGGGTACCGGCATCGTCGTCTCGCCCCTCATCGCCCTGATGCAGGACCAGGTGGACGCGCTGCGGGCGCTCGGCGTGCGCGCCGGGTTCATCAACTCCACGCAGGACTTCGACGAGCGGCGCGTGGTGGAGGCGGAGTTCCTCGCGGGCGAGCTGGACCTGCTCTACCTGGCGCCGGAGCGGCTGCGGGTCGAGTCGACGCTGGATCTGCTGTCGCGCGGCAAGATCGCCGTGTTCGCGATCGACGAGGCGCACTGTGTGTCCCAGTGGGGGCATGACTTCCGCCCGGACTATCTGGCCCTGTCGCTGCTGGGCGAGCGCTGGCCGGACGTCCCGCGCATCGCGCTCACGGCGACGGCCACGCACGCCACGCACCAGGAGATCACCCAGCGGCTGGACATGCCGAGTGCCCGGCACTTCGTGGCGAGCTTCGACCGGCCCAACATCCAGTACCGGATCGTGCCGAAGGCAGACCCGAAGAAGCAGTTGCTGAGCTTCCTGCGCGAGGAACACGCCGGTGACGCCGGCATCGTGTACTGCCTGTCGCGGAAGTCCGTGGAGGCGACGGCCGAGTTCCTGAGCCGCAACGGCATCGAGGCGGTGCCCTACCACGCAGGCCTGGACGCGGGCACGCGCGCGGCGCACCAGTCCCGGTTCCTGCGGGAGGAGGGGCTGGTCGTGGTGGCGACCATCGCCTTCGGGATGGGCATCGACAAGCCGGACGTCCGGTTCGTCGCCCACCTCGACCTGCCCAAGTCGGTCGAGGGCTACTACCAGGAGACGGGCCGCGCCGGCCGCGACGGACTCCCCTCCACGGCCTGGATGGCCTACGGCCTCAACGACGTCATTCAGCAGCGCAAGCTGATCCAGTTGGGCGAGGGCGACGAGGCGTTCCGGCGCCGGGCGGCCTCCCACCTGGACGCGATGCTGGCGCTGTGCGAAACCGCGCAGTGCCGACGGGCTCAGCTGCTCGCCTACTTCGGCCAGGACCCCGATCCGACGGGCTGCGGCAACTGCGACACCTGCCTGACCCCGCCGGAGACCTGGGACGGCACCGTCGCGGCGCAGAAGGTGCTGTCGACCGTGGTGCGGCTGCAGCGTGAGCGGGGACAGAAGTTCGGGGCGCTGCAGATCGTCGACATCCTGCTGGGGCGGCGCACCGGCAAGGTGATCCAGTTCGATCACGACCAGTTGTCCGTGTTCGGTATCGGCGAGGAGCTCGGCGAGGGCGAATGGCGGGGCGTCGTCAGACAGTTGCTGGCGCAGGGGCTGCTCGCGGTCGAGGGCGAGTACGGCACGCTCGTGCTCACGGAGGCTAGCGGGACGGTGCTGCGGCGGGAGCGGGAGGTGCCGCTGCGGAAGGAGCCGAAGAAGCCGGTGACCTCGCGGTCGGCGTCGGGGTCCGCCGGGTCCGGGCGAGAGCGCAAGGCGAAGGCCGCGGTGGTCGAGCTGCCGGAGGCACTGCAGCCGGCCTTCGAGGCGCTGCGGGCCTGGCGTGCCGAGCAGGCTCGGGAGCAGGGGGTTCCGGCCTATGTGATCTTCCATGACGCGACGTTGCGGGAGATCGTGACGGTGTGGCCCGGGTCCGTGCGTGAGCTCGGGAGCGTCGGCGGTGTCGGTGAGAAGAAGCTGGCCACGTACGGGGAGGGCGTGCTCGAGGTGCTGAACTCCATGCGTGGCGAGTCCGGTGCGGGGGCGGCGACCGAGGTTAACCCTGGGCCTGGCGCCCATGACGGGGCGGACGACTGGCCCGAGATGGAGCCGGAGCCGGAGCCGGAGCCGGAGGACTGGGCCTAGGAAGAGCCACCCGCGCGTGCGGGCGCTCGTCGGCGACGACGGTCAGCTCAACGCCGTCAGCCCCGGAGCGAACGTGATCAGGAGCGGGAGCAGCGGTACCAGCGCTGCCAGCGTCGTGGTGAGGGCCCGGTTGCGGCGGCCCAGGCGTGGGGGCGGCTGGAGGAGGCGGTTGACGCGTTCGCCCAGGAGGCGGTTGGTGGACGCGCAGGACAGGACGCCTCGGTGCTGGTTGAGCTCGATCAGGGCCAGCGCCGTCGTCAGGTGACCGCAGCGGCGGGAGGCCGTGTCGTCGGCGGCCAGTTCGACCAGGCGGTGGGTCTGGTCGCAGAAGTGGGCGAACAACGGGATGTGGGGGAATCCGGTGGCAAGCGCGGTCGAGAGGTGCAGCAGCCAGTCGTGGTGGGCCCGGGCGTGGCCACGCTCGTGGGTGAGGACGGCGTCGAGCTGGTGGTCGGTCAGGCGGTGCAGGGCGCCCGTGGTGACGATCAGCTGGGGCGGGCTGCCGGGCATCCACCAGGCGTCGGGGTACTCGTCCTCCAGCACCAGCAGCGGGCCCCGCGCCGAGCCCAGGCCGGCCGGCAGGTCGGGGGCGCGTTCGAGCAGATGGGCCCTGGCCTGGCCGCGCCGCCGACGGGCCTCGACGAGTTCGCGGGCCAGCATCGCGGTCGTCCAGGCGGCACCGCCGGCCAGCAGCAGGGTGAAGGCCACCGACCAGGCGGGCGCGGCCGAGAGGTCGTACGCCTCGGTCACCGACGGCGGTGCCGGAGCGAAGAGCTGGGCGCGTACCGTGCCGAAGACCGCGGCGGTGCCCAGCGCCAGGGCCGTCAGGCAGCACAGCAGGACGGTGGCGACCAGGCACTGCCACACCCAGAGCGCGTCCACCGGTTCCCGTTCGGGCCAGGAGGCCCGGGTCAGTGCCTGGGGGACGGGTACGGCGGCCGTCAGGGCGACGATGCTCAACAGGAGCAGGCAGACGGTCATGCCAAGGGCTCCGGATCCTGGTCAGGGATGGTGCGGGGGCGGCAGTACGGGGCGGTGGGTCACGAACACCGGTTGCGGCTCGGTTCCCACCGCCAGCCAGTATGACGGTGACCATCGCAGGAGTCAGGGGGAAGGACTCGCCGAATGCCCGGCGTCACTGCGCCCCGCCCCGTCCCATCACGACGCCACGACCCGCCCCGTCACCTCCCCGAGTCCGACCCGGACCCCACCGGGGCCCGGGGCCCAGGCGGACAGGGTCACCACATCGCCGTCCTCCAGGAACGCCCGCTTGCCGTCCGGGAGTTCGAGAGGGTCCCGGCCGTTCCAGGTCAGCTCCAGCAGTGAGCCTCGCTCGCGCTCCGTCGGGCCGCTCACCGTGCCCGAGCCGTACAGGTCGCCGGTGCGCAGGGAGGCGCCGTTCACGGTCATGTGGGCCAGCTGCTGGGCGGCCGTCCAGTACATGGTGGAGAAGGGGGGCTCGGAGACGACGTGGCCGTTGATGGCCACGGAGATACGCAGGTCGTAGCCGCCGGGCTCGGCGTCGGGGCCGGAGTCGTCCAGGTACGGCAGCAGGGGGTGCGTCCGCTCTGGCGGTGCCACCCGCGCCTCCTCCAGCGCGTCCAGCGGGGTGATCCACGCCGACACCGACGTGGCGAAGGACTTGCCGAGGAACGGGCCGAGGGGGACGTACTCCCAGGCCTGGACGTCGCGTGCCGACCAGTCGTTGAGCAGGCACAGGCCGAAGACGTGCTCACGGAAGTCGCCCAGCGCCACCGGCCTGCCCATCTCCGAGGGTGTGCCGACCACGAAGCCGACCTCGGCCTCGATGTCGAGGCGGACCGACGGGCCGAAGACCGGCTCCGGATCGGCGGGGGCCTTGCGCTGGCCGGACGGTCGTACGACGTCCGTGCCGGAAACCACGACCGTGCCGGAGCGGCCGTGGTAACCGATCGGCAGGTGCTTCCAGTTGGGGGTGAGGGAGTCCTCGGCGTCGGGGCGGAAGATCTGGCCGACGTTCCGGGCGTGGTTCTCGGAGGCGTAGAAGTCGACGTAGTCCGCGACCTCGAAGGGGAGGTGCAGGGTGACTGAGGACAGCGGGTGGAGGAGGTCCGCGATGGCCTCCTGGTGCGCCGGCACCGTCACCCACGCCGTCAGTGCGCGCCGTACGTCCGACCACGTGGTGTGGCCCGCGGCGAGCAGCGGATTCAGGGAGTCCTGGGCGAGCAGCGGGGCGTACGGCGAGCCGAGTGCGTAGGCCGCCTTGCCCGCGTCGAGGACGTGGTCGCCGAGCCGGACGCCGACCCGTCGCGCGGAGTCCGAGCCGGGAAGGGAGAAGACGCCGTACGGAAGGTTGTGCGTGCCGAAGGGGTCGCCCTCGGGGAGATCGAAGGGGGGCATGGGGTGCTGCCTCACTCTCATACGCTCCGTGCCATGTGGTCGGGCCACACGTTACGGGTGAGGCGAGGGTCTTGGGCAGTGCAGAACTCGCGTCGCGGAGGGCCGGCGAATCAGCAGGTCGCCGCGCTCGGCCACATCGACAGGAGGGGGGTCGGTGCCGTCCAGGAGTCCGCAGGCACCACGTCGGGGTGAAATCGCCACAAGCAAAAGGAAGTTGCCCGAGCGGAGTCAGAACTGGAACCGGAACAGGTGTCAACGCATGTGAACACAGCAGCCGTCCGGTTCGAGTCGAGTCGATGGGGCCTCCTGTCCGTATTCTCTGATCATGGCCCGACCCATCGCATATTCACTCATCGCCACTGACCTGGACGGGACGCTGCTCCGAGGCGACGACACGCTCTCCGACCGTTCCCTCGACGCGCTCGCACAGGCGGCGGCGGCCGGTGCGCAGCACCTCGTCGTGACGGGGCGGCCGGCGCCCAGAGTGCGCCCGCTCCTCGACGTCCTGGGCAGCCGGGGGCTCGCGGTGTGCGGACAGGGTGCGCAGTTGTACGACGCCGGAGCGGACTGTCTGCTGTGGTCCATCACCCTGGACCGGGAGTTGGCGGAGACCGCGCTCGGCAAGATCGAGGCCGAGGTGGGGCAGGTGTACGCGGCCGTCGACCAGGACGGCGTGGACGGGCTCACGCTCATCGAGCCCGGGTACCTGATGCCGCACCCCACCCTGCCCGCCGTACGCGTCCGGCACCGCGACGACCTGTGGTGCGAGCCGATCAGCAAGGTGCTGCTGCGCCATCCCACCCTGTCCGACGACGAGTTGGCGGCGACGGCGCGGTCGGTGGTCGGCTCCCTCGCGACGGTCACCATGTCGGGGCCCGGGACCGTCGAACTCCAGCCATGCGGCATCACGAAGGCGACCGGTCTCGCGCTTGCCGCCGAGCATCTCGGTCTCGGCGCGCGCGAGACGATCGCCTTCGGGGACATGCCCAACGACATCCCGATGTTCGACTGGGCCGCCCGCGGGGTGGCGATGGCCAACGCGCATCCCGAACTCAAGGCGGTCGCCGACGAGATCACCCTCTCGAACGAGGACGACGGCATCGCCGTCGTCCTCGAGAGGCTGTTCGCGGGGAGCCTGGCCGACTTCGCCCAGTAGGGCATGTCGTCGGCGGCCGGGCCCCCGCGCCCGGGCCTAGTAGGGACCGTTCACGTTGTCGATCGAGCCGTAACGCGCGGCCGCGTAGTTGCACGCGGCCGTGATGTTCGCGACCGGGTCGTAGGGGTCGTACACCGTCCCCGGCACGTGGTACGACGCGAAGGTCGGGTCGATGACCTGCAGGAGGCCCTTGGACGGGGTGCCCGCGACGGCGTTGGAGTCCCAGTTGTTGATGGCCTGGGGGTTGCCGGACGACTCGCGCATGATGTTGCGGTGAATGCCCTCGTAAGAGCCCGGGATTCCGTTTTGCGCCATGATGTCCAGAGCGTTGCGGATCCAGCCGTCCAGGTTGTTCGGGTACGTCTTCACGGACGACTGGGTGGCCTTGGCGACGTTGGACTTATTGGCGGGCGCGGACGCCTTGTCGGCCGACTTGCCCGGCGAGCTCGCCTTCTTCGTCGCCCGGACCTCCAGGTCGAGGCCCGGGTGGATCAGGCGGGGGTCGTCGCCGACGGCCTTGCGGTTGTCCTTGTAGAGCTGCTTCCAGCCGCCCTGTGCGTCGTACCGGTCGGCGATGCCGTAGAGCGTGTCGCCCTTCTTCGTGGTGTACGCGACGGTCTTGGCCTTCACGGCGGCCTGGGGAGCGGCCTGCGCGACGGTGGGGGACTGGGTCGGCTGTGCGGCGCTCGCGGTGGTCGCGCTCAGGAGCGGGATGGCGAGGGCGGCGGTGCCGGTGCCGGCTGCGATGACGTGCCGGGTGAGCGGGTTGGTGCGGGGGCGGCGGTGCTTGCCTCGGGGCATGGCGCTGTTCCTCTCCGGCGCCTGCGAGGTGAGCTGTCGGGTTCGGGCGGGAGATGCCCGGCCGCGCCGCCCTGCGGCGGCGCGACTTCACCCCGAGCCGGTCCGGCGCGCCATCAAGGCGTCCGGTCCAGCGACTTACCTGGGTCCCCCGCTCCTGCCGTGCGTGAGTGAGTTGCGTGGGTGGATGACGCGGGCGGCGGCAGGATTAGGCGTCCGCCCGACTGAGCGGGAACGTATGCGAGAGCACATGCCCGGAACAAGTGCCGTGGTCACCTGTTGGCCGGTTGACCATGGTCTGGTGCGAATGGGGCGCTTGATCCTTTGCGGTTGCCAAGCCTCAACTTGCTCTGGGGGCAAGGGGGACGCGGGTGCGGGGAGACGGTTCCATGAATGGGCGTAAGTGACCCAATTCACTGGCATCCACAAGAGCGGCAAATCGGGCAATGGGTCCAACTCGCCTTTAACTGGCTGTCCGTGGAGTCCGTTTCTCCCATGTCCGGTGGAAAAGTACCTCTTCGCCCTCCGTGCAGCACGGTTGCGTCCCACCCCAGCTCCGGGCGGTGCAGGCGGATCGACCAGTCCGAGCGGGTGCGGGCCGACAGGGGGTCCCACTCGTTGATCGTGTACGTCTCCAGCGCGTCCTCGGTGAACTCCAGGCCGTCGGGGTACACGCGCGTGACGCCGTACCGGGGGTCGACCTCCAGGCGCCACTCGCCCTTGGTCACGTCCCGCACGACGAGGCGCTCGGGGCGCGGCTCGTCCAGCGTGATGGGGGAGTTCACGCCGAGCGGCTCCGCCTGCTCCGGTTCCTCGAAGGCGATCGCCGTACCGTCCGTCGATTCGTCCAACGCAGGTGCGCGTATCGGAAGTTCCAGCGAGCTTCCCGACGGTTCCAGGCCGAAGCCCGCCGCCGAGTCGGGCTGGGGCCAGATCCAGGCCAGTACGCGGAGGAGACGGCCAGGCGGATGCGGTGGCCGGGCGGGAAGGCATGGCCGATGCCGTTCAGCCCGAAGGTCACGTCCTCGGTCGCGCCCGGCTCCCACGGCACCGTGCGGTCCCGGCCGTGGCGCGCCGACATGTTCAGCACGCCCCGCGTGACCAGGGTCGAGGAGCCGTCCGGTGCCACGTCGCGGAGCCGGGCGACGACCTGCCCGCGCGGCACCTCCGACGTCAGCCGCAGTCGCACCTTCGGCCGCCCCAACACCCAGGTCTCCTCGCCCACTTCGAACTCGAAGCAGGCGGACCGGGCGTCCTGCTCCCGCTGGTCCGGCGGCAGGTCGGCGTCGTTGCCGAAGGGGAAGAAGCGGCCGGCGCCGATGCCGGTGTGCGTGGGGGAGCGGACGAGGACGGGGGCGCCCCGGAAGGCGTACGTCACCGCGCGCACGTGCGGAGAGGGCCAGGCGGGCTCGCCGACCCAGCGGCCGGGCAGCGTGGGGTACACCGTGGCCGGGCGGTGCGAGTCACTGACGTACGAGCGCCGCAGGGGCTCGGCCATGACGCCCGTGTCCTCGTCCTTCAGCCAGTGGTCCCACCAGCGCAGCGTCTCCTGGAGGAAGCCGATCGCCGGTCCCGGCGGCAGGCCGGGGTCGCGGTACTGGTGCGACCAGGGGCCGATCAGGCCGCGCACGCGATCCGCCGGCAGGTGCTCGACGAGGCGCACGACGGTGTCGCGGTACGGGTCGTGCCAGCCGCCCACCGCCAGGACGGCGGCGTCGATCGCGCCGTAGTCCTCGCAGACGCTGCCGTGGCGCCAATGGTCGTCGCGCGCGCGTCTGGTGGCCGAGCCAGGTGTGCAGGAACGGTTCGAGGGCCTCCAGCCACATCTCCCGCCAGGCGTCCCCGGCATACAGCGGATCCGGCGGGCGGGCGACGAAGGCCGGCATCGTCGAGGCCCAGGCGTGCATGTCGACGGCGAGGACGGAACCTCCCATGTAGTGCACGTCGTTGTCATAGCGATCGTCCGCGGAGCAGACCGTGATGATCGCCTTGAGCGGTTCGGGCCCGAGGGTCGCGATCTGGAGGGAGTTGAAGCCGCCCCAGGAGATGCCGAACATGCCGACCCGGCCGTTGCACCAGGGCTGGGCCGCCAGCCAGTTGACGTCCTCGACCCCGTCGGCGAGCTCCGTCTCCGAGTACTCGTCGGTGGGCAGGCCCTCGCTGTTGCCGTGCCCGCGGATGTCGACGCGCACGGAGGCGTAGCCGTGGCCGGGGTACCAGGGGTGGCGCTGGTGGTCGCGGGGTGCGGTTCAGTCGGTCAGGCGGTACGGCAGGTACTCGAGGAGCGCCGGTACGGGCTCGTCCGTCGGGGGGGGGCGCCACACGCGCGCGTACAGCAGGGTCCCGTCCGGGAGCGGGATGAGGAGGTCGTGGTGAGTCGTCTCGTGGGGGAAGGACGTACGGATGTGCATGAGCGGTATCCCCGTCAGGTCAGTGCACCGGGTGCATCGTGCGGCGAAGCCAGCGTGCCGCGGCCATCACGGCGAGCCCCGCGGCCACCGCGATCGCGCCGTTGAGGCCGAAGTAGGCGGGCTTGGAGACGTCGTCGTAGAGCTTCACCGTCTGGGCCAGGACGCCGTTGGCCAGGGCGAGGGACGAGAACCAGAGGGACATGGTCTGACCGGCGAACGCGGCCGGGGCGAGCTTGGTCGTGGCCGACATGCCGGAGGTCTCCAGGAGGACGTCGCCGAGGCCGAGGAGCAGGTACGAACCCACGATCCACCAGACGGACATGAGGTGGTCGTCGGAGGAGTGCCCGGCGGTCGGCAGCACCATCAGCAGGAAGGACAGACCGCCGAGGACGACCCCGATCGCGATCTTGTTGGGCGCGTGCGGCTGGCGGCGCCCCATGCGGACCCACAGCGCGGCCACGACAGGGGCCAGCGCGACCTCGAAGGCGCCGAGGGCGGATGCGTACCAGCCGGCAGGGAAGTCGAAGCCGAGGATCGTCGTCTCGGCCTTCGTCGAGGCCGGCAGGATCATCGTCGAGTACGCCTCGAAGAGGATGAAGTTGAAGACGACCGTCGAGGCAAGGATCAGGACGATGTAGGGGCGCAGACGACCGCGTTCCTCGGGGGTCACGCGCGGGCTGGAGAACATCACCGCGAAGTGGACGGCCGGGGCGATCACCGAGACGAGCGTGAGCAGGTCGACGAAGCGGTCCATGGTGAGCCGGCCGGCGGCAGCGAACAGGACGGCGACCGCCGCGGTGACGACCAGGCCGGTGACGACCAGGCCGGTGACGACCAGGCCGGTGACGATCAGACGGACCGTCCGGCGCATGGTGTCCGGGACCGGCGCGAATTCGGCGGCGTGCTTCCGTCCGGCCAGGTGACGGCGACCGGTGACGTACTGGACCAGGCCGAGCGTCATGCCGATCGCGGCAGCCGAGAAGCCCCAGTGCCAGCCCTTGTGGCCGCCGAGCCGGCCGGTGACGAGCGGGCCCGCGAATGCGCCGATGTTGATCGCCATGTAGTAGAGCGCGAAGCCGGCGTCACGGCGGTCGTCGTCGGTGGGGTAGAGCCTGCCGACCATGGTGGCGACGTTGGGCTTGAGGAGCCCCGTGCCGGCGCTGATCAGGCGGAGGCCCACCCAGGTCATGTCGGCGGTCGGCACCGCCATGGCGTAATGGCCGCAGGCGATGAGGACGCCGCCCCACAGCACCGCCCGGTACGAGCCGAGGACACGGTCGGCGAGCCACCCGCCGGCGACCGAGACCAGATGGACGAGGATGCCGTACGCGGCGGAGACGGAGGCCGCGGTTCCGGCCGACATGCCCATACCGCCGTAGGTGACCGTGTCGGCGAAGTACAGGACGAGGATGGCCTGCATACCGAGGAACGAGAAGCGTTCCCAGACCTCAGGACCGGAGAGGGTGAGGAGGTCTTTCGGCTGGCCGAGGAAGGCATGGTCGCCGCGGGGCGGGGGTCCGCTCTAGGGCTCGATGCCGCCGTCGGTTCGAGACACGGGCCGCTACTTCCCTATAAGGGGATGGATATCCCGCCTTATCAGGTGATCAAAAACATACCGGTCGTGATCCGATACCGCCCGTGGTGGACGGGTGGGCGGCATCGGTGATCGAAACGTGACCGGATACGCTGACTTGAGTGATGGCAGCGACCTATCGACAAACCGTGTAACCGCCAGTAGACACCAGCAGACAGGAGACCCCTCGTGACCGTCGTCGGGCCGTTCGGGCTGAGCGTGCGGGACCAGGCTCTGGAAGCCGATGTCCAGGCCGGATTGGCGGCTGTCGAGGAGGGATTGCTCGAAGCCACCAAGAGTGAGGTCCCCTTCATCACGGAAGCCGCCCAGCATCTGGTGCGGGCGGGTGGAAAGCGATTCCGGCCGTTGCTCGTGATGCTCGCTGCCCAGTTCGGGGACCGGTACGCGCCGGGGATCGTGCCGTCGGCGGTCGTGGTGGAACTGACCCATCTGGCGACGCTGTACCACGACGACGTGATGGACGAGGCCGCGGTGCGGCGGGGCGTCGACAGCGCGAACACCCGCTGGGGGAACTCGGTTGCCGTACTGACCGGCGACTTCCTCTTCGCGCGCGCCTCGCACACTCTCGCCGACCTCGGACCCGAGGCGGTGCGGGTGCAGGCCGAGGCGTTCGAGCGGCTGGTCACCGGACAGATCCTGGAGACGGCGGGGCCGCAGGACGGGCGCGATCCGGTGGAGCACTACCTGGACGTGCTGAGCGGCAAGACCGGGTCGCTGGTCGCGGTGTCGTGCCGGTTCGGGGCGATGATGTCGGGCGCCGACGAGACGGTGGTCGATGTGCTCACCCAGTACGGGGAGCGGCTGGGGGTCGCCTTCCAGCTCGCGGACGACGTGCTGGACATCGCGAGTGACTCCCACGAGTCCGGGAAGACGCCGGGGACGGATCTCCGGGAAGGGATTCCCACGCTGCCCGTGCTGCGGTTGCGGGAGCGGGCCGAGCGGTTGGGGCTGGCGGAGGATGTCGCCCTGTGCGAGCTGCTGGACTCCGATCTGACGGACGATGCGCGGCATGCGGAGGCGTTGGCCGCGCTGCGGGAGCATCCTGCGTTGGAGCAGGCTCGGCGGGACACGGTGCGGTATGCGGAGGATGCGCGGGCTGCGTTGGCGCCGTTGGCGGACATCGGGGCCAAGGCTGCGTTGATGGAGTTGTGCGATGCGGTGGTGCATCGGGCCGGGTAGGTTTCCCGCCCCTGCCGCCCTTACCAGTCCCGTCATTGAAGGGGCGCGGCCCCTTCGACCCCGGTGTCTGGATGCTGCCGCCCCCAGGCCCCCCGCTGTCGGCCTGAACGGCCTCGTCCTCAAACGCCGGACGGGCTGAATCGCCTGGACCGGCATCAACTAGGGCTGTGACGCACGTCACTTTCTTGGACTGAGTCCAAAGTGAGATCCGCTCCGTATGAATGCCCAGAAGCTGACGCAGGGGGCGTCAGCTGCATTACGGGGAGAAAACAGAATCATGGGCATGAACGCGACGTTCTCGAAGCGCCGTAAGAGCCTGATCGTCACCGCTGTCGCGGTGGCTGCCGCCGGTGGGGTCGCCGCCGCGGGGATTCCCGCCTTCGCCGCCGGAGGTGCCCGCGCCGACCACGCGGGTCACACCGGAGGCGAAGCGCAGGGGATCGTGAGCCGCAGTGGGACCGGCGGCACCGGGGGCACGGTCCTCGCCGCCAGTCTTCGGGGGGCGAACGAGGTGCCCGTGGCGGGTGGCCCCGCCGTCGGGGACAAGGACGGTGCCGCTGTGCAGTTCGTGAAGGTCAAGGGCGACAAGGTGTCCGTCGCCGTCGCCTGGCGCGGCACCGGCAAGCCGACCGCCCTCCACATCCACCAGGGCGCCAAGGGCACCAACGGCGGCATCAAGGTCGACTTCGGTGGCCTGCTCGGCAAGGGCAAGGGCAAGGGCGAGAGCGACGGCAAGAGCAACGGTCACAGCCTCACCGGCACCGTCACCGTGAAGGACCGCGCCCTTCTCAACGCCCTCAAGACCGACCCGAGTTCCTTCTACGCCAACCTCCACACCGCCGAGTTCCCGGGCGGCGCCGTCCGGGGCCAGCTCCACAAGGTCACCGTCGCCAAGTTCGACTTCCGCGACGCGCTCGACAACTTCCAGGCATCCGTCATCAAGGGCAAGCAGATCTACGAGTGCAAGCCGGCCGAGGGCGGTGGGTACGCCTTCGCCCAGCGGGACGTCAGTGCCGTACTCGGCGGCCGTATCGCGCACTCCTTCGTCGCCCCCAACTCCGGTACGCCGCAGTGGATCGCGCGGGACGGCAGCGCGGTGACGGGGGCCGTCATCTCCAAGACGCCCAACGGCGACGGGAACATCCCCGAGCTGGACCTGAAGGCCGGCCAGTCCGGCAAGCACCGTGGCCTCCTCGCCGACACCGCCGAGATCCTGCGGCTGAACACCGTCGGCGGCGTCGCCCCGGCCGGCTCCTGCACACCCGGCGCGATCGTCGGGGTGCCGTACCAGGCGGACTACGTGTTCATCAACGGCTGATCCTGCGCGCCAGGCGCGGCACGCACGGCGGCGTCTTCCACGCCGACCCCTACGGGTCGGGGGAGGCGCCGCCTTCGTGCGTCATACCGGAGGTGTACACGGAGTTGGCTCCGAAGGTTGACGTATCTCCGCGGCCGATTTGGTCAGATGGACACCACGGACAACACCACTCCTCACCGATTCGGGTGAGAATGGCGGCACAGGGGTGGAGCAGTGCGGGGTCGAAAGACTCGCGGGCGACGAACGAGTAGGACAGCCGCCGCCGACGACGGAGGTAAGGCAGACATGGCACCGTACGAATCCGACGACAGTACGACCGCAGCGGAGGTCGACGACCACCGCGCGGGGCGGCGCAAGGCCGCGCGGTACGTCGTCCCGGTCGCGGTCGTGGGCGTCGCGGCGGCGACCATCGGGCTCGTCCCGGCGCTCGCCGACTCCGGCGACCCGGACCTGCCGAAGATCACCGCAGAGCAACTCATCGAGAAGATCGCCCAGTCGGACGTACAGCAGCTGTCCGGCACCGTGAAGATCAGCACCGACCTGGGGCTGCCGGATCTCGGCGGGCTGGAGTCCAGCTTCGCCTCCGGCGCCATGGCGTCGGGCTCGGACGGCGGATCGTCCGCCGACCCGACCGCCAAGCTCACCGAGCTGGCGTCCGGCACGCACACCCTGCGCGTCGCCCTCGACGGCGAGGACAGGCAGAAGCTCTCCCTCCTGGAGAACGCCTCCGAGTACAGCCTCATCCACAACGGCAAGGACATCTGGGGCTACGACAGCAAGTCGAACGAGGTCTTCCACGGCACCGCCGAGGAGTCGAAGGACGGGCACGGGAAGGAAGACGCTCCGGCCACGCCCAAGGACTTCGCCGAGGAGGCGCTCAAGTCGGTCGACGACACCACGTCCGTCACCGTCGACGGCACCGCACATGTCGCGGGCCGGGACGCGTACCGGCTGCTCATCAAGCCGAAGCAGTCCGGGACCACGGTCGGTGCGATCACCGTGGCCGTGGACGCCAAGACGGGCATGCCGCTGAAGTTCACGCTGACCCCGTCGAGCGGCGGCGCGGCAGTGATCGACGCCGGCTTCACCCAGGTCAGCTTCGCCAAGCCGGCCGCCTCGACCTTCGACTTCACCCCGCCCAAGGGTGCGAAGGTCACCGAGGAGGGCGAGCTGGAAGGCAAGGCCCGGGAGCACGGCGGCCCCAAGTCCGAGGACGAGCTGCGCAAGGAGCTCGACAAGGAACTCGGCGGCCTGAAGTCCGAGGGCAAGCTCGGCAAGGCCTCCGACGAGGGTCCCGAGATCATCGGCGAGGGCTGGAACTCCGTGGCCGTTTTCGACAACGGCGGCGAGGGCGTTCCCTCCGGCGCCGAGGTCGGCGGCGACATGGGCGGCTTCCTCGACTCCCTGGGCGACAAGGTCACCGGCAAGTTCGGCTCGGGCACGGTCTTCAAGACCCGCCTGATCAATGCCCTGATCACGGACGACGGCAAGGTCTACGTGGGCGCGGTGGACAAGGACGCGCTCGTGAAGGCGGCCGACTCGGGGAAGTAGGCCCCAGCCGGCGCGGCGTCGGCGGCGTACCTGCGCCACCGCGCGTCACGCGCCACGCAAAAAGGTGCCAGAAAAGCCGAGGGAGCCGAGGGAGCCGAGGGAGCCCATGGAGGAACTGCCCGCCGCGGAGGGCGACGAGGTCGACAAGGCCGGCCAGGTGGATCGGGCGGTCCGGACGGATCGAGTCGGCCGGTCCGGTCACGCCGACCCGATCGGTCCGGTCGGTCAGGCCGGTCGAACCGACCCCTCGGCCCCGGTCGACAACGTCGGCACGGTGATCGCCACCCGCGCGCTCACCAAGCGCTACCGCGGCGGGCAGCTCGCCGTGGACGGTCTCGATCTGACCGTCCCGGCGGGCAGCGTCTTCGGCTTCCTCGGCCCGAACGGCTCGGGCAAGACCACCACCATCCGCATGCTGATGGGCCTCATCCAGCCCACCTCCGGTACCGCGCGCGTGCTCGGGCAGCCCATGCCCCGATCCGCGCGCGCGGTGCTGCCGCACGTCGGAGCCCTCATCGAGGGACCCGCCCTGTACGGCTTCCTCTCCGGCCGCGACAACCTCATCCGGTACGACGCCGCCGACCCGACCGCCGATCCGCGCACCCGGCGCGCGCGTGTCGCGGCTGCGCTGGACCGGGTGGGCCTCGCGGCCGCGTCCGGCAAGAAGGCCAAGGCGTACTCGCTCGGGATGAAGCAGCGGCTGGGCCTCGCGGCCGCGCTGCTCCAGCGCCGCAGACTCCTCGTCCTCGACGAACCGACCAACGGCCTCGATCCGCAGGGCATGCGTGAAATCCGTTCCCTGATCCGGGAGTTGGCGTCCGACGGCACGACCGTCTTCCTCTCCTCCCACCTCCTCGACGAGATCGAGCAGGTCTGCACGCACGCGGCCGTGATGGCCCAGGGCAGGCTGATCACCCAGGGCGCGGTCGCGGAGCTGGCGGCCGGCACGCGCGGGCGGCTCGTCGTGACCACTCCCGACCCCGGCGACGCCGCCCGGGTGCTTAAGGAGCTGGGGGCCGGTGACGTCGTCATCACCGACGACCGGGTGACCGCAGAACCTCCGGACCATGATCTCGCGGACGTCAACGCGGCGTTGGTGTCGGCCGGAGTCCGCGTCCGGGGCTTCGGCGTCGAACGGGCCTCCCTGGAGGACGCGTTCGTGGCGCTCACGGGGGAGGGGTTCGATGTCGCAGGCTGAAGCGACCCTGCAGGGCGGGGAGAACATGCGGCCGGGCGGCGAGATCGCGGGCGCCCGCAAGGTCAGTCCGCTGTGGACCTTCGGTCTCCTCCGCAGCGAACTGCTCATCACGTTCCGGCGCTGGCGCACCCTCGCGCTGCTCGCCGTCCTGGCAGCCGTGCCGATCCTGGTCGGGATCGCCGTGAAGATCGAGACGAGCGGCGATGGGTCGACGGGCGGTGGCCCGCAGGGCGGCGGTCCGGCGTTCATCTCGCAGATCACCAACAACGGCCTGTTCCTGGTCTTCACCGCGCTGGCCGCGACGCTCCCGTTCTTCCTGCCCATGGCGATCGGCGTCATCGCGGGCGACGCGATAGCCGGCGAGGCGAACGCGGGCACCCTCCGCTATCTCCTGGTCGCCCCAGCCGGCCGTACCCGCCTGCTCCTGACCAAGTACGCCACCACGATGGCCTTCTGCCTGGTGGCCACCCTCGTGGTTGCCGTCTCGGCACTCACGGTCGGCGCGTTGCTCTTCCCGCTGGGCGACCTGACGACGATCTCAGGCACACGGATCAGCTTCGCGGAGGGGTTGGGCCGCGCCCTGCTGATCGCCCTGGTGGTCGCCGCGTCCCTGATAGGCGTGGCGGCGCTCGGGCTGTTCGTCTCGACGCTGACCAACAGCGGCATCGCGGCGATGGCGACGACCGTCGGCCTGCTGATCACCGTCCAGATCCTCGACCAGATCCCCCAGCTGCACGCGATCCAGCCGTACTTCTTCTCCCACTACTGGCTGTCCTTCGCCGACCTCATGCGCGAACCCGTCTACTGGGACGACCTGGTCAAGAACCTGGGGATCCAGGCGCTGTACGCGGCGGTGTTCGGCTCGGCGGCGTGGGCGAGGTTCACGGCGAAGGACGTCACCGCGTAGGAGTCACGCCGTTTCGGCGGCAGTCACTCCGTTTCGTACGGGAAGCGTGCGAGCGGCGCCTCCTGCGCGAAGAAGGTCTTCGCGCGGGCCAGGGCCTCGGCGTCGTTCACCACGTCCCCGGGCTTGCTGCCGTTGCCGAGCAGCACCCCGCCGAAGCGCATCCGCATGTACGCGGCGGAGTTGCTCAGCGTCCCGGCCAGCGGGTCGGCAACCTCCTGCTCCTCGTGCGCGAGCGCGGTGACGCCCCACAGGGTGCGCCCGCCCATGGTCGCCTTGAAGTCGATCCCGGGGGTGCGCAGCCAGCCCGACCAGTAGTCGAGGTAGCGCTTGACGTGGGCGGACACCGAGTACCAGTACAGGGGCGAGGCGATCACGATGTCGGTGGCGGCGAGGGTGGCGTCGAGCAGCAGTGCCACGTTCCCCTGCGTGGGGCGGACATGGTCGCTGTCGTGCCGCAGGTCCTCGAAGTCGGGCAGCGGGTGTGCGGCCAGGTCGATCCACTGCTGTTCAACACCCTCGGGCAGCTGCTCGGCGGCGCGGCGGGCCAGCAGCTCGGTGTTGCCGTCCGGGCGGCTGCTGCCGAGGACGAACAGGAAACGGCGGGTCATGGGTCCCCCAAACGGTCGGCCCGTCATCAGGCCATGGTCGACGTACGGCAACTAAGGCATGTGCATTATATGCATACGCATTTAGATGGTGTCGGCGATCGGCCAAGGTCCGACATGGCTCTCGGCCATCCCTGCCGCCGCGAGCAACAGCGACTCCTCGCCATGCGCCGCCACCAACTGGAGTCCGACCGGACACCCGTCCGGCCCGAATCCCGCCGGGATGCTGATCGCCGGATGCCCGCTCAGGTTGAACGCCCAGGTGAGCGCGGTGGAGTACCGGTCGCCGGGACCGTCGTGGCCGTGCGGCGGGGTGGGTGCGGTCGGGGTCAGGAGTAGCCGGGCCTCGGTGAAGAGGCCGACCAGGCGGTTGTCGTTGGCGGCCCGGATCCGGACGGTGCCGGGGTCGGCGGGGGCGTGGGCGGCGGCTGGGGAGCGTAGGGCGAGCCATGCCGGGGCGGGGTCGTCGAGGCGGAGCGGAGCGGGTGGGCGGATGAGCCGTATCACGCCGGCTTCGGCCAGCCGTACGGCCGCGGCGTGGGCCACGGCGACGACGTCCGGGTCGGGGGAGTCGAAGCCGAGGTCGGAGGACCACACGGCGGTCGGAACCTCGGGCCGGTCGGTCGGCCTGTCGTGCGGGGCGGGATCGGGTGGTCCCGCGAGGCTGTCGTGCGGGGCGTGGTCGGGTGGTCCGGCGAGGCTGCCGTAGGGCCCGGATCCGGGGGGCCCGGCGAGGCCGGCATGGAGCCCGGCACGGGCTGGCCCGGCCAGGCTGCCGTACCCACTGGAAGCGGGTGGCCCGTCCGAGGCCGCCTCTGCCCCCGACACCACACGCCAGTACGCCGCCACATCCGCCGTACACCGCGCGAGCACTCCCGGCGCCATCAGCCCCGTGCGATCGGTCGACGGCAGCCGCCCGTTGCCGGCCTTGAATCCGATGACCCCGCACCATGCCGCCGGAATCCGCACCGACCCGGCCCCGTCGCTCCCGGTCGCGAGCGGCACCAGGCCCGCCGCCACCGCCGCCGCGGACCCGGCCGAGGAGCCGCCCGGCGTACGGTCGTGGCGCCAGGGGTTGGCGGTACGGCCGTACCGGCCAAGTCCCCAGGTCTGCCAGGGGGTTCCGGGCCCCGGAACGGACGTCGCACCGACCGGCACACACCCCGCCGCGAGCAGGGGCCCAGCTGTCCGCAGCCCCCGCCGCCCCTTCACCCCGATCGGCACCCCGGCCAACGGCAGTCGCTCACCCGCATCGACCCGCGCGTCCACCTCACCGGCCCGCCGGAGCGCCTCGTCGCCCCACACTTCGACGAAGGCGGACAGAACGGGGTCGGCCCGCTCGATCCGGTCGAGGGCCTCCGCGACCACGTCGACGGCGCGGAGGGTGCGCGAGCGTACGGCCGAGGCGATCTCCACGGCCGACAGGGCGGCGGGGGTGGGGCCACAGCCGGGGTCGGGGCCGAGGGTGGGCGTGGGTATGGGCGCGGGGTCAGGGGCTGGGCCGGGTGCGGGCGTCATGGGGGTGATTCTCCGCGAGGCCTTCGCAAGGCCCTACGCTCAGCCGACCCGAACCGCCCAGTGAACCGCTGACCCGAACCGCCCACGTGAACCGCTGACCCGAACCGCCGACCTGAACCGCCCACCCGAACAGTCCGCCTCAGCGAGAGCGCCCCGTCAACCGAGCCAGCGCCGCCGCCTCCCGTGGCGCCTGCCCGCTCAGTTCGCCGAGCCGCCAGGTAGCCACCCACGGCACCCGGTACACGTCGATGACCGACTCGATCACCTTGACGCGCTCGGCGAGCGGTCGCGGCAGCCGGCCCGGCGCGTCCGCGACCAGGACGACGGCGTCGAGATCGAGCCCGTGCGGAGCCTCCCCGCGTCGGAAGACCTCGAGGGCGCCCAGGGCTGCGGCCAGCCCGGCCGCGTGCGTACGGGCCACGAGCAGTACCGACGGGGGATCGGCCGGGCCGGGCCAGTCACGTCCGCAGTCATGGCCGCCGTAGACCGCGGCGAGCGTGGAGGCACCCGCTCCGCCGTGCACGCCGACCCAGGAGAAGCGTCGTGGCGTGACGGCGGCGGGGGAGGACGAGGGCTCCTCGGGCAGGGCCACCGGTCCGCGGATCCAGATCTCCGGCCCCGGCTCGGGCCGCCCCTGCTGCACGTGCATGTCAGTCCGCATGCCCGTACTCCTCCCTCCCACGCGATTGATCTTGGCGCCAGGCATGAGAACGCTGTGACGTGGCACAAGCTCCTGGAACGAGTCTGTGACGACCCGGTGACGCCCGCGCCGGGCGGTACCGGAGAGACTCGACAGTACGGGTACGACGTGTCCGAAGTACGTGCACGACGTGTCCGACCTGTACGACCGGATGTTGATGCCGGGGAAGCGGTACCCGACGGCGGGAGGGAGCACCATGGAGCCCGAACGTGCTGTCGGTGACACCCCCGACACATGCGAGTGAGGGAAGCGATGTCTCGACTGAGCCGCGCGATGAAGCGGGAACAGAAACGCGCCGCGGCGGCCCCCGTGGTCGCGCCGATCGACGTACGCGTCCCCGTCGGCGGTCCGGGCGCGGGCGGTGCGTCGATCGGCGGCGTACCCGTCACCGCGGTTCCCGGTGAGGAGATCCAGCACACGGTTCTGACCCACCTCCAGCGCATCGCCGTCGCCGCCGGTCATTCCGTGCACGCCACGATCCACGACGAGCGGATCGGGTACGTCGTGCCGCTGCGGGTGGAAGCGGACGGATCCAGCCACTTCACCGACGAGCCCGTACGGACACCTCCGGCGACGCCGAGCGAGTCTCCGGCGCCGGCAGAAGCCGTACGGCCCCCCGCGGACCCGCCCGCCCCACTCGCCCCACCCACGCCCCCGGCAGCACAGCCCGCGCCGCCCGCCCCGCGGCCCTTGCAGCTCCCCTCGGATCAGGTTCCTTATCGGGACAGGCCCACGCATGTCCTACGACCGCTGCCGGGCCCGGAGCCGGAGGCCTCGCCCACGTTCCGGCTGCGCGCGCTGCCCGAGCCGGTGGAGGACGCCGTACCCGGCACGGTCCCCCCGCCGCTGGGGGAGTTCGGCCCACCGCCGTCCATGGACGCGTGGCCGGAGCCGACGAACCTGCCCGCGCCGCCCCCTGTTCCGGCCTCGTCCCCTGCTCCCGCCGCCACCCCCGCCCGGGTCCCCGACCCCGGCCTCGTCCCCGACCCCACCCCTGAGCTCGACCCCAAGCCCACCCCGCCCCGCGGGTTCGACGCCGTGGCCGAAGCCGTCCTCGGGGACGCGCCCCCGGCCACGACCGCCGACGCCGCTCCCTTCGCGCAGCAGATGGCGCAGGTCAACGAGGCCGTGAAGGAGGGGCGGACGACGGAGGCGACGGCGCTCGCGGAGCGGACGGTGGCCCAGGCGTCGGCGGTGCTGGGGCTGGAGCACCCCGAGGTACTCGGGATGCGTGAACTCGCCGCGTACATCGCGTACCTGGCGGGCGAGCCGGAGCGTGCCTTCGCCCTCGCCCTGGACGTCGCCCGGACGCATCACCGCACCCGCGACGCGGAGGCGGCGTACGGCAGCCTCCACGGCGCGGCCACGGCCTGGCGGGCGGTACGGGACCCGGCGCTGGGCCTTGCCCTCGGCCGGGACCTGCTCGCACTGTGGGACGAGCTCATGGCGGAGGGCGGCCCGGCCGCCGAGGAGGCCGAGGAACTGGAGGCGGCCCACGCCCGCATGGACCGCCTCACCGCCCGGGCCGCCAAGTCGGCCGAACCGCCCACCGGTTGAGGATCTCGAGGCCGAAGATCCGGTGCCTTACTCCGACAGCTCCCACACCGCGTACGCGACGGCGTCGCTGTTGCGGTTCAGGGCGGTGTCGTTGATGTTGGACGTGTTGTCGCAGGACGAGTGGTAGCAGCGGTCGAAGGACTGTCCCGACGTACCGCCCCACTTGGCCGCCTGCGCCGCGGTCTTCGTACGGCTGGCCCCCGTGAACAGCCCGCCCACCGGCACGCCCGCGCTCTTGAACGGCGCGTGGTCGGAGCGGCCGTCGCCCTCGGTCTCGATCTCGGTCGCGACGCCGAGGCCGGCGTAGTAGTCCTTGAAGGTCTTCTCGATCGCGGGGTCGTCGTCGTAGACGAAGTAGCCGGCGTTCGGCGAGCCGATCATGTCGAAGTTCAGATAGCCGCTGATCTTGGCGCGGTTGGCGGAGGAGAGGTTGTTGACGTAGTAGCGGGAGCCGACGAGCCCCAGCTCCTCCGCGCCCCACCAGGCGAACCGCAGATGCTTGGTGGGCTGATAGCCGGCCCGCGACACGGCGAGCGCGGTCTCCAGGACCGCCGCGGAGCCGGAGCCGTTGTCGTTGATGCCGGGGCCGGAGGAGACGCTGTCGAGGTGCGAGCCGGCCATGACGACCTGGTTGGTGTCGCCGCCGGGCCAGTCGGCGATCAGGTTGTAGCCGGTACGGCCGCCGGACGTGAACTGCTGGATGGCCGTGGTGTACCCGGCCGCGTCCAGTTTGGCCTTCACGTAGTCGAGGGACGCCTTGTAGCCGGGGCGGCCGTGGGCGCGGTTGCCGCCGTTGGCGGCGGCTATGGACTGGAGCTGGGTGAGGTGGGCCTTCACGCTCGCCACGGGTATGTCGGGCGCGGCGGCGACGGAGGGCGCGGGTGCCGCGCCGGCTATGGATCCGCCGGTCAGCAGCAGGACGGCCGCGACGGTACCGGCCGTCATCGCGCGCCCGGAGACGGAGAGCTTCATGTGGGGGGCTCCGAATTCCAGGGGGCTCCCTGTGGGGTGGCCACAGGGGAGCCACAGTGAATGGGGTGCCTGGATCGTGGAGCTAAGCCTGACTCTCCGTCAAGAGGGCTGCCGGCGCAGGAAGTTCGGGGCCTGGAGGGGGTTTGAGGGTCCCGGCATGCCTCACTGCACGCAGAACTCGTTCCCCTCCGGATCCGCCATCACCGCCCATTCCCCGCCCGGCTCCTTCACGTGCCGCAGCACACTCGCCCCCAGCCTCTGCAGCCGCTGGACCTCGCTCTCGCGCTCCCCGGCCGCCGCGTGCAGATCGAGATGGAGCCGGTTCTTGACGGACTTCGCCTCCGGCACGCGCTGGAACAGCACCCGCCGCCCCAGCCCGGTTCCGCTGTCCTTGTCGTACGGGTCGTCCGGATGCCGTACGGCCACCAGGTCCCGGAAGGCGAGACGCGCGTGGAACTCGACGACGTCCTCCCGCGGCAGCACGCCGAGCTCCAGCAGCCGCTCGATGAACGCGCCGTTGTCCTCGACCTCGTAGTGCAGCGCGGCGGCCCAGAAGTCGGCCTGGGACTGGGGGTTGGCGCTGTCGACGACGAGCTTCCAGTGGAGGGGGGCGGGCGCGGAGGTGGATTTCGGTGCCTGTGTCATGCGACCACTCATATGGGGTGAGGGAGGAGGCCGCAATGAGAATCGCCGGGGCGGGGCAGTCTCAGCCCGTCTGGTGTCCGCCGGTGTGGGCAGTTTCGGTTCGTCCGGTGTCTGCCGGTGTGGCCAGTGTCGGTCCGTCCGGTGTCTGCCGGTGCTTCAGGCGTCCACCGCGGCGGACGCCGGCTTCTCCACCCGCGGCACGCTGAGCCGGGCCACCCTGCCCCGGTGCGCGGAGCGCCACGCATCGGCCGTCAGCAAGGTCAACGCCAGCCACACCAGCGCGAACCCGGCCCACCGCTCGGCAGGCATCGCCTCATGGAAGTACAGGATGCCGAGCAGGAACTGGAAGACCGGCGCCAGGTACTGCAGCAGCCCCAGCGTCGAGAGTGGCACGCGTATCGCGGCCGCGCCGAAGCAGACGAGCGGCAGGGCGGTCACGACACCGGTGGCCGCCAGCAGGGCCACATGCCCGGGCCCCTCCGAGGTGAACGTCGACTCCCCGTGCGCCGCCAGCCACGCCAGATACCCCACGGCAGGCAGGAACTGGATCGCGGTCTCCGCGGCCAGCGACTCGACGCCGCCGAGGTTGACCTTCTTCTTCACCAGCCCGTACGTGGCGAAGGAGAAGGCGAGGACGAGGGAGATCCACGGCGGCCGCCCGTACCCGACGGTCAGCACGATCACGGCCGCGAGGCCGACCCCCACCGCCGTCCACTGCACCGGCCGCAGCCGCTCCTTCAGCAGCAGCACGCCCATCGCGATGGTGACGAGCGGATTGATGAAGTACCCGAGGGACGCCTCGACCACGTGTCCCGAGTTCACGGACCAGATGTAGACGCCCCAGTTGACGGTGATCACGGCCGCGGCAACGGTGACGAGCGCCAGCCGCCGCGGCTGCCGTATCAGCTCACCCGCCCAGGCCCAGCGCCGCACGAAGACCAGCGCGACCGCCACGAAGACAAGGGACCAGGCCATCCGGTGCGCGAGGATCTCGTCCGCGCCGGCGGGCTTCAGCAGAGGCCAGAAGAGGGGAACGAGCCCCCACATCCCATACGCGGCGAAGCCGTTCAGCAGTCCTATACGCCGCTCTCCCTGCGACATCCCGCTCACGGCCCCTCCTTCGCGCACACACCGGACCGCGCCCATACGACGGTCTGCACGAAGGTAACGCCGAATGCCCCCGCCTGTCATGCCCGTATCGCCATACGGTCATGACAGGCGAGGGTGACGCGCCCAGGAAGAACCGGGGGAGTCGGTTCATGGGATCTCAGGCCTTGAGTCCGGCCGCGATCGCCTCGGCCAGCGGCGTGGTCGGACGGCCGGCCAGCCGGGACAGGTCCCCGCTGCCGACGACCAGCTCGCCCTTCTCGATGGAGGCGTCCACGCCCGCCAGGATCACGGCGAACGGCTCGGGCACCCCCGCGCCGGTCAGGATGCCGACCAGGGCGTCGGCGGAGACGCGGTTGTCGGCGATCTCCTTGCCGGTCTGCCGGCTCAGTTCGGCGGCGTACTCGGAGAGGCTCCAGGCGACGTCGCCGCCCAGCTCGTACGTCTGGTTCTCGTGCCCCTCGCCGGTCAGTACGGCGACGGCGGCGGCCGCGTAGTCGGCGCGGGAGGCGGAGGAGACGCGGCCCTCGCCGGCGGCGTGGGTGACGGCGTTGTACTGCAGGACCGGGGCGAGGTTCTCGGTGTAGTTCTCGTGGTACCAGCCGTTGCGCAGCAGCGCGTACGGCAGCCCGGACTCCAGGAGGACCTTCTCGGTGCCGCGGTGGTCGTCGGCGAGGGCGGCCGTGAGGCTGCCGGGGGCGCTGGTGTAGGCGAGCAGGGCGACACCGGCTGCCTTTGCGGCGTCGATGACGACCTTGTGCTGGCCGACGCGGTCGCTGCCCACCTCGCTGCCGGATATGAGCAGCACCTTGTCGCCGGAAGCCAACAGTCCGTCGAAGGTCTCGGGCGCGTTGTAGTCGGCGACGGCGATCTTCACGCCGCGCTCGGCGAAGTCGGCGGCCTTCTCGGGACTGCGTACGACAGCGGTGACCTGGTCGGCCGGAACCTTCTCCAGCAACTGCTCCACGACGTGGCGGCCGAGGTGTCCGGTGGCTCCGGTGACGACGATGCTCATGATCAGAACTCCTTGTGGGGTGCGTTGGCACTAACCCTAGGAGGTGCACTAACTCGACGAAAGTACCCACTTCAAAGTAAGGTACTGGTATGGCAGTAAGTGACATGGCGAGCATGACGACGAGCGCGACCACGGGGAAGTACGACATCGGCGAGCAGATGTGCCCCTACCGCCTGGTCCTGGAGCACGTCACCAGCCGCTGGGGCGTCCTCGTCCTGATCGAACTGATGGAGCGCCCCTACCGCTTCAGCGAACTGCGCCGGGCGATCGGCCGGGTCAGCGAGAAGATGCTGACCCAGACCCTCCAGACCCTGGAACGGGACGGCCTGGTCAATCGGGACGCCCAGCCGGTGATCCCTCCGCGGGTCGACTACTCCCTGACCGACCTGGGCCGCGAGGCGGCGGAACAAGTGCGCGGACTGGCGCTGTGGACCAAGGACCGGATGGAAGACGTGGAGAAGGCGCGGGACGCGTACGACGCGCGTAAGAGCGGCTCCTAGAGGCTCCTTGAGCGGGCGCCTGGAGCGGCTTCTGAACGGCAGGACCCAGGAGTCGGCAGGACCCGGGCCCCGGCAGGACCCGGCCGGAACGACCGAGGGCCCGGATGCCGTACGACATCCAGGCCCTCGACTCTCCTCGAACGTGCCGGACCGGTCAGCCCACCACCGTCCAGGTGTCCCCACCCGCCAGCAGCGCGGCCAGATCCCCCTTGCCGTTCTGCTCGATCGCCGTGTCCAGCTGGTCCGCCATCTGCGTGTCGTACACCGGACGCTCCACCGAGCGCAGCACGCCGATCGGGGTGTGGTGCAGGGTGTCCGGGTCGGCCAGGCGGGACAGGGCGAAGGCCGTGGTCGGGGATGCGCAGTGGGCGTCGTGGATCAGGACCTGCGACTCGTTCTCCGCGGTCACGGTGACGACCTTCAGGTCGCCTGTCTGCGGGTCCCGGACGACGCCGCGGGCGCCATCGGTGCCGAAGCGGATCGGCTGCCCGTGCTCCAGCCGGATCACGGCCTCCTCGGCCTGCTGCTTGTCCTTGAGGACCTCGAAGGCGCCGTCGTTGAAGATGTTGCAGTTCTGGTAGATCTCGATCAGCGCCGTACCCCGGTGGGCGGCCGCCTCGCGCAGCACCTGGGTGAGGTGCTTGCGGTCGGAGTCGACCGTCCGCGCCACGAAGGACGCCTCCGCGCCGATGGCCAGGGACACCGGATTGAAGGGCGCGTCCAGCGAGCCCATCGGCGTCGACTTGGTGATCTTGCCGACCTCGGAGGTCGGGGAGTACTGGCCCTTCGTCAAACCGTAGATCCGGTTGTTGAACAGCAGGATCTTGAGGTTGACGTTGCGGCGCAGGGCGTGGATCAGATGGTTGCCGCCGATCGACAGCGCGTCACCGTCGCCCGTCACCACCCACACGCTCAGGTCCCGGCGCGACGTGGCCAGCCCGGTCGCGATCGCGGGGGCGCGGCCGTGGATGGAGTGCATGCCGTACGTGTTCATGTAGTACGGGAAGCGCGACGAACAGCCGATGCCCGACACGAAGACGATGTTTTCCTTGGCCAGACCCAGCTCCGGCATGAAGCCCTGGACCGCGGCGAGGATCGCGTAGTCACCGCAACCGGGGCACCAGCGCACTTCCTGATCGGACTTGAAGTCCTTCATGGACTGGCGGGCCTCGGCCTTGGGGATCAGCGAAAGTGCCTCGATCGTGCCCGTGCCTTCCGTGGACGTCTCAGGCATCGATGGCCTCCTTGAGAGCCTTGGCGAGCTGTTCCGCCTTGAACGGCATGCCGTTGACCTGGTTGTACGAGTGGGCATCCACCAGGTACCTCGCCCGGACCAGAGTGGCGAGCTGGCCGAGGTTCATCTCGGGGATCACCACCTTCTCGTAGCGTCCGAGTACCACGCCCAGGTTGCGCGGGAACGGGTTCAGATGGCGCAGATGAGCCTGTGCGATCGACTCACCGGCGGTGCGCAGCCGGCGGACCGCGGCCGTGATCGGGCCGTACGTCGATCCCCAGCCCAGCACCAGCGTCTTCGCCTCGTGCGGGTCGTCGACCTCCAGGTCGGGCACCTCGATGCCGTCGATCTTGGCCTGGCGGGTGCGGACCATGAACTCGTGGTTGGCCGGGGCGTAGGAGATGTTGCCCGTGCCGTCTTCCTTCTCGATGCCGCCGATCCGGTGCTCCAGGCCCGGCGTGCCCGGGATCGCCCACGGCCGGGCGAGGGTCTGCGGGTCGCGTTTGTACGGCCAGAAGACCTCGCTGCCGTCCTCCAGGGTGTGGTTCGGGCCCTGCGCGAACTGCACGGTCAGATCCGGCAGCTCCTCCAGCTCCGGGATCCGCCAGGGCTCCGAGCCGTTGGCGAGATAGCCGTCCGACAGCAGCATCACCGGAGTGCGGTACGTCAACGCGATCCGCGCCGCCTCCAGGGCCGCGTCGAAGCAGTCGGCCGGGGTGCACGGGGCGACGATCGGGATCGGTGCCTCGCCGTTGCGGCCGAACATCGCCTGCAGTAGGTCCGCCTGCTCGGTCTTGGTCGGCAGCCCCGTCGAGGGCCCGCCGCGCTGGATGTCGATCACCAGCAGCGGCAGCTCCAGCGACACCGCCAGCCCGATCGTCTCCGACTTCAGCGCCACACCGGGGCCGGACGTCGTGGTCACCGCCAGCGAACCGCCGAAGGCCGCACCCAGCGCCGCACCGATGCCCGCGATCTCGTCCTCGGCCTGGAAGGTACGCACACCGAAGTTCTTGTGCCGGCTCAGCTCGTGCAGGATGTCCGAGGCCGGGGTGATCGGATACGAGCCCAGGTAGAGCGGAAGATCCGCCTGGCGGGACGCGGCGATCAGCCCGTAGGACAGGGCGAGGTTCCCCGAGATGTTGCGGTAGGTGCCGACCGGGAAGGCCGTCGTCGCCGGCGCGATCTCGTAGGAGACGGCGAAGTCCTCGGTCGTCTCCCCGAAGTTCCAGCCCGCGTGGAAGGCCGCGATGTTCGCCGCCGCGATGTGTGGCTTCTTGGCGAACTTCGACGTCAGGAACTTCTCGGTGCCCTCCGTCGGCCGGTGGTACATCCAGCTCAGCAGGCCCAACGCGAACATGTTCTTGCTGCGCTCGGCCTCCTTGCGGGTGAGGTCGAACTCCTTGAGCGCCTCGACCGTCAGCGTGGTCAGCGGCACCGGATGGAGGCTGTAACCGTCGAGCGAGCCGTCCTCCAGGGGGCTGGTGTCATAGCCCACCTTCTGCATCGCCCGCTTGGTGAACTCGTCCGTGTTGACGATGATCTCCGCGCCCCGCGGAAGATCGCCGATGTTGGCCTTCAGGGCCGCCGGGTTCATCGCGACCAGCACGTTCGGCGCGTCGCCCGGGGTCAGGATGTCGTGGTCGGCGAAGTGCAGCTGAAAGGAGGACACGCCCGGCAGAGTGCCGGCGGGAGCGCGGATCTCGGCCGGGAAGTTCGGCAACGTCGACAGGTCGTTGCCGAAGGACGCCGTTTCCGAGGTGAAACGGTCGCCGGTGAGCTGCATACCGTCGCCCGAGTCCCCCGCGAAACGAATGATCACCCGGTCCAGCCGGCGGACGTCCTTCGTCCCTGCCGGTTTGCGCTGCTCTCCCACGACGGCTTCGTCGGCCTGCTCCGCTGGGCTACTGACCTGGCTGGTCACTGAACTGGACCTCCTTCGAGGCGGCTGTCTGCGCTGGCCTTCCCGCAAGCCTTCCCAGGATCAACCCTACGTCCGCAAAGGTCGCCCTCCCTGGGCCATTCGCATGACGGACGTCGGTTTGCGCTGGTTCGCCACCCTGACTTGTCATGATTTACGCGCCCCCCGGCGCTTCTTTTGAAGACGCTCCCCGTTCTTCGTTCGGTTGCCGCTTCCGTGCTTGTCGGCCGGTCTGTTCGGTGGGTGCCGCGCGAGAGGTTGCCTATTTGACTGACACGGTGTCAGTCCGTCAGGAGTTCAGATAGGTGAGGACCGCGAGAACGCGTCGGTGATCTCCGTCACTCTGGTTCAGCCCGAGCTTGAGGAAGATGTTGCTGACGTGCTTCTCGACGGCGCCGTCGCTCACCACCAGCTGCCGGGCGATCGCGGAGTTGGTCCGCCCCTCCGCCATCAGCCCCAGGACCTCCCGCTCCCGCGGGGTGAGCCCCGCCAGCACGTCCTGCTTACGACTGCGGCCCAGCAGCTGGGCGACGACCTCCGGGTCGAGGGCCGTACCCCCTTGGGCCACCCGCACGACGGCGTCCACGAACTCCCGAACCTCCGCCACGCGGTCCTTGAGCAGATAGCCGACTCCACGGCTGGAACCGGCCAGCAGTTCCGTGGCGTACCGCTCCTCCACGTACTGCGACAGTACGAGTACCCCGAGTCCGGGGTGCGTCCTGCGCAGCTGCACGGCCGCCCGCACGCCTTCGTCGGTGTGCGTCGGCGGCATTCTGACGTCCGCCACCACCACGTCCGGCAGCTCGCCCTGTGTGTCCAGCTCCGTGATGGTCTTGATCAACGCTTCGCCGTCCCCGACGCCGGCCACGACCTCGTGCCCCCGGTCGGTCAACAGCCGGGTCAGCCCCTCCCTGAGCAGCACCGAATCCTCGGCGATGACCACCCGCACCCTGTCCTCCACGATCCCCGGCCCCCCGTGCCTCGGCATTCGGCCGAGCGTGCCCCGGCCCTGTCGTCCTCGCGACCTCAGTATCCCGCGATCTGCTCTCCGTCACCGGGCCTGTGGATAACCTGCCCGAGCCGGTTGGGATCGCTTGAGGACAAAGGAGGCGTCTTTGGGGGCGCGTGCTCGGGGAGCGCTCGCCTGCAAGAGACGGAGAGCCGGGGGCCGAAGAGCCGGGGCCGAAGAAGGGCCGTGGGGGCGTGACGATGGCCTGGAGGCGGACGAGGTCCGCTCCAGGCCGATGACATTTGTCGAACTAACACAGTGGGCTTACGTCGAACTACACAGTGGGCTTACAGATGCGGCTACACGGTCCGCCAGGGAAGCTCCGCCGTGACCCGCGTAGGCCCACCGACCGGCGAGTCCACCACCAGAATCCCGTCCACCGCGTCAAGCCGCTCCGCCAGCCCGGCGAGCCCCGATCCCGCGGATATGTCGGCGCCGCCGATCCCGTTGTCCACGACCTGCAGCATCAGCCGGTTCTCCACCCGCCACACATCCACGGCCGCCCATGTGGCCCGCGCATGCTTGCTGATGTTCTGCAGCAGCTCCGACACCGTGAAGTAGGCGATCCCCTCGATCGCCGGCACCGGCCGCTCCTCCAGATCCACCTGGACCTCCACCGGCACCGTGCACCGCGAGGCCACCGCCGACAGGGCCGCGTCCAGCCCCCGGTCGGTCAGGACCGCCGGATGGATCCCGCGGGCCAGATCCCGCAGCTCCTGAAGCGCCGTCTTCACCTCGCCGTGCGCCTCGTCGACCATCCGCGCCGCCGCCTGCGGGTCCTCCGTCAGCTTCTCCTTCGCCAGACCCAGATCCATGGCCAGAGCCACCAGGCGGGCCTGGGCGCCGTCGTGCAGGTCGCGCTCGATGCGCCGCAGGTCCGCAGCGGCCGTATCGACGACGACGCCGCGGTCCGACTCCAGCTCCACCACGCGCGTGGCCAGCCGCGACGGGCCGAGCAGGCCGTGCACCAGCAGCCGGTCCACCTGCGTCAGCGCCCGCACGATCCACGGCGTGGCCAGTGTGAACAGCAGGCCCACCAGCGCGGTGACCGTGATCTCGAAGGGGTTGTCGAGGTAGAACTGGTGCGTCTCGTCGCCGTACACCTGAAGGCCGTCCTGGCCGGCCCACATCGGGAACACCCAGAACCACAGCGGATACGTCAGCAGCGCCCAGCCGTACGCCCAGACGTTCACGGCGACGACGAAGGAGAACACCGCCCACGGGAAGTGCAGCACGGCGTACAGCACGCTCCGCCACGACGTCCCGCTCTTCAGTACGGCGCCCATCCACGCCATGAACCCGCGCCGGCGCATCCGCAGCGGCTCCGGGTCGGCCACCTCCAGGTGCAGCAACGCACGCGCGCGTGCCCGCTCCAGCGCCCCGAAGGCCCGGCAGCCGGCGAGCCCCGCCGCCAGCACGGGGATGCCGAGGAACGTCACCAGCAGGCCCGCTCCCAGCGACACCATCGTGATCGCGTACACGAACAGCAGGATGCTGATCGGCAGGCTCAGCAGCACGTACCCGAACTCGCGCCAGCTGCGTGCCTCGAACGGCGCCCGCAGCCCGGCCGGCAGCCGGTGCCGTCGCTCGCCACCCTGCTCGGGAAGGCCGTGCTCGGGGTAACCGAGCCCGTGCCCGTAGCCCTGTCCGTACTCCGTGGCCATCGGCGTCGTCCGTTCTCCTCGTCCCGTCAGCCCCGCCCCGGGGCTGTGCCGTCGTATCTCCAACCCTGCTGCGCCGCAGGTCCACGGACCATGGAGGCCGTCGGCGTCTTGAACGGGGGGTTTTCCCTACCCCTGCGCTACTCCTGCCCGGGAACGCGGTCGCGCCAGGGCAGCTCAGCCGTCACGGTCGTAGGGCCGCCCCGGGGTGACTCGATGACGAACAGGCCGTCCACGGCGTCCAGCCGGTCGGCGAGACCGCGCATGCCCGTGCCGCCGTCGAGGCGGGCGCCCCCGCGGCCGTCGTCCCCCACCTGGATGAGCAGCCGCTCGTCCGAACGCCACACCTCGACCGACGCCGACTTCGCGCCGCTGTGCTTGCTGACGTTCTGCAGCAGTTCGGAGACGGTGAAGTAAGCGATGCCCTCGATGGCCGCGGCCGGTCTGGACAGCAGGTCGACGGTCACCTTCACCGGCACCGTGCAGCGCGACGCGACCGCCGAAAGGGCGGCATCCAGGCCGCGGTCGGTGAGGACGGCCGGATGGATGCCGCGGGCGAGATCCCGTAGCTCCTGAAGCGCCAGTTTCACCTCGCCGTGCGCCTCCGCGACCATCGAGGCCGCCCCGTCGGGATCCTCCAGCAGCTTCTCCTTGGCCAGCCCCAGCCCCATGGCCAGGTTGACCAGACGGGCCTGCGCGCCGTCGTGCAGGTCGCGCTCGATGCGCCGCAGATCGGCCGCGGCCGTGTCCACCACGACCCCCCGGTCCGACTCCAGTTCGGCGATACGGCGCTCCAGCTCGTCGGAGGGCGACAGCAGGCTGCGCACCATCGCCCGGTCCGCGTTCGCCAGGCCCCGCGCGATGAACGGCAGCACCGGCCACAGCACGAACAGTGAGGTCAGCGTGATGGCGAAGGTGAGGACGCCCCAGGGCAGGCGGATGAAGTCGTACAGGATCGTGCGCCAGCCGACGGGGTCCTTCAGCGCCAGCCACAGCTGTGGGAAGAAGCCGTCCTTGCCGCCGCGCAACGGCAGCCGACTCGGCTCGTCCACCTGCAACCCGAGCAACGCACGCGCGCGGGAGCGCTCCAGCTTGCCCAACTGCCGCGCGCCCAGCAGGCCGGCGGCGAGCAGCGGGAACCCGATCACCGTCAGCGTCAGCAAGGCGCCGGTGAACAGCACTGTCACGACGTAGACGAAGCCGAGCAGCGACATCGGAAGGTTCGCCAGGAGGTGCGCGATCTCCTTCCAGGTGTGCCGGTCGTAGGCGAAACGGGCGGGCGGCAGCGGCGGCTGGTCACCCTCGGAACGCCGGGAGGCGTCCCACGAAGGGCTGGGGCTTTCGGTCATATGGGCTAGCGTGCCGCGCGGTGCGCCGCCGCGCCATGAGGCGGACCGCCGCGGTGTTCCGGGGGAAATCCCCACCCCCGCCCCGAACCTCGCGACCGGCCGGGGATCGGCCGCCGTATCCCGACGGCGGACGTGCGGCGTCCTGGGGCGAGTCTCGACGAGATCTCAACGTGTGACGGGCTGCTTACGCTGTCTTTAGCAGGGCCTAGACTCCCGTGCGTACAGATCGTCGAACAGCGGTGTTCACGAGAACACAGGTCGCAGGACACTGGTAGGCAACGAGGTCAGGGAGCGAGGGGCGGACGTGTCGGAACAGACCGTCGTCGTCGCGGCGGATGTGCATTACGTCGTCGTCTCGGCGGACTACTTCCAGTCCTACTCGGTCGTCGGACTGCTTGCCGTCATCGGCGTGCTGTTCGTCGCCGTCGCCTTCGGGGCGGGCCGACTGCTGCGCCCCGTGGTCCCCACGCCCGAGAAGCTCCTGACGTACGAGTGCGGCGTCGACCCCGTCGGCGAGGGCTGGGCCCACACCCAGGTCCGCTACTACGTCTACGCCTTCCTCTACGTGATCTTCGCCATCGACTCGATCTTCCTGTTCCCCTGGGCGACGGTGTTCGCCGACCCGGGCTACGGCGCGACCACCCTCGTCGAGATGTTCATCTTCCTCGGCTTCCTGGCCGTGGGCCTGCTCTACGCATACAAGAAGGGCGTCCTGGCATGGACGTGACGCCAGAAGTGAACTCGCCGGAGCGCGCGGAAGTGGATTCGCCGGAGCCCGTTCTGCTCCCGGAGCCGAAGCGGCTGGGCGCCTTGGCCCGCCTCGCCCCCGAGCCGATGAAGGTGATCCTGAACTGGGGCCGCCGCTACTCGCTCTGGGTCTTCAACTTCGGGCTCGCCTGCTGTGCGATCGAGTTCATCGCCGCGTCGATGGCCCGCCACGACTTCATCCGCCTCGGCGTGATCCCCTTCGCGCCCGGCCCCCGGCAGGCCGACCTCATGGTCGTCTCGGGCACGGTCACGGACAAGATGGCCCCGGCCGTGAAGCGCCTGTACGAACAGATGCCCGAGCCGAAGTACGTCATCTCCTTCGGCGCCTGCTCGAACTGCGGCGGCCCGTACTGGGACTCCTACTCCGTCACCAAGGGCGTGGACCAGATCATCCCGGTGGACGTGTACGTCCCCGGCTGCCCGCCGCGCCCCGAGGCACTGCTCCAGGGCATCCTGAAGCTCCAGGAGAAGATCGCGCGGGAGTCGCTGGGGGAGCGGTACGGCGCCGGCACGGCCCGGCCGTCCACGGCGGCGTTGCAGAGTGGGCTGGTGCGCGGGCCGGGGGCGCCCGGCGGCGGAACGGGTGCCGACGGCACGGGGGAGGCCGACCGATGACGACGATCGGCTGGCTGCCCGCCCCCGTCGAGGACCTCTTCGGCCCGGAGGCCACGGCCGAGGAGTCCTACGAGGTCCTGACGGTCGACGTCCCCCCGACATCCTGGATCCCGGCACTCGAAGCGGCCCGCGACGAGCTGGGCTGCACCTACTTCGACTGGCTGAGCGCCGTCGACGAACCCGGCACGGGCTTCCGCGTCGCCGCTCACGTCGCCGCCCTCTCTCCGGTACGGCGCCTGCTGGTCCGCACGACAGTCCCGCACGAGGCACCGACCCTGCCCTCCGCGATCGGCGTCTACGCGGGCGCGGCCTGGCACGAGCGTGAGACGCACGAAATGTTCGGCGTCGCGTTCACCGACCACCCCGCCCTCGACCACCTGCTCCTCCCGGAGAACTTCGAGGGCCACCCCCTCCGCAAGGACTTCGTCCTGGCCGCCCGCGTCGCCAAGGCCTGGCCCGGCGCCAAGGAACCCGGCGAGTCCGAACACGGCGGCCCCAAACGCCGCCAAATGCTGCCCCCAGGCGTCCCCGACCCGAACGAATGGGGCCCCCTGAAGGGCCAACTCCCCCCTGCCCCGGCCCGCCCGGCCCGCGGCGCCGCACGCACACCCGGAGAACGGCCGACCCGCGCAGCGGGCGAGCGACCGGTCCGACGCGCACGCACGGCGGCGGAGGGCTCGGCGAGCCAGGCGGAGACGCCGGCTGCGGGTGAGACTCCGACGGGCGCTCCTGCTGCGGGTGCGGCGCGGCGGTCGCGTACGGCGGCGGAGGGTTCGGCCAGCCAGGCGGCGGCCCCGGCTGCGGGTGGGGCTCCTGCAGCGCGGCGTTCCCGTACGGCCGCGGAGGGCTCGGCCAGCCAGACGGAACCCTCGGCTGGTGCAGCGCCCGCGACGGGTCCGGCGCGGCGTGCGCGCACGGCAGCCGAAGGGTCGGTCAGTCAGCAGGATGCGAGCAGGGAGACGCCCACTACGGCTCAGCAGGAGACGGCTTCGGGAGCCGAGGCGTCGGCCGGCGAGGCGGCCGCTACGGATTCCGAGAACTCGCCGGAGGCCGACGGGTCTCCGGCGGACACCGGGACGCCGGCGACCACGTCCGGCACGTCGACCACATCGCGCCGCACGCGGAGCGCGGGCGAGGGCTCGGCAAGCCAGCGGACCCCTTCCGAGATGGGGGCATCCCGCGAGGCGGCGTCGGATGCAGCTGCTTCCGGTGCGGCTGCGTCCAAGGCGGCTGCAACGGATGGGGCGTCGGCTGACCCGGCCGACGAAGCCACCACACCCTCCACCCCGTCGGCCACCCCCAAGCCCCTCTCGGCCCCCCGCAGCTCGGACGCCCCCTGGCACCACGCCCGCCCGGCCTTCGACGAACCGGCAGCCGAGCCACGGCCCGGAGCCGAGCCGCAGACCGGACCCGGACCCGGACCCGGACCCGGGCCCGAGCCCGAGCCCGAGCCCGAGCCCGAGCCGAAGAGCGTGGCCGAGGAGCAGACCCAGACCCAGACCGAGCCGCAGGCCGAAGCCGAGGCCCAGGCCGAAGCCGGGGTCCAGCCCGAGGCCGAGGCACCGTCGGAGACCCCGGCGAAGCCAGGCCCATCCGACCCCGCAGTCACGCCCGAAGACGCCGAAGACGCCGCCGACGAGAACCCGAACCACCCGCACCACCCGAACCGCACAGACCCCTCAGGAGGCCCGCAGTGAACGACGCGCTCGACGTCACCCTGCGACTCCTGATCGTCTTCGTCGTGTTCCTCACCTTCCCCCTGCTCATCGGCCAGACCGAGCACAAGGTGATGGCCCACATGCAGGGCCGTCTCGGCCCGATGTACGCCGGCGGCTTCCACGGCTGGGCCCAACTCGTCGCCGACGGCGTGAAGTTCGCGCAGAAGGAAGACGTCGTCCCGGCGGGCGCGGACCGCCGCATCTTCCAGCTCGCCCCCGCGGTTGCCCTCCTCCCGTACCTGCTCGTCCTCCTCGCCATCCCCATCGGCCCCAGCGAGGGCGCGGTCGGCGAGGTCATCGACGCGGGCATCTTCTTCGTCCTGGCGGTCATGGGCGTCGGCGTCCTCGGCTCACTCATGGCCGGCTGGGCCTCCGCCAACAAGTTCTCCCTCCTCGGCGGCCTCCGCACCGCCGCTCAGCTCCTCGCCTACGAACTCCCGATGCTGCTCACCGCCGCCTCCGTGGCGATGGCTGCCGGAACCGTCTCCCTCCCCGGCATCCTCGACGCCTTCGAGTGGTGGTGGCTGCCCTGGCAGATCGTCGGCGCGATCGTCTTCTTCATCGCCGGCCTGGCCGAGTTGCAGCGACCCCCCTTCGACATGCCCGTCGCCGACTCGGAGATCATCTTCGGCGCCTACACCGAGTACACCGGTCTCCGTTTCGCTCTCTTCCTCCTCGCCGAGTACGCCGGAATCGTCGTCCTGTGCGGCCTGACCACCGTTCTCTTCCTGGGCGGCTGGCACGGACCCTGGGGCGCCGACGGCCTCGGCTGGGTCTGGACCCTGCTGAAGACGGCACTCCTCGCCTTCATCGTGATCTGGCTCCGCGTCACCTACCCCCGCCTGCGCGAGGACCAGCTCCAGAAGCTCTCCTGGACCCTCCTCGTCCCCCTCTCCCTCGCCCAGATCGCCCTCACCGGCATCGTCAAGGTGGTGATCCAGTAACCATGTCCCGCCCGTCACCCGACCACCACCACTCAACGACGCCCTCCGGGCGGCCCCGCCGATCGATTCCTGGCAGTGGCCTGGCCAAGGGCCTGGCCGTCACCCTCCGCACGATGACGAAGAAGTCCGTCACCGCGCAGTACCCGGACACCCAGCCCGACCTCCCGCCCCGCACCCGTGGCGTGATCGGCCTGTTCGAGGAGAACTGCACGGTCTGCATGCTCTGCGCCCGCGAGTGCCCGGACTGGTGCATCTACATCGACTCCCACAAGGAGACGGTCCCTGCGGCGGCCCCTGGCGGCCGCGAACGCAGCCGCAACGTCCTCGACCGCTTCGCCATCGACTTCTCCCTGTGCATGTACTGCGGTATCTGCATTGAGGTCTGTCCTTTCGACGCCCTGTTCTGGTCCCCGGAGTTCGAGTACGCCGAGACCGACATCCGCGAGCTCACCCACGAGCGCGACAAACTCCGTGAGTGGATGTGGACCGTGCCGGCCCCGCCCGCCCTCGACCCCGGCGCGGAGGAGCCCAAGGAGATCGCCGCAGCTCGCAAGACCGCCGAGAAGCTGGCGGCCACGCAGGCTGCGGAGGCCGCGCCGACCGAGGCGACCGAGCCGCAGGAGGGTGAGTCGTGACCCCCACCTCCACCGCGCTGAACCTGGCCGCCGACACCCACGGCTTCCTCTCCCCGACCGGCGTCGAGATCGTTTTCCTCCTGGTGGGGCTGGTCACCTTCGGCGCCGCGCTGGTCACCGTCACCACGCGGCAACTGGTGCACGCCGCCCTGTGGCTGGTGGTCACGCTCGGCGGCCTCGCCATCGAGTACCTCCTGCTCACCGCCGAATTCATCGCCTGGGTGCAGGTCCTCATCTATGTCGGTTCCGTCGTCGTCCTCCTCCTGTTCGGTCTGATGCTCACCAGGGCCCCCATCGGCCGCTCCCCGGACGCCGACTCCGGCAACCGCTGGGCCGCCCTCACCGTGGCCGTCGCCTCCGCGGCCACCCTGATCTGGGTGGTCGTGGACGCCTTCCGCGCTACCTGGATCGACCTCGACGGCCCTGCCGCAGGCTCCACCAAGGCCACCGGCGAGAGCCTCTTCCAAAACTGGGTCCTCCCCTTCGAGGCTCTCTCCGTCCTCCTCCTCGCCGCCCTGGTCGGCGCGATCGTCCTGTCCCGCAAGGCGAAGACCGAGTCGGGGTCTCCCTCTGTGAACTCCCGCGCCGTGACCGGTGGTTCCCCATCCGTCCCGGATTCCCGTAATCACCCGACCGGGCGAAACAAGCCGGTCAAGGGAACCGATCCGGCCGAGCAGGAAGGCGCCCGCTGATGCACCTCGCCTATCCCGCCGTACTCTCCGCCCTCCTCTTCTGCACCGGCCTGTACGGCGTGCTCGCCCGACGCAACGCGATCCTGGTCCTGATGTCGGTCGAGCTGATGCTCAACGCCGTCAACCTCAACCTGGTCGCCTTCGACGTCTGGCTCAGCAAGACCGCCGAGGAGACCCTGCACTCCGGCCAGGCGCTGACCCTGTTCACCATCACCATCGCCGCCGCCGAGATCGGCATCGGCCTGGCGATCGTCCTCGCCGTCCACCGCAATCGCGGCACCGCGGACATCGACAAGCTCCGCGACACCGCCGAGAGCCACGACACCGACGGCCCCGACTGCGACGCCTCCACGGCCCCGCAGGCCGAGAAGGCCGAGGCCACCGCGTGACCACGACCACCCTCGCCGTCCTCGTCCCCCTCCTTCCCTTCCTCGGCGCCGCGGCCGGCCTGCTCCTGGGCCGCACCGCTCCCGGCTTCGTCCGCCCGCTCGCAGTCCTGCCGACGCTGACGTCCCTCGTCCTCGCCGCGGTGGTCGCGGTGCGCCAGGGCGGAGACCAGGCGATCAACGCCGCCACCGAGCTGACACCCACCGGCTCGGTCCCGATCGACCTCGCCCTGTACATCGACGGCTTCGCCGCCCTCGTCGCCGTACTCGTCGGCGTCGTCGCCACCTGTGTGCAGATCTACTCCACGGGTTACCTGCGCGAGGACCCGCGCTACCCCTCGTACGCCGCTCTCGTCTCCCTGTTCACCTCAGCGATGCTGCTCGTCGTCTACTCCGGCGACCTGATGGTGATGCTGGTCGGCTGGGAGATCATGGGCATCTGCTCGTACTTCCTGGTCGGCCACTACTGGGAGACCCCGGAGGCACGCGCCGCCTCCATCAAGGCGTTCCTGGTGACCAAGCTCGGTGACGTCCCCTTCCTCATCGGCCTGTTCGCGCTGGCCACCGACGCCGGGTCCTTCCGCATCACGAAGATCCTCGGCACCGTCGCGAGCGGCGGACTCGACCACCCGACGCTGATCGCCCTGCTGCTCCTCGCGGGCGTGGCGGGCAAGTCGGCGCAGTTCCCGCTGCACACCTGGCTCCCCGACGCGATGGCGGGTCCGACGCCCGTCTCCGCGCTGATCCACGCCGCGACGATGGTCGCCGCCGGTGTCTACTTCATCGCGCGTCTCCTCCCGGTCTTCGAGGCCTCCCAGGCCGCGATGATCGTCCTCGCCGTCATGGCCGCCGTCACGATGGTCGGCTCGGGTATCGCCGCGCTCGCCCAGGACGACATCAAGCGCGTCCTCGCCTACTCGACGATCGGTCAACTCGGCTACATGACCGGCGCCCTCGCCGTCGCCGACCGCGGTGCGGCCGTCTTCCACCTCCTGTCCCACGGTGCTTTCAAGGCGCTGCTGTTCCTCGCGGCCGGCGTGATCATCCACGCCGCCGGCACCAACTCGCTGGCCGCCATGTCACGCATGACCCACCTGCGCAACCGCGTCCCGGACGCCTTCTGGACGATGACCGTGGCGCTCCTGGCGCTCGCCGCGATCCCACCGTTCAGCGGGTTCTTCTCCAAGGAGTCCGTCCTCGGTGCCGCCGAGCACGTCGCCACCGGCCACACCGAGCACGCCCCCGGTGCCGCGGGCTGGATCGTCCTCGTCACCGCCCTGCTCACGGCCCTGCTCACCGCCGCCTACGCGATGCGCCTGTGGCTGCTGGCCTTCCACGGCCACGGCGCCGAGGCCCCCGACCACGGCAGGCAGCCCCTGACGATGACCGTCGTGCTGTGGGTGCTCGCCGTCCCGTCCCTCGCCGTCGGCGCCCTCGCCTACCGCGTGCTCCCCGACTGGTTCGACGGCCGCGACCTCGCCCCGACCCTCACCACCTCTGTCCTCGGCACGGGCGTGGCCCTCGTCGGCGGCATCGTCACCTACGCGGCCTGGCGCCACCTCGCGGCCGTGGCGGCACGCGTCCCGCTGGGTGCGGTCGCGGCCCACCCCGAGGGCGACGCCGCCCAGGTCGAGGCCGAGGCCATCGCCAGCCACGCGCCCGTGTACGGGGGTGTGGCCTACGCGCCCGACCCGGCGGACCCGGGCCGGCTGCTGCTCGGCCCGCTGCACCGGCATGCCGCCGTCGGCTTCCACCTCGACGCGGTGTACCGGACCCTGTTCGTCCGCCCGGTCCAGGGCGGCGCGAGTCTCGTCCGCTTCCTCGACCGCGAGGTCGTCGACACCTACGTGCGTGGTGCGGGTGCTCTACCCCGCTGGCTCGGCATCGCCGTACGGCGTGCCCAGACCGGCAATGTGCAGACCTATGTGAGCGCGCTGCTCGCCGGCACCGTCGTCCTGGCGGTCGCCGCCGTCCTCGTCGCCACGGGAGCGTGAGCAGGCGTGATCGATATCAACGAGTCCGTGATGCAGGTCCTTCTGGCGTTCGTCGTCGTCGGCCCGCTCCTCGGCGCCGCCGCGGCTCTTCTGCCCGCCCCGCCCGGGCTGAAAGGGAAGTCACCCGAGCAGGCCGTGCTCCGGCACGGTGTCACCGTCACCGGCGTGGTCCTCATCGCCGCCATCGTCCTGGTCCTCGGCTTCGACCACGACCGTCCGTCGAAGATGCAGGCCAGCACGGACATCAGCTGGATCCCCGCACTCGACGTGCGCATCCACCTCGGCATCGACGGCATCTCCCTCCCCCTTCTGGTACTGACCGCGCTGCTGACCTTCCTCTGCGCGCTCTACTCGTACTTCAAGATGCCTGCGGGCCCGACCCCGAAGGCCTTCGTCGCACTGGTGCTCGTCCTGGAGTCCGGCACCCTCGCCACCTTCGCCGTCCTCGACCTGCTGCTCTTCTTCCTCGCCTTCGAGATGGTCCTGATCCCGATGTACTTCCTCATCGCCCGCTGGGGCGGCGAGGGCCGGACCGCGGCCGCCTGGAAGTTCATCCTCTACACGCTGCTCGGCTCCGTGGTCATGCTGCTCGGCCTGCTCCTGATCGGAATCCAGGCGGGCACATTCGACATGGTGGCACTCGCCACTGACAACGGCCGGTCCCTGACTGCATCCGTGCAGGTCATCGCCGTTTTGTCGATCGGTATCGGGCTCGCGGTCAAGACGCCGATGTGGCCCCTGCACAGCTGGCTGCCCGACGCCCACACCGCCGCCCCGACCGTCGGCTCGGTTCTGCTGGCCGGCGTCCTGCTGAAGATGGGAACGTACGGGTTCGTCCGGATTCTCCTGCCGATCACCCCCGACGGCTTCGCCGACTTCGCGCCCTACCTCGCCGCGTTCGCCGTCGTCGGGATCATCTACGGGTCCCTGGCCTGCCTCGCCCTGGCCAAGCGGGGCGCGAAGGGCGACCTGAAGCGCCTGATCGCCTACTCCTCCGTCGGCCACATGGGCTTCGTCCTGCTCGGCATCGCCACGATGACCCCGACCGGCGTGAACGGCGCCCTGTTCGCCAACATCGCCCACGGCCTCATCACCGGCCTCCTCTTCTTCCTGGTCGGCGCGCTGAAGGACCGTACGGGGACCACCGACCTCGACACCCTCGCCGACAAGACCGGCGCGGCCCTCTACGCCAAGACGCCCCGCCTCGGCGGCCTCCTGGCCTTCGCCGCGGTCGCCTCGCTCGGGCTGCCGGGCCTCGCCGGGTTCTGGGGCGAGATGCTCGCGCTGTTCGGCGCGTTCGAGCCCGCGGCCCAGCTCAGCCGACCGGCCTTCCTGACCTTCATGGCGATCGGCGCCTTCGGCACCCTGCTGACCGCCGCGTACCTGCTTGTCGTGGTCCGCCGCGTCTGCATGGGTGCCGCGTCGCAGGAAGCCCCGAAGCTCGCCGACGTCCAGAGTTACGAGTTCGCGGCCTGGGCCCCGCTCGTCGTCCTCACCGTCGTCGCCGGACTGTGGCCGAAGACCCTCCTCGGCCTGACCGACCCGGCCGTGCAGCAGCTCCTCGCAGGAGGCACCCGATGAGCTCCCTGGCCCAGCCCCTGGCCGAGTCGGTGGTCCAGTCAGTCGACTGGCTCGCCATCGCGCCGCCCACCGTCGCGGCGGTCGTCGGACTCGTGGTCCTCGTGGCCGACCTGTTCGTTGCGGAGAACAAGAAGGCCCTGCTCGGCTGGACATCCGTGGCAGGCTTGGCCGGCTCCATCGTCCTGCTGCTGCCCCTTATGGACGGCGACCGCTCCACCTTCTGCCTGACCCGCGACGCCGCGGTTTGCAGCTATACGGCCGACCGCTTCACTCTCGTGATCCAGTTCCTGGTTCTCGGCGGCGCCCTCCTCGCGGCGCTCCTGTCGGTGACCGCTCTCAAGGACGCCGACAAGGAACTCCCCGAAGGGGAGTACTGGTTCCTGCTGCTCTCCTCCGCCGCCGGCGCCGCCCTGCTGCCCGCCTCCCGGGACCTGGCGACCCTCATCGTCGCGCTCGAAGTCGCCTCGCTTCCGGCCTTCGCGCTGGTCGGCCTCCGCTTCGGTGACCGCAAGTCCTCCGAAGCGGCCCTGAAGTTCTTCCTGTCCTCGGTCACCGCGACCGCGGTCAGCCTCATGGGCATCAGCTTCGTGTACGCCTCTACCGGCACCCTCTACCTCACGCAGATCGCCGACCGGATCCAGAACGTCGACGGACAGCTCGAGACCCTGGTCCGGACGGGAGTCGTCCTCACCCTGGTCGGCTTCGCCTTCAAGACGGCCGCTGTCCCCTTCCACTTCTGGGTCCCGGACACCTACGTAGGGGCGCCCCTACCGGTGGCCGCCTACCTCTCGGTCGTCGGCAAGGCGGTCGGCTTCACCGGCCTGATCCTCGTCACGGTCATCGCCCTGCCGTCATACGCCGACGTCTGGGGCCCGGCCCTCGCGGCACTGGCCGCCCTCACCATGACCGTCGGCAACGTCGGAGCCCTCCGCCAGCAGGCCACGCGCGCGTACAGCGCGGTACGCCTGCTCGCCTGGTCCTCCGTCGGCCAGGCCGGCTACCTCCTGGTGCCGATCGCCGCCGCCGCGTACTCCGACGACGGCGAGCGCGCCATCGGCTCCACCGTCGCCTACGCCCTCATGTACGCCGCCGTGAACCTCGGCGCCTTCGCAGTGGCCGCCCTGGTCGGCCGTACGAAGTCCCTGAACCGCATCAGCGACTACCGCGGCCTGTACGCCCACAACCCCCTGACCGCCCTGATCCTGGCCTTCTTCCTGCTCTGCCTGGCCGGGCTCCCGCCGGGCATCATCGGTCTCTTCGCCAAGGTCACGGTCTTCTCCGCCGCCGTCGACGCGGGCCTGGGCTGGCTGGCCGTGGTCATGGCCGTCAATGTGGTGATCGCGCTGTTCTACTACCTCCAGTGGACGGCCCTGCTGTTCCGTGCGCCCGAGGGGGAGGCAGGGAGGCACATCCTCCCTGCGCCGCTCACGGCCGCGATGGCCCTCACCGGTGTCGTCGGCATCGCCCTGTCCGGAGCCCCTCAGCTGATCCTGCGCTTTGCCGACACCGGGCTCTTCTGAGCCTCTGGCTCACCTCCTGTACGCGCGTGTCGATCACTCGACCCCCACGCGCGCGTAGCCGTGCGCCGGCGCCTTCACCCGGACGGCCCACGCCCGCCGCCCTGCGCACAAGGGAACCCGTGGCCCTCGCCTGGCGTTGACCAGTACAGAAGGGTCCACTGGACGTGAGACCACGGCACCAGTGGCATCGGAGATCGACCAGCAAAGGGTTCCCCTGCCGCACCACTTGGAGGGCGTACCGTGCACCGCCGGCACAACGGGCTCAGGACCGCAGTCCTCCTCGGGGGACTGTCCGCAGTCATCATCGTCATCGGCAGTTTCTTCGGCCGGATGGGGCTCGTCATTGCGGTCCTGATCGCGCTGGCCACGAACGCGTACGCGTACTGGAACAGCGACAAGCTGGCGCTGCGCGCGATGCGCGCCCGCCCGGTCAGCGAGTTCGAGGCCCCGGCCCTGTACCGCATGGTCCGCGAGCTCTCCACCCAGGCCCGCCAGCCCATGCCCCGCCTCTACATCTCCCCGACAGAGGCGCCGAACGCGTTCGCGACGGGCCGCAACCCGCGCAACGCGGCCGTGTGCTGCACCGAAGGAATCCTTCGCCTCCTCGACGAGCGCGAACTGCGGGGCGTCATCGGCCACGAGCTCAGCCACGTCTACAACCGGGACATCCTGATCTCGTCGGTCGCCGGCGCCCTGGCCTCGGTGATCATGTTCCTGGTCAACTTCGCCTGGCTGATCCCGATCGGCCGCTCCGATGACGACGACGGCCCCGGCATCCTCGGCATCCTGCTGATCATGATCCTCGGCCCGCTCGCCGCCACGCTCATCCAACTGGCCATCAGCCGCTCCAGGGAGTACGAGGCGGATGCGTCCGGCGCCCAGCTCACGGGCGACCCGCTCGCCCTCGCCAGCGCCCTGCACAAGCTCGAACTCGGCACCAAGCAGCTCCCGCTGCCCCCCGAGCCCCGCATCGAGACGGCCAGTCACATGATGATCGCAAACCCCTTCCGCCCAGGTCAGGGGTTCTCCAAGATGTTCTCCACCCACCCACCCATGGCGGACCGTATCGCCCGACTCCAAAAGATGGCAGGACCCCGATGAAGACCATCCTGAACGTCATCTGGCTCGTCCTGAGCGGCTTCTGGCTGTTCATCGCCTACCTGGCCGCGGGCCTGCTGCTGTGCATCACCATCATCGGTATCCCGTTCGGCATCGCGGCCTTCCGCATCGGCGTCTACGCGCTGTGGCCGTTCGGATACACGACGATCGAACGCCGCGACGCCGGAGCCCCCTCGTGCGTCGGCAACGTCCTGTGGCTGGTCCTCGCGGGCTGGTGGCTGGCCCTCGGCCACATCGCCACCGGCCTCGTGCTGTGCATCACGATCATCGGTATCCCGTTCGGCATCGCCAACTTCAAGCTGATCCCGGTGTCGCTGTTCCCGCTGGGCCGCGAAATCGTGCCGTCAGACCAGCCGTTCGCTCAGGGCTGGTAGCGGCTCACAGCGGGTAGGGCGAGTTGGGGGGCGAACCGAGAGGGGGCGCGCGAACCGTGCCGGGGGCGGGCGAACCGCGCCGAGCGATAGCCACGGGTTTTCCACAACCTCGGAGTTATCCACAGGCCCGCTCGATTGTCAGTGGCGGCTTGCATCATGAACGCATGACCGAGAACGAGCAGTTGCTGACGAGGGTGGCGGACAAGGCTCGCAACACCCGACCGTGGGGCTGGACTTCGCTCCCCGAGCCCGTGGACGCGGCCACCGTGGCACGTGCCGAGGCCGCTCTCGGCTTCGACCTGCACCCGCTGCTCGCCGACCTCTACCTACGTATAGGAGACGGTGGATTCGGTCCGGAGTACGGCCTGTTGCCCCTGCTCGACAGCTCTCCGGCCGGAGAACCCGCCGCCGTCATCCAATACCTCGCCAACCGCGAGAGCGGCCGTAAGGACCCCGACTGGCCATGGCCCGAGGGTGTCCTGCCGATATCCCACTGGGGCTGCGCGATGTACGCGTGCGTGGACTGCCACAGCCCACAGGCCACCGTCCTCCTCTTCGAACCCAACGCCGACGACGCCGACGGAGCCTGGTACGTGGACGCCCCTAGCCTCACGGACTGGCTGCGCGCCTGGGTCGACGGCACGGGCTGGTACGAGGAGATGAACGAGGAGCTGGAGCTGGCCCCTTGGACCGATTTCCGCATACGCACGGCTACGGCCGGGGCGTCCTGAGGAGACGCGGATCGGCGGTCCCCTGGTGGACCGGACGGTCGGTGGAGTGGCTCGACCGGTGGAGTGGAGCGATGGTCGGCGCGCACTCCGAGGGTGCTGAGTAGGCCGTTCTCACCGAGAGGAGTGACGTCAGCCCCGAGCGGACCGAAGGGCCGCGCGCACCGCCACGTGGTGGCAGTCTCCGGTCACTGAGGTGGCAGGCCAAGGCGCCCCGGCGACCTGCCGCCCCGGCGTCTGCTGCGGCTGCGATCGGTCAACACCCCCGCCTGGCAGAGACCGGTCACGCCACGCGGTTCGGTAGCCCCTCGCCCACACGTCGGCCCCGCAAGTCCCGCCCCCCAACCAGCGGCCGCGCAACCGTCGGCCTACCGCCCCTGGCCACCCCACCGCCGTGCCCACCACCGTCGGCCCCCGTACGCGACCACACCCACCGCCAGCACACCCGCACCGACACCAACCGAGACCCACGGAAGGGAGAACGCCAGGGCCACGCACCCGACGAGCCCCACCACCGGGACGACTCGCGAAGCCGCCGCCGAGTCGAGAGTCCAGGCCGAGGCATTGGCCACCGCGTAATACGCCAGCACGCCGAAGGAGGAGAACCCGATCGCGCCTCGGACGTCCACCGTGGCGGCCAGGACAGCGACCACCGCGCCCACGGCCAGTTCGGCACGGTGCGGCACCTGGAAGCGCGGATGCACGACGGCCAGGACGCCGGGCAGATGCCGGTCGCGGGCCATGGCCAGCGTCGTCCGCGAGACACCCAGGATCAGAGCCAGCAGCGAGCCCAGCGCGGCGACGGCCGCGCCCACCCGCACCACAGGCACCAGCCCCGGCACCCCGGCTGCCCTCACCGCATCGGCCAGCGGCGCGCCGGCCTGCCCGAGAGCCTCCGACCCCAGCACGGAAAGGACAGCCACCGACACACACACGTACACCGCCAGAGCGATGCCCAGGGCCAGTGGAATCGCCCGGGGGATCGTGCGCGCCGGGTCACGCACCTCCTCGCCGAGGGTCGCGATCCGCGCGTACCCGGCGAATGCGAAGAACAGCAGTCCCGCCGCCTGGAGCACTCCGCCCACACCGCCCGAGGCTCCGACGGCCAGGCGACCGGCGTCGGACTGCCCGGACCCCAGACACACGACCACCACACAAGCGAGGACAGCCAGGACCACTGCCACGATCGCCCGCGTCAGCCAGGCGGACTTCTGGACACCGCCGTAGTTCACCGCGGTCAGCGCCACCACGGCCGCGACCGCCACCGCATGCGCCTGGCCCGGCCAGACGTACGCGCCCACGGTGAGCGCCATCGCCGCACAGGAGGCCGTCTTGCCGACCACGAACGACCAGCCCGCGAGATATCCCCAGAACTCCCCGAGCCGCTCGCGCCCGTATACATACGTGCCGCCCGAGGCCGGATACAGGGCGGCCAGTCGCGCCGACGACGTGGCGTTGCAGTAGGCGACCCCGGCCGCGAGCGCAAGCCCGAGCAGCAGTCCGGACCCGGCCGCGCGTGCCGCCGGCGCGAGGGCGGCGAAGATCCCGGCCCCGACCATCGAGCCGAGTCCGATGACGACGGCGTCGCCGACACCAAGGGTGCGCCGCAGCTCAGGGGACGGGGAGCTGGACGCTGTCATGGCCCGAACCCTACTGATCGCTTGCAACCGAGGGGCGCCACCGTGACGTCCTGCTCATCAACAGAGCACGAACAAGCGCGCCCGAAATCACAGTGCCCGGAAAGTGCAGGCACAGCGCGGAAGGGCAGGTTCACGGCATGACGATCATCAGCTGGATCATTCTGGGGCTGTTGGCCGGGGCCATCGCCAAGGTTCTGCTGCCGGGCCGTGACCCGGGCGGCTTCATCGGCACGACGCTCATCGGCGTCGCGGGCGCGTTCATCGGTGGCTGGATCTCGGCCCGCTGGCTGGACCACCCGATCAGCAAGGACTTCTACGACGGCGCGACCTGGGCCTCCGCGATCGGCGGCTCCCTGGTGCTCCTGGTCGCCTACCGCCTCCTGTTCGGCCACTCTCGCAACTGAGCGAGGCGAGCACACCCCGGACCGCGGCCAGCAGGCGAGAAGGGTGGGCACCTGAGGTGCCCACCCTTCCTCGTACGGCGTCGAGGTCCCAGCCGTAGCCGTAGCCGTAGCCGTAGCCGGTGCCGGTGCCGGTGCCGGCACCGGTGCCGAGCTGATGTCGGCATCGGATCAGTTGCTCACCGGTAGTTCACGAACTGCAGCGCGAAGTCGAAGTCCTTGCCCTTCAGCAGGGCGATCACGGTCTGCAGGTCGTCCCGGCTCTTGGAGCTGACTCGCAGCTCGTCGCCCTGCACCTGGGCCTTGATGCCCTTCGGACCCTCGTCGCGAATGATCTTCGCGACCTTCTTCGCGTTTTCCTGGGAGATGCCCTCCTCGATCGATGCGAAGATCTTGTACTCCTTGCCCGAGAGCTGGGGCTCGCCCGCGTCCAGAGCCTTCAGCGAGATCCCGCGCTTGATCAGCTTGGACTGGAAGACGTCGAGGACGGCCTTCACCCGGTCCTCGGAGTTCGCCTCCAGCAGGATCTTTTCACCGGACCACGAGATCGAGGCACCCACGCCCTTGAAGTCGTAGCGCTGCGAGATCTCCTTGGCGGCCTGGTTGAGGGCGTTGTCGACCTCCTGCCGCTCGACCTTCGAGACGATGTCGAAACTGGAGTCGGCCATGTCCTGTGGCTCCTTGTATCGAGGTGCGTATGGGGTGCGTATCGGCGGGCGTGGGGGTGGCCGCCGAGCCCGGGGCAACCCGGGACCGCATCCGGACAAGCCTAGCCACCCCGTGTCCCCCGGGAGGCGATCAATCGGGTGGCGAAGCACCCCTCCGCATCGGGTATTGTTTACGTCGTTGCCAGCGAGCACCGCCGAAAAGCGGTTCGAAAGGCAGCAAACCCCGGCGGTGTGCCCGAGCGGCCAAAGGGAGCAGACTGTAAATCTGCCGGCTCAGCCTTCCCAGGTTCGAATCCTGGCGCCGCCACACTGGGGAAACCCCTCCGATCTGCGGAAACGTAGAGCGGAGGGGTTTTCGCGTTCCTGAGTCACGGCCGGGGCACACTGACCCCATGGCCACGCCCCGCAGAAGCTGCCCCGAGTGTCGTCGTGAGATCGCTGTCGTCGCCGGTCGGTTCGCGCGGCATGATCCACCCGGTGCGCGGGAGCACGGGGAGCTCGTGTCGTGCCCCGGATCGCGGCGGGCGACGCAACTCGGTGCCGCGCAGCCCGCATTGGACGGGTATGTCGTGCCCGATTTCCCCGGCCAGCTTCCGCTGTTCTGAGCACCCGTCGATGGCCCCCAGATCTCATCGAAGGTTCCGGCGTGCCCTGCGTAGAGCGCCACACCGCACCGGCGCGCCCTGCTCCGAGCCTCACACGGCTCCGCCGCACCGGCCCCAAGCGTCACTTCGCCGGCGGATGCTGGACGCCTGTCCGCGCACCCGTATCAACCGACTCGCCGCCCGCGTCCCGCCGCAGCCGATCCAACCGTAGGCGCACCAACCATGCGTGAATCAGCCGTACGCGATGGAGCCGTGCGCGACCTCGCCGCGCGCGATCCAGCTTCCCCACGAGTGGATGCGCAGCCGCGAACTGCCGCGCCCAGTACGTGCGTACCGCCTCGCAGCCTCGCAGCCGTGCGGCCGGCGCTCCGTCCATGACGTGCCGGGTGCCCGGAGGGAGCCCGAACTTCCGCCCCCTCCGAGCCCATCTTCAGTTCCCCGCCACCGACTTCACCGCCACCGACACCGGGGCCGAGCCGCTGATGAGTTCGAGGGTCAGGCCGGCCGTGGCCGGGGTGTCGAGCAACTCCGCGAGTGCGGCGGCCACGTCGTCGCGCGGGATCGGGCCGCGGCCGGTGTGGGCCTCCAGGCGGACCAGGCCGGTTCCGGCGTCGTTCGTCAGGGCGCCGGGGCGCAGGATCGTCCAGTCCAGGGCGTCCAGACCGCGGACGTACTCGTCGGCCGCGCCCTTGGCGCGCAGGTAGACGTCGAAGATCTCGTCGCCCTGGTGCCCCGGGTCCGCGCCCATGGACGACACGACCACGAAGCGCCGTACGCCCGCCTGGACCGCCGCGTCCGCGAACAGGACCGCCGCACCCTTGTCCACCGTGTCCTTGCGGCTCGTCCCGCTGCCCGGCCCCGCGCCGGCGGCGAACACCGCCGCGTCCGCGCCTCGTAGGTGTGCCGCGACCTCCTCGACCGAGGCCGACTCCAGGTCCAGCACGACGGGTTCGGCGCCGGCCTCCCGCAGATCGTCGCCCTGTTCGGCCTTGCGGATGATCCCCGCGACCTCGTTCCCACGCGCGGCGAGCAGGCGCTCCAGCCGCAGCGCGATCTGACCATGACCACCAGCGATGACAATGCGCATGTCTTCGACCGTACGCCCGGACAGCCCCGTTCGCCGCACGACTTCAGCCACGTCTCACGTCACCACGGGCACACGGCTCACATCCCCACGCCGGGCGCACGCCTCACGCGCGGGCGCCGGTGCACGAGCTGCTCGCGCACTCCCGGGCGAGCACCCATATCCCTCACGACACCTCGCCCCGCCCCTGCCGCGGCAGCCCCAACTCCGCGGCCACGGCTGAGTTGCAGTACTCCCGCACCGCGCTCGTCCGTGCCACCACGCGCCCCCGGTGCACCACGATGCGGCTGTACGCCAGCGAAAGCGCCCCCGCCAGTCGGTCCCCGCGCACCGCCAGCAACTCGGCCGGGAAGCCCGCCTCCACCCGCACCTCGGGCAGACCCAGCACCGCACGCGCCGACCCACTCACGGCGTCGTACGCGTCCTCGGGGCGCAGCCCGTGACGTGAGGACAGCAGGTAGGCGGCCTCGAGTGGGTCCCCGCGTCCCACCGGGTTCGACACATCCCTCATGGCGCCGCTCCCCGCGGCGACGCGTACGCCCGCGGCGCGCAGCAGTCGTACGGGCGCCGTGCTCCGTCGTTCGGCGCCCCCGCAGCCGCCCTGCGGCAGGCACACCACCGTCACCCCGGCCGCCGCGAGCTGGTCCGCGGTGCGGGAAGCCACCTGGGCGGGCAGGCGGCCCAGGCCGCCGCAGGGACCGAGGGTCACGCCGGGGCGCAGTCCTCCGGCCATCGCGGCGAGCCGGGCCAGGCGTGCCGGGTCGGTGGCGTCGGTGTGCAGATCGACGGGGCAGCCGTGCTCGGAGGCGACCTCGAGGACCGCCTCCACGTAGCCCGTCGGATCCGGGTCCAGGTCGGGGCAGCCGCCGACCACGGACGCGCCCATCTTCAGCGCGTCCCGCAGCATCGCGAGCCCCTCGGCCCCGGCCACTCCGGTCAGCAGCCGTGGCATCGCCACCGTCGTCAACTCGGTGAGCCCGCGCAGGGAACGCCGTGCTTGCAGGACCGCCTCCAGCGCACCCAGCCCTTGCACGTCGCCCACGCGCACATGTGCCCGCAGCGCGGTCGCCCCGTGCCCGAGTTGGAGCAGGGCGGCCTCGGTGGCGCGGCGCTGGACGTCCTGGGGCTCGTAGGAGACGGGTCCGCCCTCGTCGGCCGAGAGTGCGGTGTCGCCGTGGGCGTGCGGTTCGGCCGGGGCCGGCAGAAGCAGGTAGCCGCCGAGGTCCACACGCGCGCCGCACGCGTACGTGCCGTCCCCCGCCAGGCTCCCCGCCGTGCCGACCGCCTCGATGCGCCCGCCGCCCAGCCGTACGTCCACTGTCCGGCCGTCGGTGAGCCGCGCCCCGCACAGCAGCAGAGCACCCGGGTCGGCCGGTCCGGACGAGCCCGACGAGGACGACGAGTGCGGCGGCTGGGGATGACTGTCGGGCATCGCGCTCCAGAGACTCGGGCTGCGCATCGGGCCGCGGGCACGGTGCCGGGGGGTGCGCCGGGCCCGCAAGATCACGCAGAGTGAGTCGAGCCTAGGGTGGCGATACGGCCCGGGCGCGCAGGAGCGCAATAGTCGTACCGGTGTGGTCGGCCGAACGGAGCCCTCCCACGCGGTGCCGCAGTGGCCCGTGAGACGCCTGCGCGGTGCTCCGTTCGGCCCCCGGCAGGTGCCGCGAAACGGATTTGGGTGAACGGCCGCTGAGCGTGTAATGTCTTCATCGCTCGCCCCAATAGCTCAGTCGGTAGAGCGTCTCCATGGTAAGGAGAAGGTCTACGGTTCGATTCCGTATTGGGGCTCTGGTGTGTGAGGTTTCCGTCGCGAGACGGGAACCGATCGCATCACAGCGGTGTAGCTCAGTCGGTAGAGCAAGCGGCTCATAATCGCTGTGTCACCGGTTCAAGTCCGGTCACCGCTACTGACAGTAGCCGATTGCGGGGTCGGTCCTTCGATCGGCTACTCTTTTATGCGTTAAACCATCCCATCCGTTCGTCAAGGAGCACTCACGTGGCTGCCACCGACGTCCGCCCGAAGATCACGCTGGCCTGCGTGGAGTGCAAGGAGCGGAACTACATCACCAAGAAGAACCGGCGTAACAACCCGGACCGACTTGAGATGAAGAAGCACTGCCCGCGTTGCAATGCGCACACCGCGCACCGCGAGACGCGATAAATCAGGCTCGTACGCGAGGCCGCCCCCGATCGTGGGGGCGGCCTCGCGTCGTTTCCGCCCCGGTTACCGGTCGGTTCGACCGATCCCGGTGAACCAGCAGGTCAACGGCAGCAGACAGCAGGAGGTGCCGAGCCATGGCGCTCGACCAGTCCTTCGTGGGGCGGAGTTACCCGCCCACCGAGCCCTACGAGGTGGGCCGGGAGAAGATCCGTGAGTTCGCGGAGGCGGTGGGGGACGCCAACCCGGCGTACACGGACCCGGATGCCGCCAAGGCGCTCGGCCACCCCGATGTGATCGCCCCGCCGACCTTCGTGTTCTCGATCACCTTCAAGGCCGCCGGCCAGGTCCTCAAGGACCCGCAGCTGGGCCTGGACTACAGCCGCGTCGTGCACGGCGACCAGAAGTTCTCCTACACGCGCCCGGTGCGCGCCGGTGACCGGCTGGCCGTCACGTCGACCATCGAAGCCATCAAGTCCATGGCGGGCAACGAGATCCTGGACATCCGCGGCGAGGTCCACGACGAGGCGGGGGAGCACGTCGTGACCGCCTGGACCAAGCTCGTGGCTCGTGGCGCGGACGCCGAAGAAGGGGAGGGCTGAGACCCATGACGGCGAAGATCGCGTACGGCGATGTCGAGGTCGGCACCGAACTGCCGCCCCAGAGCTTCCCCGTGACCCGCGCCACGCTCGTCCAGTACGCGGGCGCCTCGGGTGACTTCAACCCGATCCACTGGAACGAGAAGTTCGCTAAGGAGGTCGGGCTGCCGGACGTCATCGCGCACGGCATGTTCACGATGGCCGAGGCGATCCGTGTCGTGACCGACTGGACCGGCGACCCCGGCGCGGTCGTCGAGTACGGCGTCCGCTTCACCAAGCCCGTCGTCGTGCCGAACGACGACCAGGGCGCCACGATCGAGGTCAGCGGCAAGGTCGCGGTCAAGCTCGACGACAACAAGGTCCGCGTGGACCTGACCGTGAAGAGCGCCGAGCAGAAGGTGCTCGGGATGTCCCGGGCGGTCGTGCAGCTGGCGTGAACGGCACGCGTGTGTCGTGATGCAAGGGGCGTCCTCCCTGGTGGGCGCCCCTTACGCATTCTCCGGCCATCCCCGCTTGCCTGGTTAGTGATTGAGTACTAACTTAGATTCCATGGCCAGGATGAGCGCAGAAGAACGGCGTGAGAGCGTCGTCCGTGCGGCGATGACCGAGTTCGCCCGCGGTGGCTACTACGGGACGTCGACCGAGGCCATCGCCAAGCGGGTCGGTGTCTCGCAGCCGTATCTCTTCCGGCTCTTCCCGGGCAAGAAGGCGATCTTCCTCGCGGCGGCCGAACGCTGTGTGGAGGACACCATCCGGATGTTCGCGGAGGCCTCCGACGGGCTGGAGGGTGAGGATGCCCTGCGCGCCATGGGTGCCGCGTACCGGAAGGTCGTCTCCGACCAGCCCGAGCGGCTGATGATGCAGATGCAGATGTACCTCGCCGTCGCGGCCGCCGAGCAGGAGGGCGACCACGAGTTCGGTGAGGCCGTACGTGCCGGCTGGATGCGGCTGTGGGACACCGTCCATCTGCCGCTGGGGGCGGACGTCCATGAGACGACGACCTTCATGGCGTACGGGATGCTCATCAACTGCCTCGTCACCATGGGTTTCCCTCCCGACCACCGAGTCTGGGCGGGGATGGAACCGCCGAAGCCGGCCGGGGAGCAGCAGGCGTAGAAGCAGGGTGAGGTGGCTCACCTGAATTCTTCATGATCTCGAAAGTTAGTGACTAATAACTACTCAAGCAGTTCGACGCAGGAACCGGAACGCATCACCTCTGGGGGAGCGATGTCACACCAGACCGAACAGAACGCGCGGACCGCGCGCCGTGGCGGGGCTGCCTGGGCCCTGATCATCACCAGCGTCGCCGGGTTCATGGCGGCGCTCGACAACCTCGTCGTCACCACCGCACTGCCCGCCATTCGCGAGGACCTGGGCGGCGGGCTGCACGACCTGGAGTGGACGGTGAGTGCGTACACACTCACCTTCGCCGTCCTGCTGATGTTCGGCGCGGCACTCGGCGACCGCTTCGGGCGCCGCCGGCTCTTCCTCGTCGGCATCTCGATCTTCACCGCCGCGTCCGCCGCCGCGGCCCTCGCGCCCGGCATCGACTCCCTGATCGCCGCCCGCGCGGTGCAGGGCGCCGGTGCGGCGATCATGATGCCGCTGACGCTGACCTTGCTGACGGCCGCCGTGCCCGCGGCCAAGCGCGGGATGGCGTACGGCATCTGGGGTGCCGTCAACGGGCTCGCGATCGCGTCCGGGCCGCTGATCGGCGGCAGCCTCACCGAGCACATCTCCTGGCAGTGGATCTTCTGGCTGAACGTTCCGCTGGGTCTGGCCCTGCTGCCGCTCGCCCGGCTGCGCCTCGCCGAGTCGTACGGCGTCGGCGTCCGGCTCGACATCCCCGGCACCCTGCTCGCCAGCGGCGGTCTCTTCGGGATCGTGTACGGCCTGGTGCGCGGCCCCGCCGACGGCTGGACCGGAGGCCTGGTCCTGACCGGCCTGTTCGCCGGAGGCGCGCTGCTGGTCGGGTTCGTCCTCTACAGCACGCGCGCCCAGAACCCGATGCTGCCGATGCGGCTGTTCCGCTCCCGGGCGTTCTCCGGGATCAATGCCGCGAGCATGCTGATGTTCCTGGGCATGTTCGGGTCGATCTTCCTGCTCAGCCAGTACATGCAGATCGTGCTCGGCTACTCGCCGACGGAGGCTGGGCTGCGGATGCTGCCGTGGACCGGCATGCCGATGCTCGTCGCGCCGATCGCGGGCATCCTCGCCGACCGCATCGGTGGCCGGCCCGTCGTGGCCACCGGACTGTTCCTCCAGGCCGCCGGCCTCGCCTACATGGCGTCCGTGGCCACCGTCGACGTCTCCTACGCCGCCCAGCTGCCCGGCCTGATCATCAGCGGCATCGGCATGGCCCTGTTCTTCGCCCCGGCCGCCCACTTGGTCATGTCCAGCGTCCGCGTCTCGGAGCAGGGCATCGCGTCCGGCGCGAACAACGCGCTGCGCGAGGTCGGCGGCGCGCTCGGCATCGCCGTCATGGCGTCGATCTTCTCCGCGCAGGGCGGGTACGAGACCGGCCAGACCTTCGTCGACGGGCTGCGGCCTGCGCTGGTCACCGGTGCGGGGGTGGTGGCTCTCGCGGGGGTGGCTGCACTGCTGATCCCGGGGCGGGGCCGGAGCCGGGGCGACGGGGGTGTGCGGGCGCCGGAGCAGGCGCCGACGCTGGAGGCGGTCGCCGGCTGACCGCGGCGGGGGCGTAGCCGATACCAGTTCTCGCCCCCGCCGCCCCTACCCGTCCCACCCCCAGGAGCTCCGCCCCTTCGACCCCGCCAGGGGGCTGCGCCCCCTGGACCCCCCCATCGGCCTGAACGGCCTCGTCCTCAATCGCCGGACGGGCTGGAATGCCGGGACCGGCGCATAAGAAGGCGCGTACCCCCGCGGCGCCGCACCCGCCCACGGCGGTAAGGGGACGTGCCGGGGGGTGTCCGCCCGCAGTGGCCGGCGTCAAGGAACGGAGCCCTCCCTGCCCGACCCCAACCGCCGGTCCGAGGACGGACACCCCCCGGCTCGGCCCCGACCCACAACGAAACAGCAGGCGCTACGCGAACCCCCACCGGACAGCCACAGGCCGCCGCAGGCACCCCCGCCCCCACCGTCTCGTACTCTTGAGCCCGTGCAGGAACTCCACGACGCCCCCCTCGCCCCCCTCACCACCTTCCGCCTGGGCGGCCCCGCCACCCGGCTGGTCACCGCCACCACCGACGCCGAAGTGATCGACGTCGTGCGCGAAGCCGACGCCGACGGCACCCCGCTGTTGATCATCGGCGGTGGATCGAACCTGGTCATCGGGGACAAGGGCTTCGACGGCACCGCGCTCGTCATCGCCACGAAGGGCTTCGAGCTGGACGGCACCACGCTCGAGCTGGCCGCCGGTGAAGTCTGGACCGACGCCGTCGCCCGCACCGTGGAAGCCGGCCTCGCCGGTATCGAGTGCCTCGCCGGGATCCCCGGCTCCGCAGGCGCCACGCCGATCCAGAACGTCGGCGCGTACGGCCAGGAGGTCTCCTCGACGATCACCGAGGTGATCGCGTACGACCGGCAGGCAGGCCGGACCGTCGTCCTCCCGAACGCCGACTGCGCCTTCTCCTACCGCCACAGCCGCTTCAAGGCCGACCCAGACCGCTACGTCGTGCTGCGCGTCCGCTTCCAGCTGGAGAACGCCGAAGGCCTCTCCGCCCCCATCAAGTACGCCGAGACCGCCCGCGTCCTCGGCGTCGAGCCCGGCGACCGCGTACCTCTCGCCGCCGCACGCGAGACCGTGCTGAAGCTGCGTACCGGGAAGGGCATGGTCCTGGACGCCGAGGACCACGACACCTGGTCGGCCGGCTCCTTCTTCACCAACCCGATCCTCACCGACGAGCAGTTCACGGCCTTTCACGCGCGCGTGCGCCAGCACCTCGGCGCCGACGTGGAGCCGCCCGCGTACCCGGCGGGGGAGGGGCACACCAAGACCTCCGCGGCATGGCTCATCGACAAGGCAGGCTTCACCAAGGGCTACGGCACCGGCCCCGCCCGCATCTCCACCAAGCACACCCTCGCCCTCACCAACCGCGGCGCAGCGACCACCGAGGACCTCCTCGCGCTCGCCCGCGAGGTCGTAGCCGGAGTGCGCGAGGCCTTCGGCGTCACGCTGGTCAACGAGCCGGTGACGGTCGGAGTCAGTCTCTAGCCCCCGGATGCTGCCGTAGCCGGGCCCTCAGTAGGCCACCCCCACCCCCTGCTTCACCGTCGCCGGATCCCCCACCATCCCCAGCATCGCGTGCGCCACATCCGCCCGCCCGACGAAGCGCCCCTTGCCCGGGAACCCGCCAACCACCGTCCGGTACCTGCCGGTGAGCGGCTTGTCCTGGAGGCGCGGCGGCCGTACGACCGTCCAGTCCGTGCCGCTGGCGGCCACCTCGGCCTCCATCTCCCGCAGGTCGGCGTATATGTCCTTGAGGACCGCCGACACGACACCGAGAACGGCACGGTCCAGGACCCCGTCCCCCTCCGGCGCGGGTCCGACCGGCGCGGCGCTGACCACGAGCAGCCGCCGCACCTCCTCGGCCTCCAGGGCCGCAAGCACCGTCCGGGTCAGCCGTGCCGCGACGCCCGCATCCTTGCGCCCGCGGGCCCCGAGGCCGGACAGCACGGCATCCCGTCCGGCGACGGCGGGCCGCAGCGTACCGGGGTCGGTGAGATCTGCTCGGAACACCTCCAGACGGTCACCGGTGAGGGGGAGACGCGCGGGGTCCCGTACGACGGCCGTGACCTCGTGACCGGCGTCCAGGGCCTGGCGGACGATCTCCTTGCCGATACCGCCGGTGGCGCCGAAAACGGTGAGTTTCATGAGAGCTCCCGTACGCATGAGACAGGTCGTTGGATTGCGGGGCAGGGTCGCCCCGGCAGGTGGGTGAGTATTCACTCACCCCTGCACACCTCTAGAGTGAGTAAGTACTCACCCACCCGTCAAGGGCGATTGGACAAGCCATGGAGAACAAGCCGACCCGGGTCCGGCTCCTCGACGCCGCCCACGAGCTGATGCTCACGGTCGGGCTGGCTCGGGCGACGACGAAGGAGATCGCGCGGGCGGCCGGATGTTCCGAGGCGGCGCTCTACAAGCACTTCGACAGCAAGGAAGAGCTGTTCATCCGGGTGCTCACCGAGCGCCTGCCCCCACTGCGCCCCCTGCTCAGCAGCCTCGCCGCCGAGCCGGGCCGACGCTCCCTCGAGGAGAACCTCACCGAGATCGCCCGCCAGGCGGCTCTGTTCTACGAACAGAGCTTCCCGATCGCCGCGTCGCTGTACGCGCAGACCGAGCTCAAGCGGCGGCACGACGACGCCATCCGGCAGATGGGGTCGGGCCCGCACGTGCCGATCCAGGAACTCGACACCTACCTGCGGGCCGAGCAGGAACTGGGCCGGGTCAGCACGGACACGGACACGTTCGCGGCGGCGTCGCTGCTGATGGGAGCCTGCGCACAGCGGGCGTTCGCCTATGACGCGACGAAGGAGGCCGTACGGCCGCCGGTGGACGAGTTCGCCGCCCGGCTGGCCCGCACGCTGCTGGCCGGTATCGCCGACTGATAACGGCCGTGGACGAGCGCCCTAGGCGAGCCAGTCGTCCACCCCGGCCAACAGCTTCGCCTTCACCTCGTCCGGCGCCGCCGACCCTCGCACCGACTGCCGCGCCAGTTCCGCCAGTTCCTCGTCCGTGAAGGCATGGTGCCGGCGGGCGATGTCGTACTGGGCGGCCAGACGCGAGCCGAAGAGCAGGGGGTCGTCGGCGCCCAGAGCCATCGGAACCCCGGCCTCGTACAGCGTCCGCAGCGGGATGTCCTCCGGCTTCTCGTAGACGCCGAGGGCGACGTTCGACGCGGGGCAGACCTCGCACGTCACGCCCCTGTCGGCGAGGCGCTTCAGCAGCCGCGGGTCCTCGGCGGCGCGCACCCCGTGGCCGATCCGGTTCGCGTCGAGGTCGTCCAGGCAGTCACGGACCGAGGACGGGCCGGTCAGCTCGCCGCCGTGCGGAGCCGACAGCAGGCCGCCCTCACGGGCGATGTGGAAGGCACGGTCGAAGTCCCGCGCCATGCCCCGGCGCTCGTCGTTCGACAGCCCGAAGCCGACCACGCCCCGGTCGGCGTACCGCACCGCGAGCCGCGCCAGCGTGCGGGCGTCCAGGGGGTGCTTCATCCGGTTCGCGGCGACCAGGACGCGCATCCCGATCCCCGTGTCCCGCGCGGCCGCCTCCACCGCGTCCAGGATGATCTCCAGCGTCGGAATCAGACCGCCCAGCCGGGGCGCGTACGACGTCGGGTCGACCTGGATCTCCAGCCAGCCGGAACCGTCCCTGACGTCCTCCTCCGCGGCCTCTCTGACCAGCCGCTGGATGTCCTCCGGCTGCCGCAGGCACGAGCGGGCGGCGTCGTACAGGCGCTGGAAGCGGAACCAGCCCCGCTCGTCCGTCGCCCGCAGTTTCGGCGACTCCCCACGCGTCAGCGCGTCGGTCAGCGCCTCGGGCAGGCGCACGCCGTACTTGTCGGCCAGTTCCAGCAGGGTCGCCGGCCGCATCGAGCCGGTGAAGTGCAGGTGCAGATGGGCTTTCGGCAGTTCAGAGACATCACGTACACGCTCCATTCCAGGATCCTGCCGTACGTGTCCGCCGTCCCGGTAGCGGTTTCCCCTTTAGTGGTCTTGCTCGCACAAACAAATGGGTCACCCACGAAAAATGGGTCGCCTCCGGAAAACCGGAGGCGACCCATGAGAACGGAAGGCGGACGTCAGTCCCTGGCCTCCGCCAGCAGCTTCTGGATGCGGCTCACGCCCTCGACGAGGTCCTCGTCCCCGAGCGCGTACGACAGGCGCAGATACCCCGGCGTGCCGAAGGCCTCGCCCGGCACCACCGCGACCTCGGCCTCCTCCAGGATCAGCGCGGCCAGCTCGACCGTGTCCTGCGGGCGCTTGCCGCGGATCTCCTTGCCGAGCAGGGCCTTGACCGACGGGTACGCGTAGAAGGCACCCTCGGGCTCCGGGCAGAGCACGCCGTCGATCTCGTTGAGCATCCGCACGATCGTCTTGCGGCGGCGGTCGAAGGCCTCCCGCATCTTCGCGACCGCGTCCAGGTCACCGGACACCGCGGCCAGCGCGGCGACCTGGGCGACGTTCGAGACGTTCGACGTGGCGTGCGACTGCAGGTTGGTCGCGGCCTTCACCACGTCCTTCGGGCCGATGATCCAGCCGACCCGCCAGCCCGTCATGGCGTACGTCTTGGCGACACCGTTGACCACGATGCACTTGTCGCGCAGCTCCGGCAGGACCGCGGGCAGCGACACGGACACCGTGTCGCCGTAGACCAGGTGCTCGTAGATCTCGTCCGTCAGCACCCACAGGCCGTGCTCGACGGCCCAGCGGCCGATGGCCTCGGTCTCGGCCTCGCTGTAGACCGCGCCCGTCGGATTGGACGGCGACACGAAGAGGACGACCTTCGTCTTCTCCGTACGGGCCGCCTCCAGCTGCTCCACGGAGACGCGGTAGCCGGTCGTCTCGTCGGCGACGACGTCGACCGGGACGCCGCCCGCGAGACGGATCGACTCCGGGTACGTCGTCCAGTACGGGGCCGGGACGATGACCTCGTCGCCCGGGTCGAGGATCGCGGCGAAGGCCTCGTAGATGGCCTGCTTGCCACCGTTGGTGATCAGGATCTGCGACACGTCGGGCTCGTAGCCGGAGTCGCGCAGCGTCTTCGCGGCGATCGCGGCCTTCAGCTCGGGCAGACCGCCGGCGGGGGTGTAGCGGTGGTACTTCGGGTTCTTGCAGGCCTCGATGGCGGCCTCGACGATGTAGTCCGGGGTCGGGAAGTCGGGCTCACCGGCGCCGAAGCCGATCACCGGACGCCCGGCGGCCTTGAGGGCCTTGGCCTTGGCGTCCACGGCGAGGGTGGCGGACTCGGAGATCGCGCCGACTCGGGTGGAGACCCGGCGCTCGGTCGGAGGGGTTGCAGGGCTCATGGGCCCATCGTTTCAGACAGGAAACGCGCCCGGCACGGGGGTTTCACGGACTGAACATCAGTTGAACAACCGTGCGGATCGCGGCCTCGGCCAGCGGATCTTGTGTTCGGCGGCCGGTGATCTTCGGCCGATCTTTCGCCGACCAAGCCTCCCACGGGCACTTTCTGTTCGACGGCGCGCCCAGGACCACGTACACTCTCACCTCGTTGGCCTTCAGCGGTCCGCAGTCGCAGGGTGTACACCGAGCACCCGTCCGGATGCGGTACGTTGGTGGACAGACACAAAGGGTCGTAGCTCAATTGGTAGAGCACTGGTCTCCAAAACCAGCGGTTGGGGGTTCAAGTCCCTCCGGCCCTGCTACACACACCTTCGCCAGGATGTGTGCGCATGTACGTACAGCAATGCACCGCCGTGCGGCTCAGACCGGGCGCGGCACGGCCACGACCCGGAATCAGGTGAGGACGAGTGACGGACGCCGTGGGCTCCATCGACATGCCTGATGCCCAGGACGAGGCGCCTGAGTCCAAGAAGACTCGCAAGGGTGGTAAGCGCGCCAAGAAGGGCCCGCTGAAGCGACTCGCGCTCTTCTACCGCCAGATCGTCGCGGAACTCCGCAAGGTTGTCTGGCCGACGCGTAACCAGCTGACGACGTACACCACAGTGGTGATCATCTTCGTCGTCATCATGATCGGTCTCGTGACCGTGATTGACTATGGGCTCGACAACGCCGCCAAGTACGTCTTCGGCTGAGCCAAGAGCGAAGGGCGCCGTGGTTACCGGCGCCCCTTTCGCATGTTCCACCCCTATGTATCCAGGAAGAAGCAGCCACCGTGTCTGACCAGAACCTGAACGACGCCGTCGAGCCGGACGAGTCCGTGGAAGACGAGCTCGACATCGTCGAGGGCGCGGACGAGGACCTGGACGAGGTCGAGGCTGCCGATGCCGAGGCGGGCGAGCCCGCCGAGGAAGCCGCGCTGCACGTCGAGGACGAGGAAGAGGCCCCCGAGGAGGAGGCCGAGCCCGTCGACCCCGTCGCCGCCCTGCGCGAGGAGCTCCGCACGCTGCCCGGCGAGTGGTACGTGATCCACACCTACGCCGGCTACGAGAACCGCGTGAAGACCAACCTGGAGCAGCGCGCCGTCTCGCTGAACGTCGAGGACTACATCTTCCAGGCCGAGGTGCCGCAGGAAGAGGTCGTCCAGATCAAGAACGGCGACCGCAAGACGATCAAGCAGAACAAGCTGCCGGGCTACGTCCTGGTCCGCATGGACCTGACCAACGAGTCCTGGGGCGTCGTCCGCAACACCCCCGGCGTCACCGGCTTCGTGGGCAACGCCTACGACCCGTACCCGCTGACCCTGGACGAGATCGTCAAGATGCTCGCCCCGGAGGCCGAGGAGAAGGCCGCCCGCGAGGCCGCCGAGGCCGAGGGCAAGCCCGCTCCGCAGCGCAAGGTCGAGGTCCAGGTGCTGGACTTCGAGGTCGGCGACTCGGTCACCGTCACCGACGGCCCGTTCGCCACGCTGCAGGCCACGATCAACGAGATCAACGCCGACTCGAAGAAGGTCAAGGGCCTCGTCGAGATCTTCGGCCGCGAGACCCCGGTCGAGCTCAGCTTCGACCAGATCCAGAAGAACTAGGTCAACGATCATCCGAAAGAGCCCCTGACCAGCGGTTTCCCGTTGGGCAGGGGCTCTCTCGTGTCCAGCGGGCCGTCACTGGGCCGTCGGACGCCCCGGGCCTTGCGGTAGACCGCATCCACGGCCTTGCGAGTCCGGGTCTCGCTGGTCGGCATCAGGTGCGTGTACGTCCGGAGGGTGAACCCGGGATCGCCATGTCCCAGGTAGGTGCTCACGGCCTTGACGCTCTCTCCGGCATCCAGGAGCACCGAGGCGTAGAAGTGCCTGAGCGCGTGCATGCCGTCTTCGCGGGCTTCCTTGTACCGCTCGCCAGGACCAGGCGCCGGGATCACACCGGCCGCAGCCAACGCGGGTTTCCAAACGTGGGCGTTGAAGTCGTTCCGGCGGAGCGCGCCGCCCTCCTGAGTGGTGAAGTACAGGAGTTTGGTCACCGACGGTCCGTCCGAGCGCAGCCAAGGCAACGTGACCTCAACCGGCGGGATGGCAGTCATGTGCGTTGCGAGTACAGCCGCCACTGCGTCGGGGAGGGGAACGTCACGCAGCTTGTTGTTCTTGGGCGGTGCGAAGATCAGGTGACCGTTCACCAGCTTCACCTGTTGGGTGACATGTAGCACACCGGCCAGCGCATCCACGTCATCCACGGCGAGCCCGAAGATCTCGCCCTGTCGAAGGCCACAGCCCGCGCCGACGTCGATCATGGCCCCGAGTCGATCAGGCATCCCGGCTCGAACCGCGAAGACCCGATCAGGCGTCCAGGGTGTGACCCTTCCAGGGGACGGCTTGGGCGGTCGGACCGAGCCAGCACGGCACGGGTTGCGAGCGAGGTAGCCGTCATCCACGGCGGCCGATAGCACGGCAGACACGTTCCCGAAGATCACGCGTCGGTACGAGCTGGCGGCTCCCGTGTCCTCCAGGAGCCGAGCCCAAGCGCGGATATGCGAAGGCTGGAAGGAAGCCAGCGGCCGAGTGCCCAGATATGGGAAGGCATGAAGCCGCAGTCGACTCTCGACCGCGACGCGGGTAGCCGGATCAGTTGTCTGTGAGGCAACCCAGTCGTCGGCGTACTGCTTGAACGTGATCTTTCCGGCCTTGGGATCGATGTACTGCCCGCGCGCCATGTCGGCCTCGATGTGGCTAAGCCACGTCTCGGCCAACCGCTTCTGTCGATCAGGGAAGCTCTTGGACTTCTCGGAACCGTCCGGGCCGATGTAGCGAGCGCGGTAGCGCATGCCCGTGCCGTAGCGCTCGGTTTTGACCTTGACCGTTTTGCCGTTCGGTCCGGTCTCGGTCTTGTACCAGCGGTCTTGGATGTGTCCGGCCATCAGGCGGCCCCTTCCATCAGGGACTCGACCCAGGCCTGTACGTCCTCGGGGTCGAAGCGGAGGTGCCGGCCGACGCGGAAGCCGCGAGGCCCGGTGCCCTTGCGGCGCCACTGGTACACGGTGTCGACGCTCGGCAGCCGCAGCATGACCACGAGGTCTTCGGGGGTGAGGTACTGAATGGGAAGTGACCGCTTCATGCGCACACCTCCCAGTCGTCCAGGTCGGCGAGGGCTTCTCGTGCGATCTCTCGGTTCAGTCGGATCTGCGATCGATGCGGCCAGCCAGGACTCGCCCGGCGTGTGGCCTTGTCCGGCGTAGGTCCAGTGGGCGAGCACGAGCGTGGAGCCCTCCGAGTCGTCGAGGTCCTTGGAGAGCCCACGCTCACGGCGTTCCTGTCGGGCCCGGTAGTCGGCGCGCACCTGGCGCAGGGCGCCCAGGGTGGTGGAGTAGCTGCGGGACTTGGTGGAGAAGTGCCCGCGGAAGCCGAGCATGTGAGCCCAGCGGGCCAGCATGCGTTCCGGGTAGGCGTCGTCGGGGTCCCAGCAGGCTTCAATGAGTCGTCGTGTGTGGTCGGGCAGGGACAGCTTGTCGAGTTCGGCCAGTTCCCCGATGCGGCGGTCCACGGTGCCGGTGGTCTCGGCTGCCTTGGTGGCGTACTTGGCCACGTACGAGGCCACTGCCTGTTCGGTCAGTTCCTCGTGACCGAGGGCGCCGATCGGTTGCACGTCGACCTGGGTGCCCCACCGCAGCGTGCGGGCAGGGAAGTCGCCGGAGGCAGGCACTGGCACGGACACCCGTCCGGCAGCCGCCTTGATCGCGTCGTCCAGGAGCGCGACAGTGGCCCACGCTGGCGGAGGCGTGTCCGGCCCGTCGGGACCGTCCAGGCGCACCACGGCGTGGAAGTGCACAGAGCCGCGCTTCTGGAACTCGGCGACCTTGCCGAAGGAGACCCGGCACACCTCCTTCATGGCCGACTGGGTCAGGCCCGCGCGAGCGGCGATCTCCCGCCGGAGGTAGATCGTGAACCGGCGCCACAGATCACCGGCGAAGTTGTTGAACAGCACCGCCCCGGCGTAGTCGTACCGGTCCGGAGCGAGCGCCGTACCGAGCGCCGGATCATCGTCGGCGTGGGAGCTCCCGCACCGGCAGCGGCCGGACTCAGGCCGGTTGTGCATGGGCCCGAACGACGGGGCGGTGAGCGTGGCGAAGACCCGGGGGTGATCCCGCACGACCGGAGACACGCCCTTGTTCACGTCGCCGGTGATCCCGGCACGGATCAGGTGGTAGGTGTCCCCCGCGTACGTCCAGGCGCAGGCCGGGCAGCGGGAGGCCCGGCGGTTTCCGCAGGCGACCCGGAGCGTGCCGCCCGGCTCCTGCTCGGTGCTGTACGAGTACAGGACGTCCCCGGTCTTCGCGTCGCGGGTGACGGTCTGGCCCTGGAGGCGGATCGGGTGCGCGCAGCCGCCGGTACGGCGGACCTGTTCCTGCCAGCGGTCGAAGCCGAGGCGATCCGACTCCTTGCTGAGCAAGGCTTGGTGACAGCCCGCCATGGGCGCGGTGTGTTCGTGCGAGAACCACAGCGACTCTTCCGGTTTGGCAGCGACCGCTACTCACTGAAGAACCGCGAGACGGGCCTTATCCCCTTCAGGCTCGAAGCCAAGAAGCAGGGCAAGGTGGCCCGCATCGAAGTCCCCAGCATCGCTCGTGAGGTGCCTCCCCGCGACGTTGCCGCTGACCTCTTCGACATGGCGTATGACCGCCAGGCGCCGCTTTGCCTCACGATCGAGCGGGGGTGTCTTCGACATGTGGATCTCCTAGTGATCAGAGACCCAGGTGTCAACGATGATCGTCAGTTTTAGAAGAGTGAGCAGCCAGAGCCGGTTACAGGTTTCCCTACCTCATCAAGCCCCGGCTGCGCTCCGCTCCGCCGGGCGCGCTTCCCGGCTCCGCTCCGCGCGACGCTCCTGCCTTCGGCCCGCTTCGCGCGGGCTGCGCCGACGCGCGCCCTGGTGAGGGTTGGCCAGCGGCACGAGGTCAGAACACGTCGTGGCTGGGGCGGTCGGCTCCACGGCTTTAGGCAGCCACTTTGGGGCGAGCCTCTAAGATCATGGCCCCAACGTCGTGCTTTAACGGGCAGGTCCACAGACTGCCCGACTCGCCGGAAGCTTAAGGGGCCATGATCACTCGCCCCAAAGCAGCTCCAGCCCAAAGCCGTTCCGCCGACCTAGTCCGGTCGTGGGACGGGCGCATAGCACTGGCTGTCACGGAACGGATGACGTGCCCGTGTCTGGAGTGGGGTCAGCGGTTCTGTCAGGAGCCGGACTGGGGCCAGGGACCGGAGCCGGATCTGTGACGCCGTCGGGGGCCAGGCTCGTGTCTGAGGGAATTGGACGGGTGAAGTAGAGGTGTACGAACAGGGAAAACACTCCGATCACCAGCCACACCAGCAGGACGTAGTGATCGGCAGCTTCTCCTGCGCAGTTGTCGATCTCGACTTCCACGTACGGGAGGGGCATCCCGTACGAGCCGTCCTTCCAGGGCGCTGAACACTCCGCCGGTGTCCCGACCTTCTTTTGGATCGACCAGGAGCAGATCATGGCAGCCAGAAGCCCAGCTATGGCGCCGAAGGCGATGGCTTGAGTGGCCCAGTCGCAGGAGCCTCGCAAACTCCACGAAGAGAGCCGGGATGGTCTGTAGTACCCGGCAAGCAGGCAGGCCAGGGAGAGACCGATCCCTAAGTCGAAGAGGTCATATCTACCTTCTCCTAGGGCCAGCGTCACGGCGCCGGCCAAGAGGGCAGACCCTAGGGCAGCAGGGTCCGAAAGCCTGACAGGCTGAGTCCTCGACACTTGGAGCACGCTAGCTTCGCTGGGGAGCCGCTGTAGTAGGAATGCTGCGTTTCGTGTGCAGTGGTGGCCGGGCCGTCTCTGGGCTGTTCGAGGTGAACCGAGGCTGACAGATGATGACAACTAGCACCGGCATCCGTGCAGGTCAGGAAGCCAGCTACAGTGGCCCGCCGCACGTGACAGAATCGGGTCACCACTTCCAGAAGAACTAGCCCCTTACGGGCTGCTTCGGTCCCTTCTGGACACACCGCTTCCGAGCAGGTCAGATCGGCTCTCGTAGCTGCTCTGACCTGCTCGGTTTTTGGCCGCGCATGGATACCCGTTATCGTAGTGCGGTATGCCTCCATCCGGATGATCCGGACTGGATGGCTGAACACTCTCACTAAGACCCGGAGAGAGAGCACATGCCTCCCAAGAAGAAGAAGGTCACGGGGCTCATCAAGCTCCAGATCCAGGCCGGCGCGGCCAACCCGGCTCCGCCGGTCGGCCCCGCGCTGGGTCAGCACGGCGTCAACATCATGGAGTTCTGCAAGGCCTACAACGCCGCGACCGAGTCGCAGCGCGGTTGGGTCATCCCGGTGGAGATCACGGTCTACGAGGACCGTTCCTTCACCTTCATCACCAAGACTCCGCCGGCCGCCAAGATGATCCTCAAGGCTGCGGGTGTTGAGAAGGGCTCCGGCGAGCCGCACAAGACCAAGGTCGCCAAGATCACCGAGGCGCAGGTCCGCGAGATCGCCACCACGAAGATGCCCGACCTCAACGCCAACGACCTGGACGCCGCCGCGAAGATCATCGCCGGCACCGCCCGTTCCATGGGCATCACGGTCGAGGGCTGATCCCCACCTTCCCAGCAGAAGTGAGTGGCAGGGCCTGCTCGGCCCGGACCACAACTCCTAAGAAACCCAGGAGCAGTAGTGAGCAAGCGCAGCAAGACTCTCCGCGCTGCGGACGCCAAGATCGACCGGGACAAGCTCTACGCCCCGCTCGAGGCCGTCCGTCTCGCCAAGGAGACGTCCGCGACCAAGTTCGACGGCACCGTCGAGGTCGCCTTCCGTCTGGGTGTCGACCCGCGCAAGGCCGACCAGATGGTCCGTGGCACCGTGAACCTTCCGCACGGCACCGGTAAGACCGCCCGGGTCCTGGTCTTCGCGACCGGTGACCGTGCCGAGGCCGCGACTGCCGCGGGCGCCGACATCGTCGGCTCCGACGAGCTCATCGACGAGGTGTCGAAGGGCCGTCTGGACTTCGACGCCGTCGTCGCCACCCCGGACCTCATGGGCAAGGTCGGCCGCCTCGGCCGCGTGCTCGGTCCGCGTGGTCTGATGCCGAACCCGAAGACCGGCACCGTCACCCCCGACGTTGCCAAGGCCGTCACCGAGATCAAGGGCGGCAAGATCGAGTTCCGCGTCGACAAGCACTCGAACCTGCACTTCATCATCGGCAAGGCGTCCTTCGACGACACCAAGCTGGTGGAGAACTACGGCGCCGCGCTGGAGGAGATCCTCCGTCTGAAGCCGTCCGCCGCCAAGGGTCGCTACATCAAGAAGGCCGCCATCACCACCACGATGGGCCCCGGCGTTCCGGTCGACCCGAACCGCACCCGCAACCTCCTCGTCGAGGAGGACCCGGCCGCGGTCTGAGCCAACGGCTCACCAGGCTCGAGACGGGCCCCGCACCCTTCCCGGGTGCGGGGCCCGTACCTGTCTTCCCGTTTGTCTCCTCTGTTTGTCAGTGCCCTGGGTTAACGTGCATTCACGGGATTCGCACAGGGGGGACGAATGACGAGCACGAGGGCGCGCCGGCCGGCGTTGTGGGTCGCGCTGCTGACCGCGCTGACGGCCCTGCCCGCCTGTACGTCTTCCGACGGCCCCGGCGAGGCGGACCGCACCGCGCCCGCCCGCGCCGTGACGGCAGCCCTGCGCACCGTCGAGCGGTCCACCGGACAGGCCGAGTCCGCCCGCGTCAGGTCCACGACCACCATGGGCTCCTCGCTGTCCATGAAGGCCGACGGCACCCTCGCCTGGAGCGACGGCCTCACCGGCACTCTGACGATCACCTACACCGGCGGCACGACGGCAGAGGCGATGCGCCGCCTCGGCACCACGTCGATGGAGGCCCGCTACCTCCCCGACGCCTACTACGCGCGCATGGGCGACAAGTTCGCCGAGAAGACCGACGGCAAGCACTGGATCAAGTACGCCTACGAAGACCTGGACGACCTCGCCGGCAGCTCCGGAGCCGCTCTCGCGGACCAGATGCGGGGGACCGCGCCGCATACGTCCGTGAAGCTGCTGCTGTCCTCCACGGACGCACGCAAGGTCGGCGAGGAGACGGTGAGCGGCGAGCACACCAGGCACTACTCCGGCACGGTAAAGGGGCAAGGCGTCGCGGAGCATACCGTCGACATATGGGTCGACGACCGGGACCTGCTGGTCAAAAAGGTCGAGAAGGGCCGGACGGCCACGGGAGCGATGACCCAGACCGCGTACTACAGCGACTACGGAGTGAAGACCGAGGTCGAGAGACCTGCGGCGGGGGACACAGCGGACCTCAAGGAGCTGCTGAAGAACTCCGAGCGCCGCTGACTGCCGGCTTTTGGCTCCGACACATGAGCCGTGAATTCGAAGACCGTTCCTTGGGGGAACCAATGGGGGAATCAACGCGGCTTGGCGTGCGCGCCTTCGTGCCGCGCTCGGCGGTGGGCGTCGGCCTTGCCGCGGTGCTGCTGGCCGGCTGCGGGACGGGAGTCGACTCGGAGTCGTCCGCGGGCTCATCGGCCGCCGGCGCCGTCGCGCGGGCCGTGGAGAAGTCCGAGGGCGTCACATCCCTCAGCTATCGGGTCACCGGCCAGTTTCCCGAGCGAGGGCGAATAGCGGACGAGGCGACCGTCCGTACGACGCAGCCGGTGGCGGCGCGCCTCAGGACGGCCAATCTGAGTGGCGATCAGCAGGGCGAGTCCGAGCTGAGGTTGGTCGACGGGGTGCTGTACGGCAGCGCGACCGACGACATGGTCAAGGAGATGGGCGGCCGGCACTGGGTCAGCTACGGCCCGAAGGCCGAGTTCACCACGCACGGCGGTCTGCGCATGGACGTCGGCGGCCTGCGCGACCAGGTCAGCCGCAACCCGGCCCGGGAAGCCGCCTTCCTGACAGCCGCCGATGACGTGAAGCAGATCGGCTCCGAGAAGGTCGACGGCGCGGGCACCACGCGCTACTCGGGGACGGCGACCGTCGACGAACTCCGCGCCTCCCTGAGCGAGGTGAAGGACAAGACCGCCCGGGAGGGGCGCGAGAACAGCCTCGACCAGTACGGGAACCTGGGCGTGGACGAGCTCACCCTCGATGTGTGGATCGACGGCGACGACCACATCAAGCGGCTCCGCACCCAGGGCTTCGGGCGCCACGGCACGCTCGACCTCACCTTCACCTTCCTCGACCACGGCAAGGCGGTGACGGTCAGGGCGCCACGCGCCGACGACACCGCGGACCTGCGCAAGCCCCTGAAGGAGAACGGGAGCTGAGCACCGTAGGGACGGATTTGCCTGACGGCGATTCCGTCCCGTACTCTCCTACAGAAGCCAAAGACCGCTGGTCGTTGCCGTGCGCTCGCGAGAGGGTGCGGTGGCCGAAGGATCCGCTGAAAATTGCGGGCGACCCGCGCAGGTGACTGTGGAAGAACTCCCGGAGTGCGTACGTCCCGTATGTGCCGCCGGTCGAGTCCGCCCCGTGCGCCTGCGCCGGGGCGTTTCGTTTTCCCCAGTCCTCCTTCGGGTCCGCGCGGTCCGAATCACCCGGAAGGAGGCCGAGGCTCATGGCGAGGCCAGACAAGGTCGATGCCGTCGAGGAGATGCGGGACAAGTTCCGCAACTCCAACGGCGCCGTCGTTACCGCGTACACCGGTCTCACCGTGGCGCAGCTGCAGCAGCTGCGTCGTTCACTCGGTGAGAACGCTAACTACCGTGTGGCGAAGAACACGCTGACCAAGATTGCGGCCAATGAGGCCGGGATCAACACGATCGACGACCTCTTCACGGGTTCGTCGGCCGTCGCCTTCGTGACCGGCGACCCGGTCGAGGCGGCGAAGGGTCTGCGCGACTTCGCCAAGGACAACCCCAACCTCGTCATCAAGGGCGGTGTCCTTGACGGCAAGGCGCTGTCCGCCGACGACATCAAGAAGCTTGCGGACCTCGAGTCCCGCGAGGTTCTGCTCTCCAAGCTGGCCGGTGCCATGAAGGGCAAGCAGTCCCAGGCTGCCTCTGTCTTCCAGGCGCTGCCGTCGAAGCTCGTCCGCACCGTGGACGCGCTCCGTGCCAAGCAGGACGAGCAGGGCGGTGCCGAGTAACTCGGCTCGCACACTGGCACCCGCTGCCTGAACGCGGAGGCCACAGCGGGCCGACGTACGCCCGCCACACCCAGTACATCCGGCACCTGCCGATTTAGTGGAAGGACCGCCATCATGGCGAAGCTCAGCCAGGAAGACCTGCTCGCGCAGTTCGAGGAGATGACCCTCATCGAGCTCTCCGAGTTCGTGAAGGCGTTCGAGGAGAAGTTCGACGTCACCGCCGCCGCTGCCGCGCCGGTCGTCGTCGCCGGTGGTGCCGCTGGTGGCGCCGCCGCCGAGGCCGTCGAGGAGAAGGACGAGTTCGACGTCATCCTCACCGGCGCCGGCGACAAGAAGATCCAGGTCATCAAGGTCGTGCGTGAGCTGACCTCCCTGGGTCTGAAGGAGGCCAAGGACCTCGTGGACGGCGCCCCGAAGCCCGTTCTCGAGAAGGTCGCCAAGGACGCCGCCGAGAAGGCCGCCGAGTCCCTCAAGGGCGCCGGCGCCTCCGTCGAGGTCAAGTAAGACCTTCCCGGTCCTACTGGTCGACCACGACCTTCGCGCTTGCTGAAAGACAGTCCTCCGGGGCTGTAACGCAGTCGCACCGAAGAGCGATCATCCATTCGGGTGGTCGCTCTTCGGCGTTCCTGGGGGCGCGGCCACGGTTGCCTTGCGCCCGCTACGGCGAGGGGTATGGTGATCTTCGTCGTGTCCCTGGGCGCCTCAGCGTGGGGCATGGGGGCCTTGACGAACCGCACGCAGCGCGCAATTCTCAGGACGCGTCGTCACAAGGATCCGAATCCGAGGCATGGATCGGCGGCGAAGAGGGCAGTATCAACGTGCGTTGAGGGCGAGCATGCCGAGGGCGTTGAGAACGAGGGCGTTGAGAACAACGAGGGTCGCGAAAAACCCGCACTGGACATCAGTGTGCCAAGTGGCTACACTGACCCTTTGCGCTGCCTGTTAGCTGTCCCCTGCCCGTCACCAGGGGCATGCCCTCGCTTGAGCACCGATGACCGGACCTCCCTGACCTGGCCATTCTTTGGTCGGAGAAGGAAACGCCTGTCTCTGTGTCCCTGTGAGGGGCCGGTACGCGCGTAGTGAGTCCGAGCCCTCGGAAGGACCCCCTCTTGGCCGCCTCGCGCACTGCCTCGACCGCGAATACGAACAACGGCGCAAGCACCGCCCCGCTGCGCATCTCCTTTGCAAAGATCAAGGAGCCCCTCGAGGTTCCCAACCTGCTCGCGCTGCAGACCGAGAGCTTTGACTGGCTGCTCGGCAACACCGCCTGGCAGAGTCGGGTCGAGGCGGCTCTGGAGTCCGGTCAGGACGTCCCCACCAAGTCCGGTCTGGAGGAGATCTTCGAGGAGATCTCCCCGATCGAGGACTTCTCCGGGTCGATGTCGCTGACGTTCCGCGACCACCGTTTCGAGCCGCCGAAGAACAGCATCGACGAGTGCAAGGAGCGCGACTTCACGTACGCGGCTCCGCTCTTCGTCACGGCCGAGTTCACCAACAACGAGACCGGCGAGATCAAGTCCCAGACCGTCTTCATGGGCGACTTCCCGCTCATGACGAACAAGGGCACCTTCGTCATCAACGGCACCGAGCGTGTCGTGGTGTCCCAGCTGGTCCGTTCGCCGGGTGTCTACTTCGACTCCTCCATCGACAAGACGTCCGACAAGGACATCTTCTCCGCCAAGATCATCCCGTCCCGGGGTGCCTGGCTGGAGATGGAGATCGACAAGCGCGACATGGTCGGTGTGCGCATCGACCGCAAGCGCAAGCAGTCCGTGACCGTTCTGCTCAAGGCTCTCGGTTGGACGACCGAGCAGATCCTCGAGGAGTTCGGCGAGTACGAGTCCATGCGCGCCACCCTGGAGAAGGACCACACCCAGGGCCAGGACGACGCGCTGCTCGACATCTACCGCAAGCTGCGTCCGGGCGAGCCCCCCACGCGTGAGGCCGCGCAGACGCTTCTGGAGAACCTGTACTTCAACCCGAAGCGTTACGACCTCGCCAAGGTCGGCCGCTACAAGGTCAACAAGAAGCTGGGTGCGGACGCTCCGCTGGACGCGGGCATCCTGACCGTCGAGGACATCATCTCGACGATCAAGTACCTGGTGAAGCTGCACGCCGGCGAGACCGAGACCACCGGGGACAGCGGCGGCACGATCGTCGTCGAGACCGACGACATCGACCACTTCGGCAACCGTCGTCTGCGCAGCGTCGGCGAGCTCATCCAGAACCAGGTCCGTACGGGTCTGGCGCGTATGGAGCGAGTCGTCCGCGAGCGCATGACGACCCAGGACGTCGAGGCGATCACGCCGCAGACCCTGATCAACATCCGGCCGGTCGTCGCCTCCATCAAGGAGTTCTTCGGCACCAGCCAGCTGTCGCAGTTCATGGACCAGAACAACCCGCTGTCGGGTCTCACCCACAAGCGCCGTCTGTCGGCTCTTGGCCCGGGTGGTCTCTCCCGTGAGCGGGCCGGCTTCGAGGTCCGTGACGTGCACCCGTCTCACTACGGCCGTATGTGCCCGATCGAGACTCCCGAAGGCCCGAACATCGGTCTGATCGGTTCGCTGGCCTCGTACGGCCGCGTCAACGCGTTCGGTTTCGTCGAGACGCCGTACCGCCGGGTCACCGACGGTGTCGTCACCGACGAGGTCGACTACCTGACGGCCGACGAAGAGGACCGCTTCGTCATCGCGCAGGCCAACGCCACGCTCTCGGACGACATGCGGTTCGCCGAGAACCGCGTCCTCGTCCGTCGCCGTGGTGGTGAGGTCGACTACGTCGCGGGTGACGACGTGGACTACATGGACGTCTCGCCGCGCCAGATGGTGTCGGTCGCGACCGCCATGATCCCGTTCCTCGAGCACGACGACGCCAACCGTGCCCTCATGGGCGCGAACATGATGCGTCAGGCCGTGCCGCTGATCAAGTCCGAGTCCCCGCTCGTCGGCACCGGCATGGAGTACCGCTCCGCGGTCGACGCCGGCGACGTGGTCAAGGCCGAGAAGGACGGTGTGGTCCAGGAGGTCTCCGCGGACTACATCACCACCGCCAACGACGACGGCACGTACATCACGTACCGCCTGGCCAAGTTCTCCCGGTCCAACCAGGGCACCTCGGTCAACCAGAAGGTCATCGTCAACGAGGGCGACCGGATCATCACGGGCCAGGTGCTCGCCGACGGTCCCGCCACCCAGAACGGCGAGATGGCGCTGGGCAAGAACCTGCTCGTGGCGTTCATGCCGTGGGAGGGTCACAACTACGAGGACGCGATCATCCTGTCGCAGCGCCTCGTGCAGGACGACGTCCTCTCCTCGATCCACATCGAGGAGCACGAGGTCGACGCCCGTGACACCAAGCTCGGCCCCGAGGAGATCACCCGGGACATCCCGAACGTCTCCGAGGAGGTCCTCGCCGACCTCGACGAGCGCGGCATCATCCGTATCGGTGCCGAGGTCATCGCCGGTGACATCCTCGTCGGCAAGGTCACGCCCAAGGGTGAGACCGAGCTGACGCCGGAGGAGCGCCTGCTGCGCGCGATCTTCGGTGAGAAGGCCCGTGAGGTCCGTGACACCTCGCTGAAGGTGCCGCACGGCGAGACCGGCAAGGTCATCGGCGTCCGCGTCTTCGACCGCGAGGAGGGCGACGAGCTTCCCCCCGGTGTGAACCAGCTGGTGCGCGTGTACGTGGCGCAGAAGCGCAAGATCACCGACGGTGACAAGCTCGCCGGCCGACACGGCAACAAGGGTGTCATCTCCAAGATCCTGCCCATCGAGGACATGCCGTTCCTCGAGGACGGGACTCCGGTCGACATCATCCTCAACCCGCTGGGTGTGCCGTCCCGAATGAACCCGGGACAGGTCCTGGAGATCCACCTCGGCTGGCTCGCCAGCCGCGGCTGGGACGTCTCCGGCCTCGCGGAGGAGTGGGCGCAGCGCCTCCAGGTGATCGGCGCCGACTCCGTCGCCCCCGGCACCAACGTCGCGACCCCGGTCTTCGACGGTGCGCGTGAGGACGAGCTCGCCGGTCTGCTCGAGCACACGATCCCGAACCGCGACGGCGAGCGCATGGTGCTCCCGACCGGTAAGGCCCCGCTGTTCGACGGCCGCTCGGGTGAGCCGTTCCCGGAGCCGATCTCGGTCGGCTACATGTACATCCTGAAGCTGCACCACCTGGTCGACGACAAGCTGCACGCCCGTTCGACCGGCCCGTACAGCATGATCACCCAGCAGCCGCTGGGTGGTAAGGCCCAGTTCGGTGGCCAGCGCTTCGGTGAGATGGAGGTGTGGGCGCTGGAGGCATACGGCGCCGCGTACGCCCTCCAGGAGCTGCTGACCATCAAGTCCGACGACGTCACCGGCCGCGTGAAGGTCTACGAGGCCATCGTCAAGGGCGAGAACATCCCCGAGCCCGGCATCCCCGAGTCCTTCAAGGTGCTCATCAAGGAGATGCAGTCGCTCTGCCTGAACGTGGAGGTGCTGTCCAGCGACGGTATGTCCATCGAGATGCGTGACACCGACGAGGACGTCTTCCGCGCTGCGGAGGAGCTCGGCATCGACCTGTCCCGGCGCGAGCCGAGCAGCGTCGAAGAGGTCTGACGGGAGTCCGGCGGGGCCCTTACCCACAGGGCTCCGCCGACCCCCAGGCCCCCGTTTCAGACCCCAAGACTTACAACCCTGAGAGGGATTGACGCATAGTGCTCGACGTCAACTTCTTCGATGAGCTCCGGATCGGTCTGGCCACCGCTGACGACATCCGTCAGTGGAGCCACGGCGAGGTCAAGAAGCCCGAGACCATCAACTACCGCACCCTCAAGCCCGAAAAGGACGGACTCTTCTGCGAGAAGATCTTCGGTCCGACCCGGGACTGGGAGTGCTACTGCGGCAAGTACAAGCGTGTCCGCTTCAAGGGCATCATCTGTGAGCGCTGCGGCGTCGAGGTGACTCGCGCCAAGGTGCGCCGTGAGCGGATGGGCCACATCGAGCTGGCCGCGCCTGTCACCCACATCTGGTACTTCAAGGGTGTCCCGAGCCGGTTGGGCTACCTGCTCGACCTGGCTCCCAAGGACCTCGAGAAGGTCATCTACTTCGCGGCGTACATGATCACGTACGTCGACGAGGAGCGCCGCACCCGCGACCTGCCCTCCCTGGAGGCGCACGTCTCCGTGGAGCGTCAGCAGGTCGAGAACCGTCGCGACGCCGACCTGGAGGCCCGCGCCAAGAAGCTCGAGACCGACCTGGCCGAGCTGGAGGCCGAGGGCGCCAAGGCCGACGTGCGCCGCAAGGTGCGCGAGGGTGCCGAGCGCGAGATGAAGCAGCTGCGTGACCGTGCGCAGCGCGAGATCGACCGTCTCGACGAGGTGTGGACGCGGTTCAAGAACCTCAAGGTCCAGGACCTCGAGGGCGACGAGCTGCTCTACCGCGAGCTGCGTGACCGCTTCGGCACGTACTTCGACGGCTCGATGGGTGCCGCGGCGCTGCAGAAGCGCCTGGAGTCCTTCGACCTCGACGAGGAAGCCGAGAAGCTCCGCGAGATCATCCGTACCGGCAAGGGCCAGAAGAAGACCCGTGCGCTCAAGCGCCTGAAGGTCGTCTCCGCGTTCCTGCAGACCAGCAACAGCCCCAAGGGCATGGTGCTCGACTGCGTGCCGGTCATCCCGCCGGACCTTCGCCCGATGGTGCAGCTGGACGGTGGCCGCTTCGCGACCTCCGACCTGAACGACCTGTACCGCCGTGTGATCAACCGGAACAACCGACTGAAGCGCCTTCTCGACCTCGGTGCGCCCGAGATCATCGTGAACAACGAGAAGCGCATGCTCCAGGAGGCCGTCGACGCGCTGTTCGACAACGGTCGTCGTGGTCGCCCGGTCACCGGTCCCGGTAACCGTCCGCTGAAGTCCCTCAGCGACATGCTGAAGGGTAAGCAGGGTCGATTCCGTCAGAACCTGCTCGGTAAGCGTGTGGACTACTCCGCGCGTTCCGTGATCGTCGTCGGTCCGCAGCTGAAGCTGCACCAGTGCGGTCTGCCCAAGGCGATGGCGCTGGAGCTCTTCAAGCCGTTCGTGATGAAGCGCCTGGTCGACCTGAACCACGCGCAGAACATCAAGAGCGCCAAGCGCATGGTGGAGCGCGGCCGTACGGTCGTGTACGACGTCCTCGAAGAGGTCATCGCCGAGCACCCGGTTCTGCTGAACCGTGCTCCCACCCTGCACCGCCTCGGCATCCAGGCCTTCGAGCCGCAGCTGGTCGAGGGCAAGGCCATCCAGATCCACCCGCTCGTCTGCACCGCGTTCAACGCGGACTTCGACGGTGACCAGATGGCCGTGCACCTGCCGCTGTCCGCGGAGGCGCAGGCCGAGGCGCGCATCCTGATGCTGTCCTCGAACAACATCCTCAAGCCCGCCGACGGCCGTCCGGTGACGATGCCGACCCAGGACATGGTCCTCGGTCTGTTCTTCCTCACCACCGACAGCGAGATGCGGAACGTGAAGGGCGCGGACCGCGGCTTCTCGTCCGTGGCCGAGGCGATCATGGCCTTCGACGCCGGCGAGCTCTCGCTCCAGTCGAAGATCGACATCCGCTTCCCGGTGGGCACCATCCCGCCGCGTGGCTGGACGCCGCCCGCCCAGGAAGAGGGCGAGCCGGAGTGGCAGCAGGGTGACAGCTTCCGTCTGAAGACCACGCTCGGCCGTGCGCTCTTCAACGAGCTGCTGCCCGAGGACTACCCGTTCGTCGACTACGAGGTCGGCAAGAAGCAGCTCTCCGAGATCGTCAACGACCTCGCCGAGCGCTACCCGAAGGTCATCGTGGCGGCGACGCTCGACAACCTGAAGGCGTCCGGCTTCTACTGGGCCACCCGTTCCGGCGTCACCGTCGCCATCTCCGACGTCGTCGTTCCCGAGGCGAAGAAGGAGATCGTCAAGGGCTACGAGGCGCAGGACGAGAAGGTCCAGAAGCAGTACGAGCGCGGTCTGATCACCAAGGACGAGCGCACGCAGGAGCTCATCGCGATCTGGACCAAGGCGACCAACGAGGTTGCCGAGGCGATGAACGACAACTTCCCGAAGACCAACCCGATCTTCATGATGGTGAACTCGGGTGCACGAGGCAACATGATGCAGATGCGTCAGATTGCCGGTATGCGTGGTCTGGTGTCGAACGCGAAGAACGAGACGATCCCGCGTCCGATCAAGGCCTCGTTCCGTGAGGGCCTGTCCGTGCTGGAGTACTTCATCTCCACGCACGGTGCCCGTAAGGGTCTGGCGGACACCGCCCTTCGTACCGCCGACTCGGGTTACCTCACCCGTCGTCTGGTCGACGTCTCCCAGGACGTCATCATTCGCGAGGAGGACTGCGGCACGGAGCGTGGCCTCAAGCTGGCCATCGCCGAGCGCGGCGCGGACGGCGTGCTGCGCAAGGCGGACAACGCCGAGACCAGCGTGTACGCGCGCTGCCTCGCCGAGGACATCGTCGTCGACGGCAAGGTGCTCGCCCCCGCGGGCGTCGACCTCGGTGACGTCCTCATCGACCAGCTGGTCAAGGCCGGCATCGAGGAGGTCAAGACCCGCTCGGTCCTGACCTGTGAGTCCGCCGTCGGCACCTGCGCCATGTGCTACGGCCGCTCGCTCGCCACCGGCAAGCTGGTCGACATCGGTGAGGCGGTCGGCATCATCGCCGCCCAGTCCATCGGTGAGCCCGGTACCCAGCTGACGATGCGTACCTTCCACACCGGTGGTGTGGCCGGTGACGACATCACCCAGGGTCTGCCGCGTGTCGTCGAGCTCTTCGAGGCCCGTACCCCGAAGGGTGTCGCCCCGATCTCCGAGGCCACCGGCCGCGTCCGGATCGAGGAGACCGAGAAGACCAAGAAGCTCGTCGTCACCCCGGACGACGGCAGCGACGAGACGGCGTTCCCGATCTCGAAGCGTGCCCGACTCCTGGTCAGCGAGGGCGAGCACGTCGAGGTGGGCCAGAAGCTCACCGTGGGTGCCACCAACCCGCACGACGTGCTGCGCATCCTGGGTCAGCGTGCCGTCCAGGTCCACCTGGTCGGCGAGGTCCAGAAGGTCTACAACTCGCAGGGTGTGTCGATCCACGACAAGCACATCGAGATCATCATCCGGCAGATGCTGCGCCGCGTGACGATCATCGAGTCCGGCGACGCCGAGCTGCTGCCCGGCGAGCTGGTCGAGCGGTCGAAGTTCGAGACCGAGAACCGTCGTGTGGTCCAGGAGGGCGGTCACCCGGCCTCCGGTCGTCCGCAGCTGATGGGTATCACCAAGGCCTCGCTGGCGACGGAATCCTGGCTGTCGGCCGCCTCCTTCCAGGAGACGACCCGAGTTCTGACGGACGCGGCGATCAACGCCAAGTCCGACAGCCTCATCGGCCTCAAGGAGAACGTCATCATCGGTAAGCTCATCCCGGCCGGTACGGGTCTGTCCCGCTACCGCAACATCCGGGTCGAGCCGACCGAGGAGGCCAAGGCCGCGATGTACTCGGCCGTCGGCTACGACGACATCGACTACTCGCCGTTCGGCACCGGCTCCGGCCAGGCCGTTCCGCTGGAGGACTACGACTACGGTCCGTACAACCAGTAAGCGAGCAGCCTGAGTCAGGCACAGTCGAGGGCGGTCACCTTCCGGGGTGGCCGCCCTTCGGCGTGTGTGGCTTGTTTCCGGGCCGTCTCGGCAGTCTCCGGGTTTTCTCCGGGCAGACCCCGATGCCCTCGCTGCCGGTTCGGCGCATCATGGAGGGACTCCGACCACAACGGGGGAGGTGCTCCATGACGCATCCGTCGTGGCAGCCGGGGCAGCCGTGGCAGCCATGGAAGGGCAGCAGCGCGCCGCAGCCGTGGTCCGGCGCCGGTGCCCCGCAGCCATGGACGGGCCCGAGCGCGCCGTCGATGCTCGCCTCGCACGCCGACCGTGAGCGCGCCGTGGACGTGCTCAGAGCCGGCTACGGCGAGGGGCGGCTGGAGCAGCCCGAGTTCGAGCAGCGGGTCTCGCGGGCCTACACGGCCCGTACGGTGGGGGAGCTGGCCCTGCTCGTCGCCGACCTGCCCCAGGGCCCCATGCCGCACCCGGCGCCCGTGATGCCCGTACCACCGACGTTCCTGGCGACGCCCCGGCCGCCGACGAACGGCAAGGCTGTCGGTTCGGCGGTCTGCGGGGTGCTGTGCCTCGTGAGCTTCGGCCTGACCGGCATTCCGGCCGTCGCCCTGGGGCACGCCGCACGCGCCGAGATCCGCCGAACCGGCGAGGGCGGCGACGCGCTCGCCCTCACCGGCCTGGTGCTGGGGTGGCTGTCGACCGCGGCCTGGGCGGCCATGCTGACGCTGATGATCGTCGCTGCCGCCGTGTCCGCATGACGGCTGAGGGCGCTCGTCCCGTCGATCCTGTGATGTGGCGCTGACATGCCAGGATCGCCGATTCGAAGATCAAACACGGCGTACGGTCTTGACATCGGCCGTATGGCGATGCGGGCGAGGCCCATTTGTTTTGACCGCAGCGAATGAGGTAGGTACGCTCAGACCTTGTGCCTGGGGTGTGCCCTGGCTCTCGTGCGTGCCTTCACCCGCATCGCGAGCTGTGAGCGGCCACCGTAATCTGTGCTGTTTTCGCCTTGCGGCGGGAGTCCGCCGGATTCGACACACCCGACCGCGTGGGTCGGCGACGTTCCAGGTTAGCTTCACCATTCGGCACACAGAAACCGGAGAAGTAGTGCCTACGATCCAGCAGCTGGTCCGTAAGGGCCGGCAGGACAAGGTCGAGAAGAACAAGACGCCCGCACTTGAGGGTTCCCCTCAGCGTCGTGGCGTCTGCACGCGTGTGTTCACGACCACCCCGAAGAAGCCGAACTCGGCCCTGCGTAAGGTCGCGCGTGTGCGTCTGACCAGCGGGATCGAGGTCACCGCTTACATTCCGGGTGAGGGACACAACCTGCAGGAGCACTCCATCGTGCTCGTGCGCGGCGGCCGTGTGAAGGACCTGCCGGGTGTTCGCTACAAGATCATCCGTGGCTCCCTCGACACCCAGGGTGTCAAGAACCGCAAGCAGGCCCGTTCCCGCTACGGCGCCAAGAAGGAGAAGTAGAAATGCCTCGTAAGGGCCCCGCCCCGAAGCGCCCGGTCATCATCGACCCGGTCTACGGTTCTCCTCTGGTGACGTCGCTCATCAACAAGGTGCTGCTGAACGGCAAGCGCTCCACCGCCGAGCGCATCGTCTACGGCGCCATGGAAGGTCTGCGTGAGAAGACGGGCAACGACCCGATCATCACGCTGAAGCGCGCGCTGGAGAACATCAAGCCGACCCTCGAGGTCAAGTCCCGCCGTGTCGGTGGTGCGACGTACCAGGTTCCGATCGAGGTCAAGCCCGGTCGTGCCAACACGCTCGCGCTGCGCTGGCTCGTCGGCTACTCCCGCGCCCGTCGCGAGAAGACCATGACCGAGCGTCTGCTCAACGAGCTTCTCGACGCTTCGAACGGCCTCGGTGCGGCCGTCAAGAAGCGCGAGGACACGCACAAGATGGCCGAGTCCAACAAGGCCTTCGCGCACTACCGCTGGTAGTCGCTACCCACATCGAGACCGAGAGAAGACTGAAGCCTTATGGCTACCACTTCACTTGACCTGGCCAAGGTCCGCAACATTGGGATCATGGCCCACATCGACGCGGGCAAGACGACCACCACCGAGCGGATCCTGTTCTACACCGGTGTGTCTTACAAGATCGGTGAGGTCCACGACGGCGCTGCCACCATGGACTGGATGGAGCAGGAGCAGGAGCGTGGCATCACGATCACGTCTGCTGCGACCACCTGTCACTGGCCGCTCGAGGACAACGACTACACCATCAACATCATCGACACCCCGGGGCACGTCGACTTCACCGTTGAGGTGGAGCGCTCCCTGCGTGTGCTCGACGGTGCCGTGACGGTGTTCGACGGTGTCGCCGGTGTCGAGCCGCAGTCCGAGACGGTGTGGCGTCAGGCCGACCGTTACGGCGTGCCCCGTATCTGCTTCGTCAACAAGCTGGACCGTACCGGCGCCGAGTTCCACCGCTGCGTGGACATGATCTCGGACCGCCTGGGCGCCCAGCCGCTCGTCATGCAGCTTCCGATCGGTGCCGAGGCCGACTTCAAGGGCGTTGTGGACCTGGTCCGCATGAAGGCGCTCGTGTGGTCCGCCGAGGCCGCCAAGGGCGAGATGTACGACGTCGTCGACATCCCGGCCACGCACACCGAGGCTGCCGAGGAGTACCGCGGCAAGCTGATCGAGGGCGTCGCCGAGAACGACGAAGAGATCATGGAGCTGTACCTGGAGGGCCAGGAGCCCACCGAGGAGCAGCTGTACGCCGCGATCCGTCGCATCACCATCGCGTCCGGCAAGTCCAGCGACACCACGGTCACCCCGGTGTTCTGTGGCACCGCGTTCAAGAACAAGGGCGTCCAGCCCCTGCTCGACGCGGTCGTGCGCTACCTGCCGACCCCGCTCGACGTCGAGGCCATCGAGGGCCACGACGTGAAGGACCCCGAGCTGGTCGTCAAGCGCAAGCCGTCCGACGACGAGCCGCTGTCCGCGCTGGCGTTCAAGATCATGAGCGACCCGCACCTCGGCAAGCTCACCTTCGTCCGGGTTTACTCGGGCCGCCTGGAGTCCGGCACCGCCGTGCTGAACTCCGTCAAGGGCAAGAAGGAGCGCATCGGCAAGATCTACCGCATGCACGCGAACAAGCGTGAGGAGATCGACTCGGTGGGCGCCGGCGACATCATCGCCGTCATGGGCCTGAAGCAGACCACCACCGGTGAGACGCTGTCCGACGACAAGAACCCGGTCATCCTGGAGTCCATGGACTTCCCGGCGCCGGTCATCCAGGTCGCCATCGAGCCCAAGTCCAAGGGCGACCAGGAGAAGCTGGGCGTCGCGATCCAGCGCCTGGCCGAGGAGGACCCGTCCTTCCAGGTCCACTCGGACGAGGAGACCGGCCAGACCATCATCGGTGGTATGGGCGAGCTGCACCTCGAGGTGCTGGTCGACCGTATGCGCCGTGAGTTCAAGGTCGAGGCCAACGTCGGCAAGCCGCAGGTCGCCTACCGCGAGACGATCCGCAAGGCCGTCGAGCGCGTCGACTACACGCACAAGAAGCAGACTGGTGGTACCGGCCAGTTCGCCAAGGTGCAGATCGCGATCGAGCCGATCGAGGGCGGCGACGCCTCGTACGAGTTCGTGAACAAGGTGACCGGTGGTCGTATCCCGAAGGAGTACATCCCTTCGGTCGACGCCGGTGCGCAGGAGGCCATGCAGTTCGGCATCCTCGCCGGTTACGAGATGACCGGCGTGCGCGTCACCCTCATCGACGGTGGCTACCACGAGGTCGACTCCTCGGAGCTCGCCTTCAAGATCGCCGGTTCGCAGGCCTTCAAGGAGGCCGCGCGCAAGGCCAGCCCCGTGCTCCTCGAGCCGATGATGGCCGTCGAGGTCACCACGCCCGAGGACTACATGGGCGAGGTCATCGGCGACATCAACTCCCGCCGTGGCCAGATCCAGGCCATGGAGGAGCGGGCGGGTGCTCGCGTCGTGAAGGGCCTCGTGCCCCTCTCGGAGATGTTCGGTTACGTCGGCGACCTGCGCAGCAAGACGTCCGGCCGTGCCAGCTACTCCATGCAGTTCGACTCCTACGCCGAGGTTCCGCGGAACGTCGCCGAGGAGATCATCGCGAAGGCCAAGGGCGAGTAACGCACCGCGTTCACACGCTTTAGGCTTGACTCCGGAGCCTTGAGGGGCAAACACCCGCAAACGCGGATGTTTGCCCCGAGGCCCGGGCTTTCCAGCAAAGATCACCTGGCGCCGATGAAGCAAGGCGTTCAGAACCACTCCACAGGAGGACCCCGTGGCGAAGGCGAAGTTCGAGCGGACTAAGCCCCACGTCAACATCGGCACCATCGGTCACATCGACCACGGTAAGACGACCCTTACGGCCGCCATTACCAAGGTGCTGCACGACGCGTACCCGGACCTGAACGAGGCCTCGGCCTTCGACCAGATCGACAAGGCTCCCGAGGAGCGCCAGCGCGGTATCACCATCTCCATCGCGCACGTCGAGTACCAGACCGAGACGCGTCACTACGCCCACGTCGACTGCCCCGGTCACGCGGACTACATCAAGAACATGATCACCGGTGCTGCCCAGATGGACGGCGCCATCCTCGTGGTCGCCGCCACCGACGGCCCGATGCCGCAGACCAAGGAGCACGTGCTCCTGGCCCGCCAGGTCGGCGTTCCGTACATCGTCGTCGCCCTGAACAAGGCCGACATGGTGGACGACGAGGAGATCCTGGAGCTCGTCGAGCTCGAGGTTCGTGAGCTGCTCTCCGAGTACGAGTTCCCGGGCGACGACCTGCCGGTCGTCAAGGTCTCGGCGCTCAAGGCCCTTGAGGGCGACAAGGAGTGGGGCAACACCGTCCTCGAGCTCATGAAGGCCGTGGACGAGAACATCCCGCAGCCCGAGCGTGACGTCGACAAGCCGTTCCTGATGCCGATCGAGGACGTCTTCACGATCACCGGTCGCGGTACGGTCGTCACCGGCCGTATCGAGCGTGGTGTCCTGAAGGTCAACGAGACCGTCGACATCGTGGGCATCAAGCAGGAGAAGACCACCACCACGGTCACCGGCATCGAGATGTTCCGCAAGCTGCTCGACGAGGGCCAGGCCGGTGAGAACGTCGGTCTGCTGCTCCGCGGCATCAAGCGCGAGGACGTCGAGCGCGGCCAGGTCATCATCAAGCCCGGTTCGGTCACGCCGCACACCGAGTTCGAGGCCCAGGCCTACATCCTGTCCAAGGACGAGGGTGGCCGCCACACGCCGTTCTTCAACAACTACCGTCCGCAGTTCTACTTCCGTACGACGGACGTGACCGGCGTTGTGACCCTCCCCGAGGGCACCGAGATGGTCATGCCGGGTGACAACACCGAGATGAAGGTGGAGCTCATCCAGCCCGTCGCCATGGAAGAGGGCCTGAAGTTCGCCATCCGTGAGGGTGGCCGGACGGTCGGCGCCGGCCAGGTCACCAAGATCAACAAGTAGTCTTGTTGGTTTGACCTGGTAGCTCCAGCGCGAGCTCCTGAAGGGGCCCGTACGACTTCTGTCGTACGGGCCTCTTTGCTGTGTGCGCCAGGCGGGTCGAGGCCGTCGGCAACACGCAAGTATGTGCTGGTTATTTGAAATGCGGTCATAGTAAATACACCTAAATACAGTTTCTCCCCATTCTGGGAAGGGTCCGCCATGTCAGAGACCGCTGCGCCGCCTGATTCGGGCACCCTCTCAGGCGGGCCCGACCACAGGGCCGCCGTCGAGCGTTCCCTGCGGGGTTTCACCGGGGCGGGCTACGACAAGGGGCGGCCCTGGCTGGTCCAGGCTGCGTGGTTCGCCGTACTGCATCTCGTGTTCCGCAAGTGGTGGTTCCCGGCCCGCTGGCGGCCGGCGGTGCTGCGGGTGTTCGGTGCGCGGATCGGGCGGCGGGTGCTGATCCGGCACGGTGTCCGGGTGCACTGGCCCTGGCGGCTGGCTGTCGGCGACGACGTATGGATCGGTGAGGGTGCCTGGTTGCTGAACCTGCAGCCGATCACCATCGGCAGCGATGTGTGTGTCTCGCAGGACGCGTTCCTGTGCACCGGAAGCCATCAACACCGCAGTCCCACCATGGAGTTCGACAACGGGCCGATCCGTCTGGAGCCCGGATCGTGGGTCGCGGCCCGGGCCGTCGTACTGCGCGGCGTGACCGTCGGCCGGGCCGCGGTGGTCGGTGCCTCGGCGGTCGCCCACCGGGACGTCGCTCCCGGTGACGTCATCACCCGTGGGGCAGCGGCATGAGGGTCGTCCATGTGGTGACGCTCGTGAGCGACGACGGAGCGTACGGCGGTCCCACGAGCGTGGCCGCCGGGCATCTCGAGGAGTGCGCCGCCCGTGGCCATGAGGTCACGCTGGTGTCGCTGTGGCGCGGCAGGTCCTCGGCGCCGAAACGGCTCGGCTCGGTGCCGCTGCGGACGCGTCCGGCGCGCTCGCTGCTCCCGGGGCGTTTCACCGGGCTCATGCATCCGCTGCTGGTCAGGGACCTGTGGGTGTCGATGGGCAGGGCCGACGTGGTTCATGTGCACGCGGGGCGCGACCTTGTCTCCCTCGCGGCGCTCGCCGTCGCCGCGCTGCGCCGCAAGAAGTTCTTCGCGCAGACGCATGGCATGGTGCAGCCCCGGCGCGCGGCCGTCGCCAGGCTCTTCGACCGCCTCTACGTGCCGCTGCTGCGGCGGGCGCAAGGCTGCCTGGTTCTCACCGAGCACGAGCGCAGGGCCGTCGCCGAGGTCATCGGTGCCGACGGTCCACCGCTGATGACCTTGCCCAACGGCGTGCGTCCCGAGCCCGGGGGAGCGGCGGAGCACCCGCGGTGCGAGCGGGAGGTGCTCTTCCTCGCCAGACTGCACCCGCGCAAGCGCCCCGAGGCGTTCGTCGAGATGGCGGCTCTGGTGCACCGGCGGATGCCCGAAGCCCGGTTCATCATTCACGGGGCGGACGAGGGCATGCTGCCGACGGTACGCCGGCTGATCGCCGCCCATGGGCTGCAGGGCACCGTCTCCTACGGCGGGGCGCTGCGGCACCCGGAGGCAGTACGGGCGTATGCGAGGGCGGCGGTCTACGTGCTGCCCAGCGTCGACGAACCGTTCCCGATGACCGTGATGGAGGCCCTCTCCGCGGGCACCCCCGTGGTGTGCACGGACAGCTGCGGCATCGCGGACGAGCTGGCTCGCCGGGGCGCGGCGATGGTCACCGACGGCAGTCCGGAACAGCTGGCCGACGCGGTGTGCGGTGTGCTGGCCGACGACGCGCAGCGGGACGCCCTCGTGGAGGCGGGGCATCGCGCCGTCCGGGAGGCGTTCTCGATTCATGCGGTGACGGATCGCCTGGAGGCGATCTATCGGGGCGTGTGTCACGCCCCCTCTCGGGATTAGCTCGCGCGCGGACGACTCCGAGAATTCGGTACGCGGTTGCTCCTCCCGTCGCCCGTTCACGCACGAGGTCAGGTAATGGAATTCTCCAGCACGCTGCAGCAGCTCTCGACGGTGCAGAAACCCGCCCAGGGGGTTTCCTTCTACACACGGTTCGTCAACCGGCCGGCCGGGAGACTGCTCGCGGCAGCGGCGTACCGTATCGGACTCTCGCCCAACCATGTGACGGCCGTCAGCGCGCTGGTCACCTTCGCAGCCGTTTTCGCGATTGCTCTCCGCCCGCCTTCCCATGTGTTGGGACAGTGCGTCGCACTCGCGCTGCTTCTCGGGTTCGCGCTCGATTCCGCGGACGGTCAGCTGGCCAGGCTGCACCGGTCGTCCAGCCTTTCCGGGGAGTGGCTGGACCATGTGGTGGACTGCGCGAAAATCCTGGGTATTCACGCGGCGGTGCTGATTTCCTTCTACCGCTTCTTCGACCTGGCGCAGCCCGCGCTGCTGCTCCCGGTCATCTTCCAGTTCGCCGCTGTCCTGCTGTTCTTCGGAGGGATTCTCACAGAACAGCTGAGAAGGCGAAGGGTGAAACCGCCCACCGGGCCGCCGGCCCCGGCTTCCGGTGTTCGTGGCATGGCCCTGTTGCCCGTGGATTACGGGCTGTGCTGCCTGATTTTCGTGTTCCTGGGGAGCCAGAAGCTGTTCCTCACGCTGTACGTTGCCCTGCTCGCGGCCCATGTCGTGCTGCTTCCGGCGTTTTTTGTCAAGTGGCTGCGGGAGCTCTCCTGATGCGAACTCGGACGGAGGTATCGGGCACCTTGTGATGCGGAAACGCGCGGCATATCACATGAAAAGGTGTAAACAGTGATAAGTCTGCCATTCGGATTCCGGCTTTCCAGGAGGAGCTGCCATGAGCAAGCAGGTGGATGTCGTTGTCGCGGGTGGCGGGGGATTCATCGGTGGTCATCTCGCGGCCGACCTTTTGTCCCGGGGTCTGACGGTGCGGTGTGTCGACATCAAGCCGCCGCACGAATGGCAGCAGGTGCATTCCGGCGCCGAGAACGTCGTCGCCGATCTGTCGGTCCTGGAAAGCGCCCGCGCCGCAGTCCGGAATGCCCGCCAGGTGTACATGCTGGCCGCCGACATGGGCGGCATGGGATTCATCGAGAACCACAAGGCCGCCTGCATGATGTCGGTGCTCACCAGCACCCACATGCTCAAGGCCGCGCATGAGGCCGGCGTGGAGCGCTATTTCTACTCCTCGTCCGCCTGTGTGTACGCCGCCGGCAAACAGAACGACCCGAAGGTCACCGCCCTCAAGGAGGAGGACGCCTACCCGGCGCAGCCCGAGGACGGCTACGGCTGGGAGAAGCTCTTCTCGGAGCGCATGTGCCGCCACTTCGAGGAGGACTACGGGTTCACCTGCCGTGTCGCGCGCTACCACAACGTGTACGGCCCGGCGGGCACCTGGACCGGAGGCCGCGAGAAGGCCCCGGCGGCCGTGTGCCGCAAGATCGCCGAGGCGGTCATCTCCGGTGAGCACCGGATCGACATCTGGGGCGACGGTCGCCAGACCCGCTCCTTCATGTACATCGACGACTGCCTGCACGGCACGCGGATGCTCATGAACGGCACCGGCAACGTCCCGGTCAACCTCGGCTCCTCCGAGCTGGTCACCATCAACCAACTGGTCGACATCGTCGAGGAGATCGCGGGCATCCGCTGCGAGCGCGCCTACCGGCTGGACGCGCCGCAGGGCGTACGGGGCCGCAACTCCGACAACGGCATGATCCGCGAACTGTACGGCTGGGAGCCGTCGATCCCGCTGGCGGACGGGCTCGAGAAGACCTACGCCTGGGTCTTCGACCAGGTCAAGCGCGCTCGTTCCTGATCCCTCGAACCGGCCGGGAGAGCAGTACATGAGGATCCTCGTCCACGACTACAGCGGGCACCCGTTCCAGGCCCAGCTCAGCCGTGAGCTGGCGTACCGCGGTCATGACGTCGTCCACTCGACCTGCTCGGCCTACGTCTCCGGAAAGGGCAACCTCGACGAGGACACCGTCGCCCGCCTCCGCTTCGTCACCATCGGCGACCGCGTCGTCCTGGACAAGGGTGCCTACGTCCGACGCCTCTTCAAGGAGACACGGCTGGGTCTGGAGCTGGCACGGCAGGTACGGCGCGAGCAGCCGGACGTGGCGATGCTGGCGAACCTGCCGGTCCCGACCCTGGTCGTGGCCGCGTCGGCACTGAAGGCACTGCGCATCCCATGGGTGCTGTGGCACCAGGACGTCACCGCGGTCGCGCTGAAGAGCTTCGCCGCCGCCGGGGTGTCGAGGCTGATGGGCGTCGCCGCCCGGGTCTTCGAGCAGGGCGAGAAGTGGTCGGCGCGACGAGCCTCGGCGATCGTCGTGATCGCCGACTCCTTCGTGCGGGTCCACCGGGAGTGGGGCACCGCGGACAAGGCGACCGTCATTCCCAACTGGGCGCCGCTGGACGAGATCCTCCCCGTGGCCCGCGGCAACGCGTGGTCGCAGGAGCACGGCCTCACCGGCGTCAGGACCCTTCTGTACTCGGGCACGATCGGCCTCAAGCACAACCCCGTCCTGCTGGTGCGGCTGGCCGAGACACTGCGCGAGCAGGGCGAACGGGTCCGCCTCGTCGTCGTCAACGACGGTCCGGCCGTCCCGGTCATCAAGCAGGCCGCCGCCGCCCGCGGTGTCGACCTGACCCTGTTGCCCTTCCAGCCCTACGAGCGGCTGCCCGAGGTGCTGGGCGCGGGCGATGTGCTGGTCGTGCTGCTGACGGCGGACGCGGGAGAGTTCTCGGTCCCCTCCAAGACGCTGTCCTACCTGTGCGCCGGACGCCCGGTGCTGGGCCTGATGCCGGCGGACAACCTGGCGGCGAAGCTGCTCCGGCAGGCCGGCTCGCCGGTGTTCGCCCCCGAGGAGTCCTCGCTGTCCGAGGCGGCCGCATGGGTCCGGGAGGTACTGAACGACCCGGCGCGGGCGGAGTCGCTGGGCAAGGAGAGCCGGGCGCTGGCCGAGCGGGAGTTCGCCCTGGAGGGGTGTGCTTCGCAATTCGAGGAAATTCTGCGGACGGCAAGCCGCGTCGGCCCGTGACTATGGTGCCTTCATATTAATTCACGTCATGTGAAACGCCCTGCCAAATGCGGGGGATCGGCCTGGCCTTTGGGCTATAAATCTACCGGTGTCGGTCCATTCCGTTTGCTCGCTCGATCGGGGGTGCAGGTGCGAGGCGGTGAACAGCGTTCCGTGGCAGCGGTGTGCTGCTGGACCTTCTTTTTCGTCGCCTTCCTGCCCGCGCTGATTCTCCAGGCCATCGACACACGATTCGGGACGGCACTCGCCGTGCAGTGCGTCGTGGCGGTGCATACCGGGGTCGGGCTGGCCCGGGTACTCACCGATACGTCGGTGCGCCTGGTCGCGTTCGGATTCTGGCTCTTCTCCTACGTATGGCTCGGTCTGGCGCCGCTCGCCATGCTCGCCACCGACACCTACCCGCTCGGCTACCGCAGCGATGAGACGACCGCTTTCGCCGCCGCCGTGCTGACGGAACTCGGTCTGCTCGCCTACACCGCGGGGGCGGCCCTGGCCGCCGGGCGCAAGGGCGGCAGGTCGGCCGTACTGGAACCGCTGCTGTCCCGCACGCTCTCGCCGCTGCCCGTGCTGCTGCTGTGCGGTCTGTCGCTGCTGCTCGCGGCCGTGCTGATCCCCGGGCAGGAAGGCGGCCTGCGGGCCTACTTCACCAGCAGACAGGCTCTGTGGCAGTCGGACACCCAGTCGGACACCGCGCACGCGCTGCGCGTCTGGTGCCTCGCCGTCCCGGCCTTCTGGTCCCTGGTGGCCCTGGTCCACCTGCCCCGCCGGGCCAACGGCGACCGGCTGCTGCGGACGGTCCGTCGGATGCTGCTCCCGGCCCTGCTCGCGCTCAACGTGATCGTCAACAACCCCATCAGCAGGCCGCGTTTCTGGGCCGGGACCGTCCTTCTGGTGCTGCTTTTCTCATGGCACCGGTTCAACACCCCACGGGCCTTTCGCGGTATCGCCATGGCCATCACGGCCGTGGTGCTGTTCGCTTTCCCGTACAGCGACTACTTCCGTTACGACGAACGGGAAGCGCTGCAAGTCGTGGGACTCGCGGAGCAGTTCAGCACCACCATGGACTACGACGCATTTCAGCAAATGCAGACCGGCATCGACTATGTGCAGGAAAACGGCTTCTCGCCGTCGGCCCTGCTCGGCGTCGTCCTGGTCGTGATCCCTCGCACCATGTGGCCCGGAAAACCACAGGCCACCGGTATCGAATTCGCCGAGTACGCGGGCTACGACTTCCACAACCTCTCCGCGCCGCTGTGGATCGAGAGTTACCTGTGGGGCGGTCCGCTGTGCGTCGTCGCGGTCTTCTGCGTGCTGGGAGCGGCCGGACGGCGGGTGGACGACATCAGGGCACGGCTGCGGGACCGGCAGCGCACCCTGGCGGTTCTGCTGGTCCCCGCCTTCGCCTTCTACCAGTTGATCTTCCTGCGCGGCAGCCTCATGGCGATCATCGCGCCCCTCGCGCTGCTCCTGATCGTTCCGCTCTTCCTCACCCGGGCCGCCGGGCCCTCCCGGCTCCCGGCCCCGGTGCGGCCACCCGCCACCGCGGGCCACGCACTCATCCCCGGCCACAGGAGGCACCCGTGACCAGCCCCGCCGGTTTCGACGATCGGTACGACGACCCCGACGAGCTGCGCGACCAGGTGCGCCTGCTGCTGAGGTACCGCGCGACCATCGTGCTGGGCGTGGTCCTGGGGCTGCTCGGCGGACTGCTGTTGGTCCTGCTGCGCGCGGGCAGTTACACCGCCACCGGCGAGGTGCTCGTACGCCCCAGGTCCGACCCCTTCAGCACGATCGGCGTGGGCGCGGACAGCCAGGTGAGCATGGGCACGGAGCGGCAGATCGCGCTCAGCGCGACCGTCGCGGCCCGGGCGGCGAAGGAACTGCGGCACAGGCCGGGCGCCGACGCGCTGCTGGCGGACCTGCGCGTGACGGACCTCCCGGACACCCAGGTCCTGCGGTTCGAGTACACGGCGGGCACCGCGCAGCGTGCGGCTCGCGTCACCAACGCGTTCGCCCAGGCCTATCTCGCCGATCGCCAGGACCGCTCCGAGGCCATGGCTGCCCGGATGGCCGCCGGACTGGAGCGGCAGATCGCCGAGCTGACCGAGCGGCTCGCCACGAAGAAGGGCGACCCGCCCGTCGCCGGCGCCGCGGGGATGCGGGAGCAGGTCGGCATCCTGCGCAAGAAGATCTCGGACGTCAGGACCTACGACCCCTTCGCCGGCGACATCGTCCGCAGAGCCGAGCCGCCGGCGCGGCCCGCGGGCCCCGGTCCGGGCTGGCTCATCGGGGCCGGCCTGCTCGGCGGTCTCATCCTCGGGGTCGTGCTCGCCTGGCTGCGATCCGCCCTGGAGCCGCGGGCCCGCTCGGCCGCCGAGGTCCAGGAGGCGCTGCACGCTCCCGTGCTGGGCATCCTCCCGGCCCCCGGCGCCGGGGGGGACCTGCTGGAGGTCGGCCGGGCGGACGGCAGCCGCGCGGAGGCGTACCGCGCCCTGGGCCTGCGGCTGCGGGACAGTGACGGCCGTACGTCCCTGGGCAGGCTCATGATCGTGGCGCCGAGGCAGCAGCGAGGTGCCGAGGCCGTCGCCGTGAATCTCGCCGCCGCCCTCGCCGAGTCCGGTGACGACGTACGACTGGTGGACGCCACCGCGCACACTCCTGGCCTGTGGGCCCGTCTGCCCCTGTCGGCCGGCGACCCCACGTCGGACGACGTACCCGAGGGCGCAGTGGTCGTCGACGCGGGCACGGCCGGGCGGTTCACGCTCTGCCCCCACAGCCGCGGCACCACCGGCGACGACGGGCCGGCGGTCCCGGCGGCGCGTGCCGTGCCGGATGCCGATTCCGGCGGGTCGACGCTCTTCCTGAGCCCGCCCCTGCTGGAACACGGCGACGGCCTGGTGCTCGCCCCGTGCGTGGACGGCGTTCTCGTGGTGGGCGCGCTGGACGACCTCAGGCGCGACGACCTCAAGCGCGTTCACGAGCTGGTCAGCTGCCTGGGCGGTCATCTCGTGGGCGCGGCGCTCCACGACGGCACCCGGTCCGGCTTGCTCCGCCGGGTCCTGGACAGCGACCCGCTGCGCCGGCTGCGGGAGCGGAACGCGTCCACGCCACCGTCCGCCCCGGCCGACGGCGCCACGGCGAAGCCGACCGCGCCCCTGCGGGACGACACGCTCACCACCTCCCGGTGAGCACCTCCGGCACGACTGCCCCGGCCACCGGCGGGTCGACCGTCCGGTCCGGGGTCGCCGCCACCGCACGCGGTGGATGGTGGGGTTTCCTGGGCTCGACGGTCAACGCGGTCTTCGGCTACGTCCTGGTCGCCCTGGTCACCCGCGGGCTCGGGGCCTACGGGGCGGGCGCGGTGTTCACCTGCGTCGCGGCCTTCACCATCCTGTGCCACGCCTGCAAGCTCGGCGCCGACACCGGGCTGGTGCGCTTCGTCCCCGGTGACCTGGCCATCACCGGGGGCCGCAAGGTGGGCGCACTGCTGCGCAGCGCGGTCGTGCCCGGAGCCCTGGCGAGCACCACCGCCGCCGCACTGCTGTTCCTGTCGCCCGGGGCGGCCACCGCGCTGCTGCCGAGTCTCGCCCCGGGCGACGCGGTGACCCTGGTCCGGCTGTTCGCCGTGTTCCTCCCCCTGGCCACGGTCACCCTGATCCTGCTGGGCGCCACCCAGGGCCACGGCACCGTGATCCCGTACGTCGGCGTCGAGCAGATCGGGAAGCCGGTCCTGCGCGTACTGATCGCCGTACCGGTCCTGCTGCTGGCCCCGGGCGTGCTGAGCCTGGCCGCCGCCTGGCTCGTGCCCTCGCTGGCCGGTTTCCTCATCGCCGGTCTCGCCCTGCGCAGGTGCCGCCGCCGGAGTACAGGGCATGTCCCCGTACGGCAGACCGTCGTACGGGAGACCGCCACCCGGCGCGGGTTCTGGGCGTTCGCCGCGCCCCGGGCCGTCTCGTCCGTCTTCGACATCAGCGCGGTCTGGCTGGGCGTCGTCCTGCTGTCCTCCCTGGCGACGAGCGAAGAGGCGGGCATCTACACCGCCGTCGGCCGCGTGGTCATCGCGGCAACGCTGCTCCAGCTGGCCATCCGGCTGGCCGTCGCACCCGAGATCAGCCGTCTTCTCGCCCTGGGCGACCTCGCGCAGGCCTCCCATCTGCACCGCGTCTCGACGCGCTGGATCGTGCTGTTCTCCTGGCCGCTGCTGGCCCTGCTCACGAGTTTCCCGGGCACCGTTCTGTCGCTGTTCGGACCCGAGTTCGATCAGGGGGCGGGCGCGCTGGTGCTGCTCTGTCTCGCCTCGGCGGTCAACGTCGGGGTGGGAAACGCCCAGACGGTGCTGCTCATGGCGGGCAAGAGCACCTGGCATCTGGCGGTCACCGGCGTCGCGTTCGCGGTGCAGCTGACGGTTGGGTTCCTCGCCATTCCCCGTCTCGGCGTCCTCGGCGCGGCCCTGTCCTGGGGGGCGGCGGCCGTCGTGGAGAACGTCGTCGCGGCCGTGCTGGTGCGGCGGCACCCCGGCTTCACCTTCATCGACGGCGGATACCTGCTGGCGACTGCCGTCGCCCTGTGCCTCACCGCGCCGGTTGTCGTCACCGCGCGGCTGCTGGCAGGTGACACGGCCGTCGGACTTGCCGTCGCAATCACCGTAGGATTGTGCGCATTTGGTATAGGTTTGTGGCGATTTAGTACACCTTTGGGAGTGCGTGAACTCGCCGGTGTGCTGCGCGAACGCACCCCATGAGGCCGTCTCGGGACCGAGACCGCCGCTCCATCTCCCCTTCTTCCACCCGTCCTTGCTGCAACCCGGGATGTTCCATGCGCCTGAGAAAAAGCACGAAGCGGGGAGCCACCGCGGCTTCGGTCGCGGCCCTCCTCGCGGCTGCCTCGCTCATCACCGCTTCGGCCTCGGTGGCCGACAGCGCCGAAAAGACCCTGACCGCCGACCCCTTGGCGACCTGGCAGACCGACGGCATCGTCTGGTCGATCGAGTACGCACGCGGCGTCGTGTACGTCGGCGGGACCTTCAACAAGGTCCGGCCTCCGGGCGCCAAGCCCGGCCAGAGGGAGGTCGCACGCAAGAACTTCGCGGCCTTCGACGCCGTCACCGGCAGACTGCTGTCGTGCGCCCACCGCTTCACCGGCGCCGGAAACACCGTACGGGCGCTCAAGGCGACCGCGGACGGCAAGACGCTCTACGTCGGCGGCTCGTTCGCCAACGCGGGCAGGGCCAGGGCGTCCCATGCGGTCGCGCTCAACACGGCCGGCTGCTCGCTGCGCAAGGACTTCCGCCCGCGCCTGTCGTCGACCGTGCGGGCCATCGACGTCACGAAGAGCGCGGTCTATCTCGGAGGCGACTTCACGGCCGTCAACGGCCGGGAGAGGGAGCGCATCGCGGCGTTCACCCGCCGAGGCGCGCTGCTGCCGTTCAAGGCGGAGATCGAGGCTCCGGTACGCGCCATCAGCGCCGCGCCCGAGTACGGCAAGATCATCGTCGGAGGCGACTTCCAGTTGGTCAACGAGGACCTGGAGGCCTCGCTGGTCGCCCTGCACCCCCGCACGGGGAAGACGGTGGCCCAGTACACGGACTGGCTGCCGGCCCGGTCGGTCGTGAAGGCGCTGGTCCGCGACAAGACGAAGTTCTATGTGGCGGCCGAGGGTAGCGGTACGGGCATTTTCGACGGCCGTATCGCCGCCAGCCTCCGCACCGGCAAGCTGGTGTGGCGTGACACCTGCCTGGGCGCCACCCAGGCGCTCGCCCTGCACAACGGCGTTCTCTACAGCGGGTCCCACGCCCACAACTGCAGTGCCACCCCGGGCGGTTTCCCGGAGCACCACAACCGCCAGCACTTCCTGGCCCAGTCGACCCGCAACCGCCACATCCTGCACTGGTTCCCCGACACGAACGAGGGGATCGGCGAGCAGAACGGTCCCCGGGCCATGGCGATGGCCGGCGGCATCCTGTGGGCGGGCGGCGAGTTCACCACCGTCAACAACCGTCCGCAGCAGAGCCTGACGCGATTCGGGGCCGGTCCCGACCGGGGAACTCCGGAGAACCCGCCCAGGCTCACGGCCTCGGTCCGCAGCGCCGGCCGGGTCACGCTCACCTGGCGTGCCGCATGGGACCGGGACGACGCGGAGCTGAAGTACCTCATCCACCGGGACGGCCGGCTCGTGGCCACGCGGACGGGCCGGTCCCAGGAGTGGAACCGCCCCACGATGAAGTACACGGACACCGTCACGCCCGGTTCGCGCCACCGGTACACGATCGCCGTCACCGACGGCCGGAACACCGCGCTCGGATCGCAGGCGCTCACGGTCACGGCGGTCGCCGACAACACCACGAAGGCCACGAAGGCTTCGAAGGAAAGGCGTCGATGAGGGCACGTCGCGGCTACGCGCCAGGGGTCTTCGACCTCTTCCACGTGGGCCATCTGAATGTCCTGCGCCGGGCCCGCGGGCACTGCGACCGGCTCGTCGCCGGCGTGTGCTCGGACGACCTCGTGGTGCGCCTGAAGGGCAGGCCGCCCGTGGTACCGCTCGCCGAGCGACTGCAGATCGTCCGCAGTGTGCGCTACGTGGACGAGACCTTCGTCGCGACGGTGGACGACAAGATGGGGATCTGGAAGGAAGTCGGTTTCGACGTCATCTTCAAGGGTGACGACTGGCTCGGCACGGACGTCTGGACGAGGCTCGAAACCGAATTCGCGAGCGTGGGGGTGGAGGTCGTCTACTTCCCCTACACCGAGCAGACCTCAAGCACGCTGCTCCGGGATGCGCTCCACCTGCTCGCCCCGCAGAAGCCTTCCGAGCCGCTGACGGGTCAGCTCGCCGGACCCCGTCCGGGGGGAGCGGAGAGCTGACGCGGACGCGGGTGGTCCGATGCTGGTGTGACTGACGGGTCCGCTGCGGTTGCGGGCCCGTCAGCCCGTCTCTCCGCCACCGCATCCGCCACCGCATCAGCCGCCGCGCACCCCGCCGGTCCCGGGCCCCGGCGGCCCGGGTTTGACCTACGTCACCCTCGGGGTATTCTCTCCGGCTCGATTGGCCAGTCCCCTGCCCCATATGGCAGACTGTCCGAGTTGCTCGGTCGAGTGTTGATGCTGCGCGCCTCCCGCCGGGAGGACCGGAAGCGAGTCCCACAGTACTCGTCGCCCTAACTGCCGTAAGGCAGCGCTGGGGCGGACGTACGGGAATCTTCCGGGAAGTGTGAGCGCGACAACGGCCAGGCGCCCGGTGGGCCTCCTAGCTCCCGGCTTGCGGTTCCGGAAGGGCCGTGTTCCCACGCAGGGATGTTCGATCAAGGGGCATCTGTGTCAGCGGGAGCGCGACACGCCCGACCGCGTGGGTCGGAGGAGGTCAAGGGAACTCCGGGTTCCAGAGCGTAAGAGAGACAGGACTACTGAGTAGCCATGGCGGGACAGAAGATCCGCATCCGGCTCAAGGCCTACGACCACGAGGTCATCGACTCCTCGGCGAAGAAGATCGTCGAGACGGTGACCCGCACTGGTGCGTCGGTCGCAGGCCCGGTGCCGCTGCCCACTGAGAAGAACGTGTACTGCGTCATCAAGTCGCCGCACAAGTACAAGGACTCGCGCGAGCACTTCGAGATGCGCACGCACAAGCGCCTGATCGACATCCTCGACCCGACTCCCAAGACCGTTGACTCTCTGATGCGACTCGACCTCCCGGCCGGTGTCGACATCGAGATCAAGCTCTGAGGGCCGGTGATCTGAGAATGGCTAAGCAGATCAAGGGCATCCTGGGCGAGAAGCTCGGCATGACGCAGGTGTGGGACGCGAACAACCGTGTTGTTCCGGTCACCGTCGTCAAGGCCGGCCCCAATGTCGTCACCCAGGTCCGTACGAACGACGTCGACGGCTACGAGTCGGTCCAGATCGCCTTCGGCGAGATCGACCCGCGCAAGGTGAACAAGCCCCTCAAGGGTCACTTCGCCAAGGCCGACGTGACCCCCCGCCGCCACCTCGTCGAGATCCGTACCGCTGACGCCAGCGAGTACACCCTCGGCCAGGAAGTCACCGCCGAGGTGTTCGAGGCCGGCGTGAAGGTCGACGTCACCGGCAAGAGCAAGGGCAAGGGCTTCGCCGGTGTCATGAAGCGTCACAACTTCAAGGGCCTCGGCGCCGGACACGGCACCCAGCGCAAGCACCGCTCTCCCGGTTCCATCGGTGGCTGCGCCACCCCGGGCCGTGTGTTCAAGGGCCTCCGCATGGCGGGTCGCATGGGCAACGAGCGGGTCACCACCCAGAACCTGACCGTCCACGCCGTTGACGCGGAGAAGGGTCTGCTGCTCATCAAGGGCGCGGTTCCCGGTCCGAACGGCGGCCTCGTCCTGGTCCGCACTGCGGCCAAGGGGGCCTGAGGTAACCGATGAGCACTGTTGACATCCTTTCGCCGGCGGGCGACAAGGCCGGGTCCGTCGAGCTCCCCGCGGAGATCTTCGACGTAGAGAAGATCAGCGTTCCGCTGCTCCACCAGGTCGTCGTCGCGCAGCTGGCCGCTGCCCGTCAGGGCACGCACAAGACCAAGACCCGCGGTGAAGTCCGTGGTGGTGGCAAGAAGCCTTACCGCCAGAAGGGCACCGGTCGCGCCCGTCAGGGTTCGACCCGCGCGCCGCAGTTCGCCGGTGGTGGCGTCGTGCACGGTCCCGTGCCGCGTGACTACTCGCAGCGGACCCCGAAGAAGATGAAGGCCGCGGCCCTGCGCCACGCCCTCACCGACCGGGCCCGCAACAACCGCATCCACGTCGTCTCCGGCGTGATCGAGGGCGACAACCCGTCCACGAAGGCCGCCAAGAGCCTGTTCGGCAAGATCTCGGAGCGCAAGAACCTGCTCCTGGTCGTCGAGCGCGCCGACGAGGCCGCGTGGCTGTCCGCCCGCAACCTGCCCCAGGTCCACATCCTGGAGCCGGGCCAGCTGAACACGTACGACGTTCTCGTCTCGGACGACGTGGTCTTCACCCAGTCCGCGTTCGAGTCCTTCGTGTCGGGCCCGAAGGCCAATGACACCGAAGGGAGCGAGGTCTGATGGCCATCCGTCACCCCGCCATTGCCTCGAAGGCCGCGAAGAAGGCCAAGGCCGCTCGCGTCGCCAAGGCGCGTCGCCACGCCACCGAGGGCAAGAACACCGTCGTCACGCCGGCGAGCAAGGCGTTCACGGACCTCCGTGACATCCTGATCAAGCCGGTCGTGTCCGAGAAGAGCTACGCGCTCCTCGACGACAACAAGTACACGTTCGTCGTCGCCCCGGGCAGCAACAAGACCCAGATCAAGCAGGCCGTCGAGACGGTCTTCGAGGTCAAGGTCACCGGAGTCAACACGATCAACCGCCAGGGCAAGCGCAAGCGGACCCGCACGGGCTTCGGCCAGCGTGCGTCCACCAAGCGCGCGATCGTGACCCTCGCTGAGGGCGACCGTATCGACATCTTCGGCGGTCCGACCGCCTGAGGGCGGTCCGGATCGTCCGATATCGGACGAGGACTGAGAAATGGGAATCCGCAAGTACAAGCCGACTACGCCGGGCCGTCGTGGCTCCAGCGTCGCCGACTTCGTCGAGGTCACGCGGTCCACGCCGGAGAAGTCGTTGGTCCGCCCCCTGCACAGCAAGGGTGGCCGTAACAACTCCGGTCGTGTGACCGTCCGCCACCAGGGTGGTGGCCACAAGCGCGCCTACCGCGTGATCGACTTCCGTCGTCACGACAAGGACGGCGTGCCGGCGAAGGTCGCGCACATCGAGTACGACCCCAACCGCACCGCGCGCATCGCGCTGCTGCACTACGCCGACGGCGAGAAGCGCTACATCCTCGCCCCGCGCAACCTGCAGCAGGGTGACCGCGTGGAGAACGGTCCCGGGGCCGACATCAAGCCGGGCAACAACCTGGCGCTCCGCAACATCCCGGTCGGTACCACGATCCACGCGATCGAGCTCCGTCCCGGTGGCGGCGCCAAGTTCGCCCGCTCCGCCGGTGCCTCCGTGCAGCTGCTCGCGAAGGAGGGCTCGATGGCCCACCTCCGCATGCCCTCCGGTGAGATCCGCCTGGTCGACGTGCGCTGCCGCGCCACCGTCGGCGAGGTCGGCAACGCCGAGCAGAGCAACATCAACTGGGGCAAGGCCGGCCGTAAGCGCTGGCTGGGCGTTCGCCCGACCGTTCGCGGTGTGGCGATGAACCCGGTTGACCACCCCCACGGTGGTGGTGAGGGCAAGACCTCCGGTGGTCGCCACCCGGTCAGCCCCTGGGGTCAGAAGGAGGGTCGTACTCGTGCTCCGAAGAAGGCGAGCAACAAGTACATCGTCCGCCGCCGCAAGACGAACAAGAAGCGCTAGGAGCGGGTTTAGATGCCGCGCAGTCTCAAGAAGGGGCCCTTCGTCGACGACCACCTGATCAAGAAGGTGGAAACGCAGAACGAAGCAGGCACCAAGAACGTCATCAAGACCTGGTCCCGTCGCTCCATGATCGTGCCGGCCATGCTCGGCCACACGCTCGCGGTGCACAACGGCAAGACCCACATCCCGGTGTTCGTCACCGAGTCGATGGTCGGCCACAAGCTCGGCGAGTTCTCGCCGACGCGCACCTTCCGGGGTCACGTCAAGGACGACCGGAAGTCGAAGCGCCGCTAGTAGCGGATCGCATTCAGACACGTAAGTAACTGAGAGGGACAACCATGGAAGCCAGGGCCCAGGCGCGGTACATCCGCGTTACGCCCATGAAGGCCCGCCGCGTGGTGGACCTTATCCGTGGCATGGATGCCACGGAGGCTCAGGCTGTTCTGCGATTCGCTCCGCAGGCAGCCTCAGTGCCGGTCGGCAAGGTGCTCGACAGCGCCATCGCCAACGCCGCGCACAACTACGACCACCCGGACGCCTCCTCGCTGGTCATCAGCGAGGCGTACGTCGACGAGGGCCCGACCCTGAAGCGGTTCCGTCCGCGTGCCCAGGGCCGTGCCTACCGGATCCGCAAGCGGACCAGCCACATCACTGTGGTCGTCAGCAGCAAGGAAGGAACCCGGTAATGGGCCAGAAGGTAAACCCGCACGGGTTCCGGCTCGGTGTCACCACGGACTTCAAGTCCCGGTGGTACGCCGACAAGCTGTACAAGGACTACGTCAAGGAAGACGTCGCCATCCGTCGGATGATGACGTCCGGCATGGAGCGCGCCGGTATCTCGAAGGTTGAGATCGAGCGCACCCGTGACCGCGTGCGTGTGGACATCCACACCGCTCGTCCGGGCATCGTCATCGGCCGCCGTGGCGCCGAGGCCGACCGCATCCGCGGTGACCTCGAGAAGCTCACGGGCAAGCAGGTCCAGCTGAACATCCTCGAGGTCAAGAACCCCGAGACCGACGCTCAGCTGGTCGCACAGGCCGTTGCCGAGCAGCTCTCCTCCCGCGTCTCCTTCCGTCGGGCCATGCGTAAGAGCATGCAGTCCGCCATGAAGGCCGGCGCCAAGGGCATCAAGATCCAGTGCGGCGGCCGCCTCGGTGGCGCCGAGATGTCCCGCTCGGAGTTCTACCGCGAGGGCCGTGTGCCCCTGCACACGCTCCGCGCGAACGTGGACTACGGCTTCTTCGAGGCCAAGACGACCTTCGGCCGCATCGGTGTGAAGGTCTGGATCTACAAGGGCGACGTCAAGAACATCGCCGAGGTCCGCGCCGAGAACGCTGCCGCCCGTGCGGGTAACCGCCCGGCTCGCGGTGGCGGCTCCGACCGCCCGGCCCGTGGTGGCCGCGGTGGCGAGCGGCGCGGTCGTAAGCCGCAGCAGGCTGCCGGCGCCGAGGCCCCCAAGGCCGAGGCCCAGGCGTCCGCTCCGGCTGAGAGCACCGGAACGGAGGCCTGACCGAAATGCTGATCCCCCGTAGGGTCAAGCACCGCAAGCAGCACCACCCGAAGCGCAGCGGCGCTGCCAAGGGCGGCACGCAGGTTGCGTTCGGCGAGTACGGCATCCAGGCGCTGACCCCGGCGTACGTGACGAACCGTCAGATCGAGGCCGCTCGTATCGCCATGACGCGTCACATCAAGCGTGGTGGCAAGGTCTGGATCAACATCTACCCGGACCGTCCCCTCACCAAGAAGCCTGCCGAGACCCGCATGGGTTCCGGTAAGGGTTCCCCGGAGTGGTGGATCGCCAACGTCAAGCCCGGACGCGTGATGTTCGAGCTGTCGTACCCCAACGAGAAGATCGCCCGTGAGGCCCTGACTCGCGCCGCCCACAAGCTGCCGATGAAGTGCCGGATCGTCAAGCGCGAGGCAGGTGAAGCGTGATGTCGGCCGGTACCAAGGCGTCCGAGCTGCGCGAACTGGGTGACGAGGAGCTTCTGGCGAAGCTCCGCGAAGCCAAGGAAGAGCTGTTCAACCTCCGCTTCCAGGCGGCGACTGGTCAGCTCGAGAACCACGGTCGGCTGAAGGCCGTCCGTAAGGACATCGCGCGGATCTACACCCTGATGCGTGAGCGCGAGCTGGGCATCGAGACGGTGGAGAGCGCCTGATGAGTGAGAGCAACGTGACTGAGCAGACTGCAGAGGCCCGCGGCTTCCGCAAGACCCGTGAGGGTCTCGTCGTCAGCGACAAGATGGACAAGACCGTCGTCGTCGCCGTCGAGGACCGCGTCAAGCACGCGCTGTACGGCAAGGTCATCCGCCGTACGAACAAGCTCAAGGCGCACGACGAGCAGAACGCTGCCGGCGTCGGCGACCGCGTCCTCCTGATGGAGACGCGTCCGCTGTCGGCGACCAAGCGCTGGCGCATCGTCGAGATCCTCGAGAAGGCCAAGTAATTTCCTGCGGGCAAACCCGCAGGTCAGTTCCGCCAGGCTCGGCAGGGGCTCGCCTCCCAGTGAAGCGGCCCCTGCCGGGAACCGGCAGACAAACAGGAGATAGACGTGATCCAGCAGGAGTCGCGACTGCGTGTCGCCGACAACACTGGTGCGAAGGAGATCCTTTGCATCCGTGTGCTCGGTGGCTCCGGTCGCCGCTACGCGGGCATCGGTGACGTCATCGTCGCCACCGTCAAGGACGCGATCCCCGGCGGCAACGTGAAGAAGGGTGACGTCATCAAGGCGGTCATCGTTCGCACCGTCAAGGAGCGCCGTCGTCCGGACGGCTCGTACATCCGCTTCGACGAGAACGCCGCCGTCATTCTGAAGAACGACGGCGACCCTCGCGGCACCCGCATCTTCGGCCCGGTCGGGCGTGAGCTGCGCGAGAAGAAGTTCATGAAGATCATCTCGCTGGCTCCGGAGGTGCTGTAAGCATGAAGATCAAGAAGGGCGACCTGGTTCAGGTCATCACCGGCAAGGACAAGGGCAAGCAGGGCAAGGTCATCGCGGCCTACCCCCGCGAGGACCGTGTCCTGGTCGAGGGTGTCAACCGGGTCAAGAAGCACACCAAGGCCGGCCCCACCGCCAAGGGTTCGCAGGCCGGTGGCATCGTCACGACTGAGGCGCCTGTCCACGTCTCCAACGTCCAGCTGGTCGTTGAGAAGGACGGCAACAAGGTCGTCACGCGTGTCGGTTACCGCTTCGACGACGAAGGCAACAAGATCCGCGTTGCCAAGCGGACGGGTGAGGACATCTGATGACGACCACCACCAGCCCGCGTCTGAAGCTGAAGTACCGCGAGGAGATCGCGGGCAAGCTGCGTGACGAGTTCAAGTACGAGAACGTCATGCAGATCCCCGGCCTCGTCAAGATCGTGGTCAACATGGGTGTGGGCGACGCCGCCCGCGACTCCAAGCTGATCGAGGGCGCCATCCGCGACCTCACCACGATCACCGGTCAGAAGCCGGCCGTCACCAAGGCCCGCAAGTCCATCGCGCAGTTCAAGCTGCGTGAGGGCCAGCCGATCGGTGCCCACGTCACGCTCCGTGGCGACCGCATGTGGGAGTTCCTGGACCGCACCCTGTCGCTCGCGCTGCCGCGCATCCGCGACTTCCGTGGTCTGTCCCCCAAGCAGTTCGACGGCCGTGGCAACTACACCTTCGGTCTCACCGAGCAGGTCATGTTCCACGAGATCGACCAGGACAAGATCGACCGCACCCGGGGTATGGACATCACCGTGGTGACCACGGCGACCAACGACGCTGAGGGCCGCGCGCTCCTTCGTCACCTCGGCTTCCCCTTCAAGGAGGCGTGAGCGAGATGGCGAAGAAGGCTCTGATCGCGAAGGCTGCTCGCAAGCCCAAGTTCGGCGTGCGTGGCTACACGCGCTGCCAGCGCTGTGGCCGTCCCCACTCCGTGTACCGCAAGTTCGGCCTGTGCCGCGTGTGCCTTCGTGAGATGGCTCACCGTGGCGAGCTGCCGGGCGTGACCAAGAGCTCCTGGTAGTCCCGCTTTTAGGGATTCCAGAGGCTCTCGGTAAGCACTGGGCGTGTCAGGCGCCCTCCCTTCCATGGCTTAGGCTTGGAGGGTTGGGCGCCTGACGGTCGCCCGTACGACTTACTACGCCGTAGGTCCACCGCGCCGCACCCGTCCCGTCTCGGATCGGGGAGAGGGATGGCGCACCAGGAAACCCCGGCGAGAGAGGCCGAAGGCCAATTCATGACCATGACTGATCCGATCGCAGACATGCTTACGCGTCTGCGGAACGCGAACTCGGCATACCACGACTCCGTGACGATGCCGGCATCGAAGATCAAGTCGCACATCGCGGAGATCCTCCAGCAGGAGGGCTTCATCACGGGCTGGAAGGTCGAGGACGCCGAGGTCGGCAAGAACCTCGTTCTCGAGCTGAAGTTCGGCCCGAACCGTGAGCGCTCCATCGCGGGCATCAAGCGGATCTCCAAGCCCGGTCTCCGGGTGTACGCGAAGTCCACCAACCTGCCGAAGGTGCTCGGCGGCCTGGGCGTGGCGATCATCTCCACGTCGCACGGGCTCCTCACCGACAAGCAGGCCGGCAAGAAGGGCGTGGGTGGGGAAGTCCTCGCCTACGTCTGGTAGCGGAAGGGAACGGAGGAAACAGCTATGTCGCGTATTGGCAAGCTCCCCATCACGGTTCCCGCCGGCGTGGACGTCACCATCGACGGCCGTACGGTTTCGGTCAAGGGCCCCAAGGGCGAACTGACCCACACCGTTGCCGCGCCGATCGACATCGTCAGGGATGAGGACGGCGTCCTGAACGTCACTCGCCCGAACGACGAGCGTCAGAACAAGGCCCTGCACGGCCTGTCCCGCACGCTGGTGGCGAACATGATCACCGGCGTGACCCAGGGTTACGTGAAGAAGCTCGAGATCAGCGGTGTCGGTTACCGCGTGACGGCCAAGGGTTCGAACCTGGAGTTCGCTCTGGGCTACAGCCACCCGATCACCGTCGAGGCCCCCGAGGGCATCACCTTCAAGGTGGAGGCCCCCACCCGGTTCTCGGTCGAGGGCATCGACAAGCAGAAGGTCGGCGAGGTTGCGGCCAACATCCGCAAGCTGCGCAAGCCCGACCCGTACAAGGCCAAGGGCGTCAAGTACGAGGGCGAAGTCATCCGCCGCAAGGTCGGAAAGGCGGGTAAGTAAGCCATGGCATACGGACAGAAGATCCTTAAGGGCGACGCCTACAAGCGCGCCGCGATCAAGCGCCGCCACATCCGGATCCGTAAGCACATCAACGGAACGGCGGAGCGTCCGCGTCTGGTCGTTACCCGCTCGAACCGCCACATCGTGGCCCAGGTGATCGACGACATCAAGGGTCACACCCTTGCGTCGGCGTCCACCCTGGACACCACGATCCGCGGTGGCGAGGGCGACAAGTCCGCGCAGGCCAAGCAGGTCGGCGCCCTGGTCGCCGAGCGCGCCAAGGCCGCCGGCGTCGAGGCTGTCGTATTCGACCGTGGTGGCAACCAGTACGCCGGGCGCATTGCTGCCCTGGCGGATGCCGCCCGCGAAGCCGGGCTCAAGTTCTGAGCCGCTTCCGTAGCTAGCGGAAACAGAGAGAGGTAATTCCAATGGCTGGACCCCAGCGCCGCGGTGGCGGTGCCGGTGGCGGCGAGCGGCGGGACCGGAAGGGCCGTGACGGCGGCGCAGCTGCCGCCGAGAAGACCGCTTACGTTGAGCGCGTTGTCGCGATCAACCGTGTCGCCAAGGTTGTGAAGGGTGGTCGTCGCTTCAGCTTCACCGCGCTGGTCGTGGTGGGCGACGGTGACGGCACCGTGGGTGTCGGTTACGGCAAGGCCAAGGAGGTGCCGGCCGCCATCGCCAAGGGTGTTGAGGAGGCCAAGAAGCACTTCTTCAAGGTCCCCCGTATCCAGGGCACCATCCCGCACCCGATCCAGGGTGAGAAGGCTGCCGGCGTCGTACTGCTCAAGCCCGCGTCGCCCGGTACCGGTGTTATCGCCGGTGGTCCGGTGCGTGCCGTGCTCGAGTGCGCCGGTATCCACGACATCCTGTCGAAGTCGCTCGGCTCCGACAACGCGATCAACATCGTGCACGCGACCGTGGCGGCCCTCAAGGGCCTGCAGCGTCCCGAGGAGGTCGCGGCCCGCCGTGGTCTGCCGCTCGAGGACGTCGCCCCCGCGGCTCTTCTCCGTGCACGTGCCGGGGCGGGTGCGTAATCATGGCGCAGCTCAAGATTACGCAGGTCAAGTCCTACATCGGCAGCAAGCAGAACCACCGTGACACCCTGCGTTCCCTTGGTCTCAAGGGGATCAACACGCAGGTCGTCAAGGAGGACCGCCCCGAGTTCCGCGGCATGGTGCACACCGTCCGCCACCTCGTGACGGTCGAGGAGGTCGACTGATCATGGCGGAGAACAACCCGCTCAAGATCCACAACCTCCGTCCCGCCCCGGGCGCCAAGACCGCCAAGACCCGTGTGGGTCGTGGTGAGGCGTCGAAGGGTAAGACGGCCGGTCGTGGTACCAAGGGTACGAAGGCTCGTTACCAGGTTCCGGAGCGCTTCGAGGGTGGGCAGATGCCCCTCCACATGCGCCTTCCGAAGCTGAAGGGCTTCAAGAACCCGTTCAAGACCGAGTTCCAGGTCGTGAACCTCGACAAGCTGGCCGCGCTCTACCCCGAGGGTGGCGAGGTCACGGTCGAAGGCCTGGTGGCGAAGGGTGCCGTTCGCAAGAACAGCCTCGTCAAGGTCCTCGGCCAGGGTGAGATCTCCGTGGCGCTGCAGGTGACGGTCGACGCCGTCTCCGGCTCCGCCAAGGAGAAGATCACCGCCGCCGGCGGCAGCGTCACCGAGCTCGTCTGAATCCATCAGGCGTCTCGATGACTTGAGCGATCCCGACCGGGGATACCCCACAAATGGGGTATCCCCGGTTGGTCGTTCCAAGGGGGGCGGTCCCGCGGGTAAGGTGGCCTGCACTGCCCACTTTTACGGAGTGCTTCTTGTGGGGCACTCTGAGCGGCAGTTGACCGTTAGCTAAGTCGTTCCTATTAGTCGATCCTCAAGACCGTCACCCTTGACGCAGTAGCGCGGGGGTCGCAGGAGGCACCGTGCTCACCGCGTTCGCCCGGGCGTTCAAGACGCCCGACCTGCGCAAGAAGCTGCTCTTCACGCTCGGCATCATCGTGATCTTCCGGGTCGGTACCCATATTCCGATTCCCGGCGTCGATTACCGGGCCGTACAGGTCTGTATCGACCAGGCGGACGCCAACCAGGGCCTTTTCGGTCTGGTCAACATGTTCAGTGGCGGCGCGCTGCTTCAGATCACGATCTTCGCTCTCGGCATCATGCCGTACATCACGGCGAGCATCATCCTGCAGCTGCTGACCGTCGTGATCCCGCGCCTGGAAGCCTTGAAGAAGGAAGGCCAGGCCGGTACGGCGAAGATCACGCAGTACACCCGGTACCTGACGGTGGCGCTCGCCGTACTGCAGGGCACCGGCCTGGTGGCCACCGCCCGCAGTGGTGCGCTCTTCCAGAACTGCCAGGTCGCCAACCAGATCGTGCCGGACCGCTCGATCTTCACCACCATCGTGATGGTCATCACCATGACCGCCGGTACGGCCATGGTCATGTGGCTCGGTGAGCTGATCACCGACCGCGGCATCGGCAACGGCATGTCGATCCTGATGTTCATCTCGATCGCCGCGACCTTCCCGTCCGCGCTGTGGGCCATCAAGAAGCAGGGCTCCCTGGCCGGCGGCTGGATCGAGTTCGGCACCGTGGTCGCCGTGGGTCTGGTCATGATCGGCCTGGTGGTCTTCGTCGAGCAGGCTCAGCGCCGAATCCCCGTTCAGTACGCGAAGCGCATGATCGGCCGCCGTTCCTACGGCGGCACTTCGACGTACATTCCGCTGAAGGTCAACCAGGCGGGCATCATCCCTGTGATCTTTGCCTCGTCCCTGCTCTACATCCCGGCACTGATCGCGCAGTTCGCCGGTGGGAACGCAGGCTGGAAGACCTGGATCGAGCAGAACCTCGCGCTCACGGACGCTCCGCTGCACGTCACGCTGTACTTCTTCCTGATCATCTTCTTCGCGTTCTTCTACGTGGCCATCTCGTTCAACCCCGAGGAAGTCGCGGACAACATGAAGAAGTATGGTGGCTTCATCCCGGGCATCCGGGCTGGCCGACCGACCGCTGAGTACCTTTCGTACGTACTCAACCGGATCACTTGGCCGGGCTCGCTGTACTTGGGTCTGATCGCTCTCGTGCCGACGATGGCGTTGGCTGGTTTCGGGGCAAACCAGAACTTCCCGTTCGGCGGGACCAGCATCCTGATCATCGTGGGTGTCGGTCTCGAAACGGTGAAGCAGATCGAGAGCCAGCTCCAGCAGCGCAATTACGAAGGGTTCCTCCGCTGATGCGTATCGTCCTCGTCGGGCCGCCGGGTGCCGGTAAGGGAACGCAGGCTGCGTTCCTCGCCAAGAACCTGTCGATCCCGCACATCTCCACGGGCGACCTGTTCCGCGCCAACATCAGCCAGCAGACGGAGCTCGGGAAGCTCGCGAAGTCCTACATGGACGCGGGCAACCTGGTGCCGGACGAGGTCACCATCGGGATGGCCAAGGACCGCATGGAGAAGCCGGACGCCGAGGGTGGCTTCCTGCTCGACGGCTTCCCGCGCAATGTGTCCCAGGCCGAGGCGCTCGACGAGATGCTCCAGTCCGAGAGCATGAAGCTGGACGCCGTCCTGGACCTCGAGGTCCCCGAGGAAGAGGTCGTCAAGCGGATCGCCGGGCGGCGGATCTGCCGCAAGGACTCCAGCCACGTCTTCCACGTGACGTACAGCCGGCCGAAGAAGGAGGGCGTCTGCGACGCCTGCGGCGGCGAGCTGTACCAGCGGGACGACGACTCGGAGGAGACGGTCCGCAAGCGCCTCGAGGTCTACCACACGCAGACCGAGCCGATCATCGACTACTACAAGACGCAGGGACTGGTCGTCACCATCTCCGCTCTCGGCAAGGTCGAAGAGGTCACGGCGCGCGCCATGGAGGCGCTTCAGCGTGACGGGGACGGCGAGTAGCAGCGTTCCTGGCTCGTGTACGTAGCTCAGGCCGCGGCTCCCTGTGAGGGGGCCGCGGCTGCTGCGTGGGGTGGGGTGCGCCGCCTCCGCCCTTATGGTTGAAGAAGTCCCCTCTATTCAGTCCAGGAAGGCCCCCGTCCCCATGGTGCAGATCAAGAGCCCCGAGCAGATCGCCAAGATGCGTGAGGCGGGGCTGGTCGTCGCCGCCATTCATGCGGCCACGCGCGAGGCCGCGGTACCGGGCGCCAGCACCAAGGATCTGGACGAGGTCGCCCGCAAGGTGCTCGCGGAGCACGGCGCCAAGTCGAACTTCCTCGGCTACGGCGGCTTCCCGGCGACCATCTGCACCTCCGTGAACGACGTCGTCGTCCACGGCATCCCGTCCGAGGACGTCGTCCTCAAGGACGGCGACATCATCTCCATCGACTGCGGCGCGATCATCGACGGCTGGCACGGCGACGCCGCCTACACCGCCTTCGTGGGCTCCGGTCACGCTCCGGAGCTCGTCGAGCTCTCCCGGGTGACCGAGGAGTCGATGTGGGCCGGCATCGCGGCCATGAAGCAGGGGAACCGTCTCGTCGACGTCTCCCGTGCCATCGAGACGTACATCCGCCGGCAGCCGAAGCCGGGCGGCGGGCGCTACGGGATCATCGAGGACTACGGCGGCCACGGCATCGGCACCGAGATGCACATGGACCCGCACCTGCTGAACTACGTCGACCGGCGGCGGGGGAAGGGGCCGAAGCTGGTCCCGGGCTTCTGCCTCGCGATCGAGCCGATGATCTCGCTGGGCACTCCGAAGACGGAGGTCCTGTCGGACGACTGGACCGTGATCACCACCGACGGCACCTGGTCGTCCCACTGGGAGCACTCGGTTGCGCTGACCGAGGCGGGGCCGCTGGTGCTCACGTCTCCCGACGGCGGCAAGGCGAAGCTCGCCGAATACGGGATCGTCACCGCGCCGGATCCGTCGGCTTGAGTTTCCGTCGTACCCTTCCGGCGCTTAATGATCTGCCCTCCGGGGCAGACTTCCCCGATTCGTCTTTCCGGGTGCGCTGACGTAGACTGACTCGTCGGCTCTTGTGCACCCGCATGTCTGCATGCACCCGTAAGGGAAAGCGCAGGGGTCGATCAAGGTAGTCGATTCCGAAGGGCGAAGCGTGGCCAAGAAGCAAGGTGCCATCGAGATCGAGGGCACTGTCGTCGAGTCTCTGCCGAACGCCATGTTCAAGGTCGAGCTCCAGAACGGCCACCAGGTCCTGGCACACATCAGCGGCAAGATGCGTATGCACTACATCCGCATCCTCCCTGACGACCGGGTCGTGGTGGAGTTGTCTCCGTACGACCTGACCCGTGGCCGGATCGTCTACCGCTACAAGTAGATCTTGCCCGCGCCCCGGGATTCCCGAGGCGATGGCACTGACCCGGAGAACCTCACCAATGAAGGTCAAGCCGAGCGTCAAGAAGATCTGCGACAAGTGCAGGGTGATCCGCCGTCACGGTCGGGTCATGGTCATCTGCGAGAACCCGCGCCACAAGCAGCGCCAGGGCTGACGCACGATCGTCCACTCCCTCTGCCACGACATCGCAGAGATTCGCGCGACGCGAGCTGAATATGTTCATACGCAGGACCCAGGCGATCCTTCGCCTGACACCCTCGGTTCGGAGGCCGGGGACCCAGTTCGTACCTGGTACGGCGGCTGGGATTCGGTTCTGTGGAAGACCTCCGAAGATCACCAGGAGCCATTGAATGGCACGCGTTTCCGGTGTTGACATCCCGCGCGAAAAGCGCGTGGAGGTCGCCCTCACCTACGTGTTCGGCATCGGCCGGACCCTTTCGCAGCTGACGCTGGCGGAGACGGGCATCGACCCGAACACCCGTGTTCGTGACCTGAGCGAAGAGCAGCTCGTCGCGATCCGCGAGTACGTCGACAACAACATCAAGACCGAGGGTGACCTCCGTCGCGAGATCCAGGCCGACATCCGCCGCAAGGTCGAGATCGGCTGCTACCAGGGTCTGCGTCACCGCCGTGGCCTGCCCGTCCGCGGTCAGCGCACCAGCACCAACGCCCGCACCCGCAAGGGCCCGCGTCGCGCCATCGCCGGCAAGAAGAAGCCGGGCAAGAAGTAGTCCTCAGCGGACAACGCTTCATCAGCGGTCTTCGCTGTAGGACCGACCACCTCCCCGTAGGAGTTAACAGATGCCCCCCAAGGGACGTCAGGGCGCCGTCAAGAAGGTGCGCCGCAAGGAAAAGAAGAACGTCGCTCACGGCCATGCGCACATCAAGAGCACGTTCAACAACACCATCGTTTCGATCACGGACCCGTCCGGCAACGTGATCTCCTGGGCCTCCGCCGGCCACGTCGGCTTCAAGGGCTCCCGGAAGTCCACGCCGTTCGCCGCGCAGATGGCCGCCGAGTCGGCTGCCCGCCGCGCCCAGGAGCACGGCATGCGCAAGGTCGACGTGTTCGTCAAGGGCCCGGGCTCCGGTCGTGAGACCGCGATCCGCTCCCTGCAGGCCACGGGCCTCGAGGTCGGCTCCATCCAGGACGTCACCCCGACCCCGCACAACGGCTGCCGCCCGCCGAAGCGCCGCCGCGTCTGAGGCACGGTTCGCTTGAGGTTTCGGGCGGTACGACTCCGTAAGGGGTTGTATCGCCCGTACCCTTGCAGTACCCGCACTCTTCACGGGTGCGGTTTCCGTCGGACGTCAAATAGCGGGCGTCCACGAAAGAAGGATCTGATCCACACATGCTGATTGCTCAGCGTCCCTCGTTGACCGAAGAGGTCGTCGACGAATTCCGCTCCCGGTTCGTGATCGAGCCGCTGGAGCCGGGCTTCGGTTACACCCTCGGCAACTCCCTGCGCCGGACCCTCCTGTCCTCGATCCCGGGTGCGGCGGTCACGTCCATCCGCGTCGACGGCGTGCTGCACGAGTTCACCACCGTGCCGGGCGTCAAGGAGGACGTCACCGACCTGATCCTCAACATCAAGCAGCTGGTCGTCTCCTCGGAGCACGACGA